>NC_022084.1:0-316453 GCF_000246985.2 Thermococcus litoralis DSM 5473 | reverse complement strand
GCTGATCGTTACGTATTATGCCCACACCGACCCGGCTTCGTGGGCGAACCTTTTAGAGGCTGGGTGGAAGAGGGCTGGGCTCCAGATAACGAGGGCGATTCCATTAACGACAGAGTCAGAGACTAATATAGTCAGCAGGGGCAAGCTATCTCTAGATACCTCAATCGTCGCAGTATGGAAAAATGTTGAACGGAAGGAGAGGGAAATCTCAATCAGGGATCTTCTCCAAAAGATGAGGGTGAAAGGAGAGGAGACCGCGAGAGTGCTAATCGATCACGGTTATCAAGAGCTTGATTTGTTGTATGGAACAATGGCCGGTATCCTTGAAGAAGTCACGAAGTACGAGGAAGTCTATGGGTCCACTGGCAGCATATCTACAAAAGAGCTCCTAGAAAAGTACGTGTACCCATCGACAATTTTGAGCATAATAAACGCTATTGCAACGGGTGAATCTGGAAGGAGTGTTTCATCGAATTATGGTGTATTCTACACTGCGTACAAGATACTCTTTGGTAGCAGGAGTTTGAGCCCCAATGACATCGTGCTACTGAGGCTTGCAACGGGTGTTGATATAGACAAGATTACAGCATCACAGAAGAAGAAAGGGCTTGCGGTATTAAAAGAGACCGGTAGTTCCGACAAGAAAGAATTTACACTCTACACGGTTGATTTGATAGCCAAAAAGAATGAACTGCCCAAACCATATGATATTCAAGCCCTTCTCTCCGAGCGGGGAATCAATATGAAAGACCCCAAGATCAGGACGTCAGTAGATGCATTGCACTTGCTCGAGTACTACGCATACATCCTGCCAAAAGAGGAGTTCAGCCGGATCCTTGAAGAATTGAAGTCCAAAGCCCCAGCCGAAGTTGAGGAAGCCATTAACATGGCATTCTTGATACACAGGTATTACAGGAGAGTGCTCGGGGGCGACGTTAGGGAATATGAAAGAGAATTGAAGGACAAAGGACTGTTGGAGCTTTATTTAATTAATAGGCTCGTGGGTATTTTATCGGGGGGTGTTGTTGTATGACCAAGTTGGGGCAGTTTCTTGAAGTTAGAGAGGACGTTATGGATGAGAGTCTTGACGGCCAAGTTGCTCCCGAAATCGGCGACGTTGTGACTGGGCAGTCTCCATACATTTACTCAGACCCAGTAGAGTTCTTTAGAAGGACGTACTTCACAGACTCGATGCTCGACATTTTCGAGAGGCTGCTTGATACTTTCGAGGGCAAGTCCAAACAGAATGTGTATCTTGTTTATTCTCTCTTTGGTGGTGGTAAAACCCACACATTGCTGGCACTCTACCACGCGTTTAGAAATCCTGAGGCACTACTAGACGATGAAGTTCTGGCAGGTTATCCCGAGGAGAAGGTGCAGAGAATAAAGGCAATCGCTGAGAGGCTCGAGAATGCCAGCGTCGAGATTGTCGTAATCTATGGAAAAGAGAACATTGGACAGCCAAGCAATCCTCTCGATTTTGGGGCATACAAGGTTCAGACGGTGTGGGGATACCTTGGCCACGTTCTTGGCAAGTATTATTTAGTTAGGGCCGACGATGATAACTTGACAGTCCCTGCTGTGAGCACGATTAGAAAGCTCTTTGAGGACAAAAAAGTCCTCCTATTAGTGGATGAGATCGCCCACCACTTCAGCCATTTAAAGAACAGCGACAACGAGAGAGATAGGAGATATGCCAAGAATGGAGCAATGTTTTTTGATGTCTTGGCGACTGCGATTTATGGGAGCAACACAGCCCTTGTGGTGACTCTACCGGTCAGTGAAAGCCTGAAAGTTGAAAAAGAGTATGATAACGAAGTTGTAATTTCACTCTGGCAAGGATTATCAAGGTCCGCGGGGCACGCAACGTTCTCTCCCCTTCGTACCGAAGGCCCAGCTGGCGGAGAAATTGCCGAAGTTCTGAAAAAGAAGATATTCAAAACTATAAAAGGAAAGGATGAAGTAATCTCGATTTACAGGGATGTTTATACGTCCAACGAGGAAGTTTTTGGAATGGCTTCAGATGTTATTAATGATATTCAGAATACGTATCCATTCCATCCGGAGTACATCTCGGTTTTGAGAACCATCATTGAGAGGGTTGGCTTGCAAAAGACGAGGGATATGGTCAGAATAACTAGAATTGTGGTTAGGAATTTAGTGAGGCAATACGAAGAGACAGGCTTTGCACCTTCCTTGATAATGCCCTACCACATTCCTCTCAAGGACAACCGCATTAGGGGTTCATTTTTCGCAAGAAAGTCTGATGTTGAAATAGACTTTAGCAGTTATGGAGTTGTTGTTGACCAAGACCTCGCGGATTCTAACTTTGGAAAAGAGTTGAAGGGGGAGCTTGGGAAGATAATAGTCACATACATATTCTTGAAGACATTCCCCTATGACCAACCAACTCCGCTTCCAGTGTTCCCAACAAGACAGACAATCGCAAAGGCGGTATATGAGCACAACCTGTTCGAAAAAGAAGGATGGCTTCCAACTGATATTGCAGATGTGGTTGGCCTGTTAACAAAAGCCGGAAAGTTTATTTACCTAAACACTAGCGATGATGGTCGTTTCTGGTTTTGGCGCATAGCTAACGTGCGGGAAATGATTAACTCAAAGAAAAAAGAAATACTTGAATCGCGTAAAGGAGAAGTTCTCGCAAGACTTGAGGATTACATAGAGAAAATGGTGTTCAAGGGCAGTGTAACAGGTAGAAAGAGAAGTGATCATAAAATACCTTTCTTTAGTGAGAAAAACATTATAGTTACCAGGGAAGTGCAGGAGGAGTTGGTGGACTCGGAGGATTACAAGCTCCTAATACTGTTAAAAGAGGAAAACTTTGTGAGCAAGGATGTTCTGAGGAATATCCTGTACAAGTCAGGCACGGGAACAAAAACGTACAAGAACACGACCGTGGTTGCATATATGAAAAATGGCTCTCTTGAGAAGCTCATGGACTATACTGCAGAAATTATCGCTTGTGATGAGGTCAAAGAGGAAATTAAAGTCAAATATGGAAATTATGGAAGGGATCCTCTTGAAAGAAAGCAGATCATAGAAGTACAAACAAGCATAGCAAGGAGGACTCAAGAAACCGCCCTAGGGAATTTAGAAGAATCTTCAGTAGAGGCTTTTGGCGTTGTTGCATATCCGGAGGACGATGATGTTTCAACAACCAACGCATCCCCAGCATCGAAGTCAATCGTGCAAAACGTGTACGACGCACTTGTTCAGGCTAGAAAGATTGAGACGGATATTAATTTCGATGGGCTTTCAAGATATCTAAAAGACAAAGCCAACATAAACCTCGAAAGAAGGAGAATTCTTTTTGAAGAACTGAGAAGGATAATTAAATCCAACACAAGGCTCCCAATGGTGGAGGATTCGAAGCTGAAAGACGCAATAAAAGATGGAGTAGTGAACCTAAAAATCGGTATCAAGAGGGGAGACAGGGTAATATTCAAGAGAATTTACAATGAACGCCCGCCATTACACGAGGAGAGGGGCGAAATCGATTCCATCAGAGATGGTGATCTAATTATTCCAGCTCGCGAGGCGCTTGAAGAGCAAATAAATAGCATCCTACCTGAAGAAAAGGAAGAAGTACGTGGCAACAAACTCATTAAAGTATGGTTTGAAGTGTATGAAACGCCCACTTCAGAACCACGATTGCTCAGAGATTTAGTTGAGAAAGAAGGGGAGAGATATAGGATCAAAGAGGACAATTATGAGTCGCTGCTTTACGGATATATTGTGAGGAAATATGAGGAGATACTCATCGAGGAGGAGAGAGACTTTTTGGTAAAACTATATCCAAAGTCAGTTGAAGGAAAACCGGGAAGCCTGGCAGAAATTAGAGTAGAAGTAACCCCATTGACGGGCGGAGAAGAGTTTGAGGTTGAATTAGAAGTTGAAGAGGGAGAACTTGAATCCACAGGTGGTAAAGTGCCGTTTAGCACAACATGGACGCTCGAAATTCCAAAAGAGAAGAGGCGTTATAGAATAACCGTGAGGGCGGATGGGCTTTCAAAGTCCGATGAAGTCACCCTGATCCCAAGAACCGACGTGGTTGAGGTTCCTGAGATAACAAAAGAACACATTGGAAGCAAGCTGCTTGAGATAAAGAATATATCAACGCTTGAAGACTTTGAAAGGATCCCAGAAACATTAGAAGGAATCGCAACGGGACACGTTGAAATCGCAGAACCGTATGAGTATGAGGCTACATTTAGAAATCTCGACGTAGCTTTGCTCAGAGAGCTCATCAAGCCCGTGAAAGACTTCAAACCACTTCTCAACCTTGAAGTTAGCACAAAAATTGACATCGAACCATTGGAGGAGATCACTATTGACGAGTGGTGGGTTGAAGCACTACGGCCGCTGGCAAGAAAAGCCATTTTCAAGATCAAAAAGGAGGGATGAAGCATGGAGGAGCTCAAGAACAAGTACATGATAAAAATAAAGTATGCAAGGCCCGTGCAAACCCCAGTAAAGCGCGAACACAAGCTCGCGGAGTTTATCCCCATAGTACCGCTGAGGACCTCAAAGGGCGTCGAGTACGTGAAGGCAAAATCGGAAGGAGTCGCCAGAATATTTTTACCCGAGTTCATAGAGTTCGCAAAGAGACTCGGCTTTGAAGTAAAGGGCAAAAAGAGACTAACACTAGTCGGGCAAGACGATTACGCATACCTCAGACTATACCTGTATGCTATGGGCATGCAGGTGCTCAGAAAACCCTCAGAATGGGCCAGATTGGAAGATCATGTTTTGCAGATGGAGCCAATTGCACTACGCTACTGGGCAGCCACTTTCAAGAATGCTTGGTGGGAGCATGAGGATAGAAGGAAACTATTGCACCTGGCTCGGCTATTCCTTGAAGTTGAAGGGGTGATACAGAAGTGAGCGAGGAAACAAAGAACGCATTGCTTCGAGAAGTTGTATTAGGGACCCCTCCTCTTTTCTTCTATTCCCTGAATAGGTATCCAGGCGTGGAAATCAAGCCCTTCTTGCACCAGATACACCTTCTTTATCATGCGGTCATGACTAGACCCGTGAGGCTTTTGATTGGAGATGAAATTGGTTTGGGGAAAACAATAGAAGCCTTGGCAATCGCGAGATACCTTGAACTGAGAGGCGAGGTTAAAAGAATACTTGTTTTAGTGCCCAAGATTCTTTTGAAGCAGTGGGAGTCTGAAGTTAAAAGAGTGGGTGGAATTCCACGGGTTGTAAAGAGCGGTGCAGACCTTGAGAGAGAGTTGCGCTTCTCAAATGGAAAATACATTATAATCTCAATAGACCTCGCTAAAAGAACTGAACACGCTAGAAAAATACTTGACGTGGACTGGGATCTCGTGATTGTAGATGAGGCTCATAACGTAACCCTTGGCACGCAAAGGTATGAACTCGTGAGAAAACTCGCGGAGAAAAAAGAGAGACACCTACTATTGCTATCCGCAACACCCCACCGCGGGGATCCAAAAGACTATCTTGCGAGACTTCGCTTGATCGATCCAACCCTCGTTGAAGACTACGGAAAACTTCACAAGCCCGGGTTCTATAAAAGAACCCACGATACAATCCTGTTTAGGAGGACAAAGAGGATAGTTAACAATCTAGAAGGCAAAGAAATTTTCAAAGGCTGCGAGTTCAGGGCAGTAGTCGTGGATGTTGACCCTGAAGAGAAGGAATACTATGAAAAACTCGAAGGCGTTTTGGAAGAAATGGTTAGGGATTCAGAAAAATACTCAGTGCAAGCCCTCTTGGCTGTTCTTTTGAGGAAAAGGGCTTCTTCGAGTATCCAAGCAGCATTGAAGACTTTAACAAAAATCGTGGGAACTGCAAGCGAGCCCCCAAGGTACTCGCAAGATGAAATTAACAATTATCTGAGCAAACTTTTTGCCATGAGTTTTGATGAGATCGAGCTCGAAGAATATGAGGACGAAATTGACAACATTGTTTATTCGATCCTCGAGAAATATTCGGGGGCACTGAGTACAAGTCAAAGGAAAAGCCTGGAAGAGATAATCAGACTGGGCTACAAGGTCTCTGGGAAAGATAGCAAAGTCAAAGCCCTAGCAAATATAATTGCCACTCACTTGAAAAATGGAGAGAAGGTTGTAGTATTTACCGAATATGTTGATACTCTTGAACACTTGAAGGAGGCATTGCCAAAATACCTTCGTGAGAACGGGATTTATTTGAGGGACGACGAGATTCTCACGATTTCTGGAAAGGACAAAGGAGACTTTTCAGAGATTAATGAGAGGCTAAAAAGGGATGCGATGGTTTTAATTTCTACTGATGTGGCAAGTGAGGGTTTGAACCTCCAAGTGGCAAGTGTTGTTATAAACTATGAGGCTCCGTGGAGTCCAATTAAACTTGAACAACGAATTGGAAGAGTCTGGCGTTTAGGACAGGAAAGAGAAACTACGGCGTATATTATGTTCCTATCAACAAGCGGGGATCGAGATGTTTTACAGAACTTGTATTCAAAAATAATGAATATTCAAGAGGGCACTGGTGCTATATTTGACACTCTACAATTTGAAGAGTATGTTTACCTAGTGGATGAAAAAGGGAAGAAAGTTTCAGAGTATGATCTAATCTACGCATCTCTAAAGAAGCAGTTGGGTAGCTATACGGAGGCACTAGTTAGGACTATAGCTAGTTTGAAAAATGCACTAGAGCGAAACCAAGTATTTCCAACAGCAAAATCCGAGGAAATTCGCCAAGAGCTTTCAAAGCTACTCTTTGACGAGAAATATTTGAAACAAGACAAGATCGAGGAGCTCGCAAAAAAGTATGAAAACATTTTGAGGATTATATTTGTGGACAAAGGAGGAGTAATCCCTCCGAGATTGTTTATAGCCTCTGACGTTCCACAACGGGAGTACTTGTACTTCGTAGCCTTGAGGGATACAAGTGGAAATGTGTTGTACAGGTTTCCAGTAATAGTGAGTATCGAGAATGGAAAGCCCGTAGTAAAGAAAAAGGGCTTTGAAGTCTTTAAATACCTGATGGAATTGTTCTCCGGAGAAGTCCTCCCTGCTCCTAAACCGAGGCAGAAAGAATTGCCCTTCGGCATGGAGGGGCTTGTGAAGAAAATTGGGAGGGAGACATTCTACTCTACCATAGTCAGAAAATACTTGGAGTCATATGAAAGCCAGTTGGGTTCTTTAAAACAGGGGCGGCTCTTTAGAGAGGTTTACGTTGATGTGGAACTTGGCACTGTTTTGGAATATGTTCCTCGCGAAGAGTTTAACCTCTACAAGGTTGTGCCTGTCGGGTTGTTAGACATTCTGGGTTTGGATAAAGAAAAAATAGCTGCCCCGAGGGACAAGGACTTGCTGGTACTTGAGAGGAATTTTGTGCCCACGGAGGAGATATTCAGAATGGAGAAGAAGGCTATGGATATTGTAATGAACCTTGAGGCTGAGAGGCTCGCGAGGAAGTTCGGTGCTGATAGCAGGGGCAAATTGTGGGATGTTGAGGATGTTTCCTTGAGGGAGCATTATGATGTTTATGTTTGGTGGACTGAGAATGGTGTCCGGAAGGAGAAGTACATTGAAGTGAAGGGGCATGGTCCTCTGATACTATTTGCTGAGTTGACCGAAAAGGAAAAGGAGTTTGCAGAACAACACAAAGAGGATTATGTCCTTTATCTCGTTGCTAACATCAAGACAAAGCCCGTGATTTTGAGAATTCACAATCTTTTCGATGGGGCGGAGAGAAGAGTATTCCTCTTGAAAGATGGTCTTGAAGTAGACATCACTACTCGGGTAGATTTCAAGGTAGATGAAAAGCGGAGGTATGTTATTGGCGTTTCCATGTGATGGGGGCGGGAGATGCCAAGCGCTAAAAAAGAAAATATCGTGCAACGTCTCGAAGAATTGCTTGTGAATTTCGAGGTTGTTTATAAAAATTTTCTAAAAAACAAGGACAAACTAGAATTGTACGGCCAAGTTCCTATTACAGTTGCTCTCTCCGAGCCTGTAGAGGAGTTCATTCATTATCTCTGTGCTAATTTACAGAATAGTGGGATCGACTGCCCAAAGTCTGCATTAATCGAAAAGATTCTTGTATATGTTCTCTCTAATCCAGAACGATTAGCTGAAGTATTAGCATCTCTACTTCCTGATGATTTCCAAGTTTAAAGAGCAAGAGAATATCCTTTATCTAAATCTTGGAATTGATAATTGATGTATAAATCCAGCTAGGATCTTTTAAATGCAAGATCTAGGGACCATAACTGTTCAGATGTAAAAGATACTCAAAACAATATCCTTGCCATCTTGTTGAACTTCTATCTTTGTAATCTTTTTTGTATTCTCACAGAACTCATTTAGTATTTTGTTTTTAAAAGCACGTGCCATTGAATACTCTACAATTTCATCTTTTTCATATTTCAAAGCCATATCTTTTAGTCGAATTGACTTGATTTTCTCGACCTTGTTTGATGTTGTTGTTTCTTCAATACCTAGTTCTTCTGGTAGTTTTCTATTGAGAGAGTTCACATCTACCGTGGGAATATTGAGATTTTTGACTTTTTTCTGGTCTACTTTTTCTATTTTTATTTTACCCTTCTGATAAACTGCTTTCAGAATTGTAACCTCTAGTGCCTTTTTATTTAATCTTGACTTCCAATAATGTATCCATTGGTCTAATGAAGTTATTGGCAATTTTTGATCCAGTACATAGATTTTATCCCTAATTTTTATTCCAGTCGCAACGTGATTAGGGATTTCAATAAAGTATATTTCGTTTTCAGGGTAGAGATTAAATAATAACGCAGCTGTTAATTTTGCATAGTCCCTACACACCGCGAGGCGATAACTCAAAATTTTTTCTACTGGTAAACTCGTTTCAAAAGTATCGCTCAATTTGAAATGAGGAGAGTAGTATTTTATTGTCCGGTATTTTACCCACAAATAAATAATAGGGGAAATTAGCCCTCCTAAAATTACAGCCAACACAATTATTTGACCAAGAGAAACTATCTGTATGCTAACTAGTGGATTGGTAATATAAATGGACCATAGAACGAAAAGAAGCCAACTCAGCAAGATAATTTGTGGTAAAAGATATAAATATATGTTTCCGGCATAGAGAATCACAACAATTACCAGTATCAGAATACCTTTAATTTGCAGCTCTAATTTCGGTATGAATAGAATTAGCATTATTGCTATTATCCAAAACAATGCATGCAAGTATCCTCGCTCGTCCCAGTACCTAATATTACGCTCTTGCCATTCGAGGATATTTGTGAGTGTCTTTACATCAGAATCCTCTTTTAAAATGTAGGAAAGTTCTTTGATGTCT
The DNA here is from genome assembly GCF_000246985.2 of Thermococcus litoralis DSM 5473. Classification (NCBI taxonomy): domain Archaea; kingdom Methanobacteriati; phylum Methanobacteriota; class Thermococci; order Thermococcales; family Thermococcaceae; genus Thermococcus; species Thermococcus litoralis. The sequence goes on along the minus strand of NC_022084.1, from coordinate 307,129 downwards.
TTGCGCTCTATATCTTTTTCTGAAGGCAAATATTGTCTTTTATCCAAAGTTCTAATCGTGTGCATTATTCTCGGGAACATGATTCTCATCCCGGTGGGTATTTTGTTCTATAGGCTTCTCGATGAGCTACCTCTGGTATAGGAATAAATAATATGGACACTACTATGCTAAAGAAGAAATTAACGAAAGCAACAAGGATTTTTGGATTGTCCAACTCCATAGCCCATCCAAAATAATTTTAGTTGCTAATTTAATAAAACTCTTTTCCACTATGTTGCCAGTTTGAGAAGTAATGTTTCCTCAATATTCTTCGTTGTTATTATCAGTTATTATTATGTTATCAGTTTATATTATCGGCTGTGTATGTGATTGTATTTATGTATCTATTTTTATCTTCAGAAGCTGACTCGAGCAATACTAGTAATGGCAATATTGTCGAATAAATTTTTTCTTCATATCTTGGTACAACATTTAGTTCATACGAAAAGCTATTATACTAAAACGCGACAAAGATATTGTACGTAGGGGTGTTCTAAAATGGCCTCGGACATTCTATTTGATAAAGGATATTGGATAGAGAGAGCAAGACACAGAGAAGAAGTATTTCAAAATTTAGAAAGATTCCTACAGAAAAGAAATAAAACTGCTTTAGAGTCCCTATTGAGGTCTTTATGGGCTTCAGAAGCTATCAGTTCAATAGACAAAGCAATTGACAGAAGGATTATAAACCGAGGATTTACTGTTGGGGATATTGCAGAAAAACTCGAAGTAGTAAAGAAGGATCCAGAAAAGTTGGTAGAAGAAAAGATCCCGGGGTTTGGACCAGCGAGTATTACTGAGATTTTGTTCTGTATTGACCCAGAGAGATTTGCAGTATTTAACAAGAGAGCAAATGTTGGATTGAAAAAATTTGGTCATGGTGATTTTGAAAGAAATGTATTTACAAGGGATTTGTACAAAAAGTTTACGATGGCTATTGAACAGGTTGTTCAGGATTTCGAACTCGTGAAAGAGAATATTGAGGAAAAGGTAGGCATTTCTATTCCGAAATTTGATTTTATTGATGGTGTGTTCAATTTACTATACGAAGGCAAGTTGAGTATAGATGAGTTTAATGAACTAAAACAACAATTGGCAATTGGAAATATGCGTAAATGGGTTTCAAATAATGGGATATATGAGGTTATTCAAAAAGTTGCACAACAGTACATTTATCAGCTCGAGAAGGGAGATTCCAAAGAGAACGCAATAGAAAAGGCTGTGTACTATGGGGTAGGGATGATAGATTCTTTCAAAGAATTTCATGATCCAAAAAAGAAACATTCGCTCGTAATTACATTAGAGACAATAGCAGAGTTAACGAGAGGCATAGCAAATTTGCTGAGAGAACGTTCTTGACTTTTCTTTTTTGTTTAATGAGATCAGGATAATAAAGAGGGGAGTTAGAGAATTGTGAAGTTGTAAATGGAGGAGATAATGTATGTCTCCTAATACGTATTTGAATACGTATTCTGTACAAAAGCGTGCATCAAAGAAGAAGGTAACGCTTTCAGTCAGAGCGGATTTGGTGGGGTTCGCGAAGAGAGAAGGCATCAACATGTCTCAATTGCTTGAGGAGGCTCTTTTAAATCTCTATTTTCAGAAAAGTCTGTTTCTGGGGCCGGGGCCGGGATTTGAACCCGGGCTAGGGGATCCACAGTCCCCTGTGCTAACCAGGCTACACCACCCCGGCCATGTCCACTTTAGCTATCTGGGATATCTTTATAAACTTTTCGCCAAAATATGGTCAAAAAGTGCTAAGAATGGATTAATGACCAATTAGCCGTCTTAGAAAAAGTTTGCTGGAGAGAATTGTCTTCAGAGGTGAGCTGGAGATGAGAGCAAAAAGAGAAGCCTTGAAGACACTCTTTACCGCAATAAAAGAGTGTAAGGTAGATAGTGATATAATTGACCTTCTTTTGCTTATCAACTCAATAAAAGGAGTTTACACAACGAGCTCATGTTCCGGGAGGGTGGGAATAATCGAAGAGCCCAAAATAGGGGCTAAACCTTTATCAAGATGGCTCATTAAGAAACACTTCCCAATAACGTTTGAAGAGGCAAAAAATAGCTTGAAAGCTGCACAAAAAGGAGTAATATTCCTTAAAGCCCAGCCTCCAATTTTTCACATAGTTGGAGAAAATGTAGAAATCGGAAAAAAGCTTCACGAAATCGGTCTTTCTTCGGGCTTTAAGTACACCACTTTCAAAGCTCTGAGCAAAGAACGAGTATTAGTAGAGATAAATAGTACCGAATACTTAACCGTTCCACTCGGCGGGGATGGGAGAATATTAATAAGCGACGAATACCTTGAGTTTTCAATTAACCTGGCAAATGAGATGCTTAAGCGAAGCAAATCAAGGCTACCACGACTTGAGAAGAACTTTAAAAAACTGAAAGAGGAGCTTGGGGAAGACGAGCTTTTCTACGAGCTCAATCCTCCCATGGCTCGGTATATTTGAGTGCCCATCCGAATTCTTCTTTTAGTATGTCTATTGCCGCATATGGAGGGATAACAGACTTTTCGGTAATTATAACGTCTATGTACTCTGGTGGTGTGACATCAAAGGCAGGGTTCTTAACAACAATGTTTTTAGGCCATGTGTCGAGCTCTTCTTTCGGAACAACCTCATAAGGATCTCTCTCCTCTATTTCAACTAGCTGTCCCAAGAGTGTCTCTGGATGGAACTTATACGTTTCTGCGGCTATCATGACCCATACCCTATGTTCTTTTGCCGTTAAAGCTACCAGAGCAGTTCCTACTTTGTTGATAACGGCACCGTTAGCTGTTATTGAATCTGCACCCATAACCACCTTGTCGGTCATTTTCATGTAATGCCTCGCTGCGCCATCAACGACGTAGATAACAGGGATTCCCGCTTCAGCAAGCTCCTTAGCGGTAATTTTTCCTTGATATCTTGGCCTTGTTTCAGTGACAATGACCTTGATATCCTTCCCTTCTTCCCATGCTTTTTTCATAACCCCAACAGCAGCCTTCGAGTGGCAGTGAGTCATTATAATGTCTCCATCTTCAATTCTCTTTGCACCAAACTCGGCTATTCTTTTAACGGCGTTTTCTGAGTTGTGTATGAACTCTTTTGCTGAATTGATCACTATGAACTTGAGCTCTTCTAAATCTGCACCGCTGTTGTATGCTACCTTTGTGCGATATGTGACGTATCTGAGGGCATTTGGAAGAGAAACGGCAGTGGGTCTTGTGTGGTATAAAATTCTCGCTGCTTCTTTAATTTCCTCCCAGAGTTCATCTACAGTCTTTGCTTTGCTGTTTTCAGCTTGTAATTGTAGAGCATATGCAGCGGATCTTGCTATTTTTCCTGCTCCCCTTATTTCCATCGTCTTTATCTTCTCCGCTATCTCTAAAACCTCTTTTATTACGGGCATTTCAATCCCCCCATTATGATCTTAATTCCTCAGATGGGTTTATATAGCTCACTCCTATTGCTTCAATTTCTGTTCGTTAATGTTTTTATATGTTCCTTGATGTACATAAAATTATCACGTTTCAAATCTTTACAAACATAAAGGGTATTTCCGACCAACGCCGAAAGGTTTATATTTAATTGCCACAAAACTATCAATGCATAAAACAGGGTACGTGTTCACTTTAGTACATTAAATAAACTGTACGGAGGAAGATTAAGATGGAGCTTGAGAAAAGGCTTAAGGAGAAATTGGAGGCACCAACTTTGGATTATGAAAAATACTTCTCGGAAAAGGCTCTTGGGATGAAGGCTTCAGAAATTAGGGAGCTTTTAAAGCTCGTTGAGACTTCGGATGTGATCTCACTTGCTGGCGGTCTTCCAGCGCCTGAAACCTTCCCAGTGGAGATAATTGGGGAAATCACTAAGGAGGTTCTTGAAAAGCACGCAGCTCAGGCACTTCAATATGGAACCACTAAAGGTTTTACTCCTTTGAGGCTTGCATTGGCCGAATGGATGAGAGAGAGATACGATATCCCTATCTCCAAAGTAGATATTATGACAACAAGTGGCTCACAGCAAGCTCTTGACCTAATCGGTAGGGTCTTCATAAATCCTGGGGATATTATTGTAGTTGAAGCTCCAACTTACCTTGCCGCCCTTCAAGCTTTCAAGTACTATGAGCCCGAATTTGTTCAGATACCTCTTGACGACGAGGGAATGAACGTTGATCTTCTTGAGGAAAAATTACAGGAGCTGGAAAAAGAAGGGAAGAAAGTGAAGATAGTTTACACAATTCCAACTTTCCAAAACCCAGCGGGCGTAACAATGAATGAAAAGAGAAGAAAAAGGCTCCTCGAACTTGCAAGTCAATATGACTTTATAATAGTTGAAGACAATCCCTATGGGGAGCTCCGCTACTCTGGTGAGCCGGTAAAGCCCATTAAGGCATGGGATGAAGAGGGCAGGGTTATATATCTCGGAACGTTCTCCAAGATACTTGCCCCAGGATTTAGAATTGGATGGATAGCTGCAGAGCCTCATTTCATAAGAAAACTTGAGATAGCCAAGCAGAGCGTTGATCTCTGTACAAACACCTTCAGCCAGGTTATAGCGTGGAAGTACGTAGAGGGAGGATATTTAGATAAGCACATACCGAAGATAATTGAATTCTACAAACCAAGGAGAGATGCAATGCTAAAAGCCTTGGAAGAGTTCATGCCAGATGGCGTTAAGTGGACAAAGCCAGAGGGTGGAATGTTCGTTTGGGCGACCCTCCCTGAGGGGATTGATACAAAACTTATGCTTGAGAAGGCCGTTGCAAAAGGCGTCGCGTATGTTCCGGGAGAGGCTTTCTTTGCCCACAGGGATGTTAAGAACACAATGAGGCTTAACTTCACCTATGTTCCAGAGGAGAAGATTAGAGAAGGTATAAAAAGGCTTGCCGAGACAATAAAGGAGGAAATGAAGAAATAGCAAAGGTTATTAATGAAAAGTTCCAATTACCTCTGCCCGGGGAGCACCGCCGAAGGCGGAGTCGATGAACTCGGGCGGGTTATTACCCCCTTTCTATAAGGCAATTGCCGAAAAACTTATAACAACTTAATGTGAGGAATTAATTATGTTGGAGAAAGAGAAGGAAGCTCTGGCAAAAAGAATTGCTGGGGAAATAACCCTATCTTCAGATCCCGGAAAGACCATGAGAAAGTGGAGAGAAATATTTGGCATAAGTCAGACTGAACTTGCCGAGTTTCTTGGTGTATCTTCTTCGGTGATCAGCGATTATGAGGGTGGTAGAAGAAAAAGCCCTGGTGCTTCCACGATTAGGAAATTCGTTGAGGCCCTCCTAGAAATAGATGAGAAGAGAGGAGGGAATGTCATAAGGGCTTTTAGCAGGACTATAGGTAGTGATCTCCCCACAAATGCTATCCTCGACATAAGGGAGTTTGCCTTTCCCGTTACAGTTGCCGATATAGTTACTGCGGTAAAGGGAGAGATTGCTGCAAATGAAGATCTTCTTGGAAGGAAAATTTATGGTTATACCGTTATAGACAGCATACAAGCCATTTTAGAAATGAGCAGTGATGAGTTTTTGAAGCTCTACGGGTGGACCACTGAAAGAGCGTTAGTCTTCACCAAAGTGACCACGGGAAGGAGTCCAATGATCGCCATAAGAGTCCAGGGATTAAAACCAGCGGTAGTTGTCCTCCATGGGGTTAAAAGACTTGATGAACTCGCTGTAAAAATAGCGGAGAGGGAGAGAGTCCCTCTGGTTATATCAAAAGCTAAAGACGAAAACGAGCTGATTGTAAGCTTAAGGGCTCTAGTAGAAAAAGCTGAAAAAATTTAAAGATTTTCTCTCCTCCAAACACCTTCTTCGGCTAGTTTCTCTAGTCTAGACTTCATATGAATTAAAACGTCACTGAGTATCTTCCCGTTGTCGTATTCCGCCACTATCTTTTCGAGTTCCTTCCTAGGGAGTTCTCTCATTTCCTTGGCCAGCTCGATCATTCTTGGGTATGCCCTTACTATGTTGTCAACTATAGTGATGTCCGCCATTCTTGCACTCCGTGAGAGAGGATTCAAATCAACTGTTATAACGAACTTGCCCATCTTTACGAGTGCTTCCGTTCTGTCTCCATCCTCCAATGGTACAACGACAACGTCTGCCTTCCATATGCCATTCTCATCAACTTTGCCCCTTTCGCTTTCTAGGTTTGGAATTCTTTTGGTTGGGTTTATGCCGAGAAGCTCAATTTCCGGGTCGTATTTTTTGAGCTCTTCCGCTATTGCCCTAACCCTTTCCTCTGTCCGGTAGAAGAGGTTTATCTCAAGTTTTGCATTGAGGGCCTTTGCAAGCTCTATTGTTTCCTTTGGAACCAGCGCTGCCACGTTTCCATTTACTGAAAGTACCGGATGCTCAGCTAGGAGGAGTTTTGCAATTGCGGCTTTCATGGCTTTTTCTGCTGGTTCGATGGTGGTTTCTCCGATAAGGTAATCAAAAGCTTCTCCCCTTCCATGGGCAATTAACCCCGCCGTAGCCAAAATGCCCTTTTCAAGAGCTTCCTCCAGTTTATGCCTGTAATAAAGGCTCCAATACCTAGGATGTGATTTAGGCACAAAAAATTTTGCCATTTTTATCACCGAAGGGATATAAGGGAGAGAAAATAAAAGTCTTTTCTTATCTCTTCAAGTACCTCTGGAGGAGTGGAGCCAGTGTGAAAAGCACAATTACTAAAATTGCCTTCTTCTGTCCCCCAAGAAGACTTTCATAAAACCTGAGAATTCCTCGCCCCTAAAGTCCTCGTAGAGCTTTTGAGTTTCTTCCTCGCTTAGCCACTCCATATCATCGGGAATGCCTTCAAAGAAATCGTAGTAAATCTCATTACCTTTCCTCACCACATTTATGGTGTAAATTTTCTTCTTAAGTTCTTGGGCGATTTTTATTTCCCGGCTAACGAGAGAAGTGAATTTACCAACTATCCCAATAGCAACAAATATCTCTGCATCTTTTATCATGTGGTGTGTGGGCTTTAGCCCATAATCTGAAGGAAGTATAAAGTTGTTCGAATTAAGCTTCTCCTCAATAACCCTCAGCAGCGCCCTTTCGGTTTGGGTATGGTAAATAATCGTAGGCTCGCTCACATATATCAAGGCACCATATTTCCTCTTCTTCTTGAAAAATTTGAACATTTTCTACACCTCAGGTGGGGATAAAACTTCGTCACCATTCGGCTGGGATGACACTCATCATCGGTTGTTCTTATTTTTGAGTTTTAGCGTGATCTTAAAAACTCTTCCCTTTGTGTCCCTAACATAGCAAAACTTTTTATTTCGATCTCGGCAATTTTGTCTTAGACTGGGGGTGAGAGAATGAAATTCTGTCCAAAATGTGGGAGCATAATGCTGCCAGATAAGAAGAAGGGAGTCTTTGTGTGCAGGAAATGTGGATATGAGGAACCTCTTGATCCAGAGACGGCAAACAGATACAAAATAACCCAAAAGGTCAAGCACGAGAGAGAAGACATCCCCGTTATTGAGCAGGACATAGCTACACTTCCAAAAGTAAAGATAACCTGTCCAAAGTGTGGCAACGATGAGGCCTACTGGTGGGAAATGCAGACAAGGGCTGGAGATGAGCCTTCAACGATCTTCTACCGCTGTACAAAGTGTGGCTACACATGGAGAAGCTATGAATAGCGGTGAAATTCATGGAGAGACTTGAAATAGAAGTGCTTAAACGCCTTGTAGAAAAAGCTTTAAAGGAGTTGGACGAAGCATATAGAAGGATACCCGATGTGAACAATGGAAAAACTTATTTATGGAGAGGTAAAGAAAGGATAAGGTTGATGGCTAAAATTCTCAACGATATGGAGGGATAAAGATGCCGTTCGAGATAGTTTTTGATGGGGCAAAGGATTTTGCAAGCTTGATTGACACGGCAAGTAATTTAATCGATGAGGCGGCCTTCAAGGTTACAGAGGAAGGCATATCAATGAGGGCCATGGATCCAAGCAGGGTTGTTTTGATTGACCTCAACCTCCCCGCCGGGATCTTCAGCAAATATGACGTTGAAGGAGAAGAAACCATCGGCGTTAACATGGATCACTTCAAGAAAATCCTCAAGAGAGGAAAGAGCAAAGACATCCTTGTCCTTAGGAAGGGAGAAGAAAACTTCCTTGAGGTAACCCTTGAGGGAACTGCAAAAAGGACATTCAGACTTCCCCTCATTGAAGTTGAGGAGCTTGAGCTTGAGCTCCCCGAATTACCTTTCACTGTAAAAGCAGTCGTTCTCGGTGAGGTTCTTAAGGAGGCAGTTAAAGATGCCTCCCTTGTTAGTGACTCCATAAAGTTTATTGCCAAAGAGAATGAGTTCATTATGAGGGCAGAAGGGGAGACTCAAGAGGTCGAGATAAGGCTCACGCTTGAAGACGAAGGCTTACTCGACCTTGAAGTTGAAGAAGAAACTAGGAGCGCCTATGGTGTCAGCTACCTCGCGGATATGGTGAAAGGAATCGGAAAAGCTGACGAAGTCGTTCTCAGATTCGGAAACGAAATGCCCCTCCAGATGGACTATCCAATTAGGGACGAGGGAAGGCTTACGTTCTTGCTTGCTCCGAGAGTTGAGGAGTGACCTCCTCATACTATTTTTTAGGTGGTTAAATTGGATCTCGCAAAGCTCAGGGAACTTCTGGAGATGGAATTATCTTCAAACGAATTAACTTCCTTAGATGAAGAGTTTTACAAAGAGTTCGACAGCCTTGTAAAGGCATTAAAGCTTAGGGCAGAGTCTTCCAAGGAGAGGGGAGAAGAAATCGAGGAAAGATTGTATCTTGCAGAGATGAATGTTGCGGAAAAGCTTATCAAGGAAATACTTCGCATAAGGCTTCATAAAATAGTGGACATGGTCTTTGAAGGAAGACCACATAACCTTGTTGGTGAAGAAAGGAAGATCTTCTCCATTCTTTTGGCGTTTGTGAACAGGGAGCATATCCCCATGGAAGACATTGAAATAGTTGAAGAAGAAGTCGAAGAAAAAATTCCAGAGAGTGGAAAACAGATTTGGGAGGCTTACCTTATTCTCGAAGATATTCCAAAGGTCATGGACGAACGCTTGAGGGAATATGGACCCTTCAAGGCAGGAGATCTAGTTACTCTTCCGAGAACCCTTGGGCATGTTCTAGTTCAGAGAGAAGCGGCTAGAAGGGTGAGCATTTCCCATTAGGTGTTTCCAATGTTCAGCGTTTGTATGAGGGACTGCTACGACACCTGTGCAATTATAAGCGAGCTTAGAGATGGAAAGCTTTTTGTTAAGGGGAATCCGGATCATCCAATAACGAGGGGCTTTTTGTGTCCGAAGGGCGCTCTTCTGCCAAAGTGGTTCCACAGCGAAGAGCGGTTAAAAAAGCCGCTAATGAGGGAAATGCTGAAGGATAAATTCAAAGAGGTAGAATGGGACGAAGCTATCAAAGCTGTTGCAGACAAGTTGAAGGAAACAATAGAAAACTATGGAAGCGAAAGTGTTCTTGTTTATAACTATGCCGGCGATAGAGGGGTTGTTAATTATGCCTTCCCGTTGAGGCTTTTCCATTATCTTAACACTGCAATGCTCGATTATGGAATATGCGATAGAGCCGGTCAAGAGGCTTTAAAAGACGTCTATGGGACTGCTGTGGGGATGGACCCAGAAGATCTCAAGAACCAAAAGCTTATCGTGTACTGGGGGATAAATGCGTTTTGGACGAATCTCCATGGATTCATGTTTGCGAAAAAATACAACCTCGAAAAATGGGTTGTTGATGTCGTTAAAACAGAGACTGCAAAAAAGAGCGAAAAGTTTTTCCAGATAAGGCCCAACACAGATGCTCTGTTTGCCTTGGGAATTGCAAAGGTAATCGTTGAAAACGAACTCTACGATAAGGACTTCGTAAGAGAAAACGTATACGGGTTTGAAGAGTTTACGGAATATCTCAAAAAGATAAACTTAGACTTTGTAAGCGAGGAAACCGGAATTGGAAGGAAGAGAATAGAGGAGTTTGCTTTCGAGTATTCCGAGAAGAGGGGAGTTATCCACATCGGATATGGTTTTCAACGTTCCCTCAATGGCGGGGAGGCCGTGAGGGCTGTTTCTATTCTCCCAGCTCTTGTGGGACATAAGTTTGGCTTTATCTACGATATGAAAACAATCGATAAAAGCTATGCGGAGGGAGCTTTTCTAAGAACAAAACCGGTCAAAAGAGTACCCCAGATGAAGCTTGCCGAATACATAGAGAATGGTGAGATTAAGTTCCTCTACATATACAACGCTAATCCTCTGGCTTCGCTTCCGAATCAGAACAGATTAAGAAGTGCCATAATAGAGAACGATGTGTTTGTCGTGACTCATGACATCTTTTTAACTGATACAGCCCTTTATTCTCATGTGGTTTTACCTGCGAACACGTTCTTTGAGAGGTTTGATATTGCGGATTCCTATTATCACCGCTATGTTGCATTAAACGAGCCCGTGACGAGGCTCTATGGGAAGAGCAACAGTGAAGTAACTAGAATGCTCGCTAAAGCCATGGGTATAGAGAATCCCTACCTTTATGAAAGCGATGAAGAGGTTGTGAGAAAGGTCTTGGAGATGAACGGTTTAAGCTTGAAGGAGCTCAAAAAGAAAGGCTTTGTAAAAGTTGAAGCAAAGGAAAGAAAATATGGCACCCCAAGTGGGAAGATAGAGTTCTACTCTCAGAGGGCTCTTAAGCGGGGTCTTTCACCTTTCCCCGAGTATAAACCGCTGAAAGGGAAAGGGCTCCAGCTTTTGAGTCCAACGTGGAAGCTGACAATCACAAGCCAGTATCACAACACCTACAACATAATTGACCCTCACCTCTACATTAACCCCAGGGATGCTAAGGTGAGAGGTATCAAGGAGAACGATGAAGTGGAGGTTTTCAACGAATACGGAAAAATAAAAACGGTGGCGAAGATTAGTGAAGACGTTCCCGAAGGAGTCGTGATTCTCTATAAGGCATTCTGGGTTCGACTGCTCGGCTGGAATGTGAACTTCCTTACAAGCGATGAGACCGTGGAGAAATATGGAAACGCCTCAGCTTTCCATTCAACCTGGGTAGAGGTGAAAAAGGTTTAACCAAATTTGTCCAAAAATGTTTTTATGTATTCTCTCCAATTCTTAAGTGGTGAGGAAAAATGAAAGTTTATAGAAAGGATAGGGAGTATCCTCAAGAATACAAAGAAGTTCTCGAGGAGTTAAGCACTGTTATTGATCCAATAAGCACGATGAATATACTCGATGCCGGTCTTTTAGCTGGACTTGACGTTAGTGATAACACCCTCAAGATATGGCTAGCTGTGGAGAGCAACGCCTACTACAACATGATTGGGGGCGCTGCAATAGCTCATTCAAAGATAATTGGTGATATAATGGAACGCTTTGCCCTTGTGAAGTTTCCAAGGGTTTACATATATGACATGAAAAACAACCTTCTTGCAAAATTTGAGAAGAAGTGAGGAAGATGGGATTTCTAGATTTCCTTAAAGAAAAACCTAGGGGGACCCTAAAGGAGCTTCCTCCTGAGGTTAAAGATGTTGTGGAGGAGCTTAGAAAAGTTAGAGACCCGGAAACGGAACTTAATATAGTGGATGAAGGTTTAGTGTATGGCTTAACTGTGGAGAATGAAAAGGTTATGGTATGGCTTTTCCTAGCTAGAACTACTCCCGAGTGTCATTTTTGTCAGGCGATTGCCATGAACGTGCAGAAGAGGATTATTAAAGACATCATTGAAGTATTAAGGGAAAAAGGTTTTAGGAGCGTTAAGGTGTATAATGAAATTGGACTTTTACTTGAGGAATGGAGGGATAAAAATGAGGGTTAAGGCGTTTAATGATCTAAAAAGAATTGGAGATGACAAGGTTACAGCCATTGGAATGGGTACATGGGGGGTAGGAGGCTGGGAGAGTCCGGACTACTCAAGAGATAAAGAGCACATAGAGGCTCTTAGATACGGGCTTGAACTCGGAATGAACCTCATAGACACGGCGGAATTCTACGCCTCTGGCCACAGCGAAGAGCTCGTTGGGAAAGCCATAGAGGGATTTGAAAGAGAAGATATTTTCATAGTGAGCAAAATCTGGCCTACCCATTTTGGATACGAGAGTGCCAAAAAAGCAGCAAGGGTAAGTGCAAAGAGACTGGGCACTTACATAGACCTCTATCTCCTTCACTGGCCTACTGAAGACTTTAGGAAAATAGAAGAAACCCTTCATGCCCTGGAGGAGCTTGTAGATGAAGGTCTCATCAGATACATTGGCGTTAGCAACTTCGATCTTGAACTTCTCAAGAGGAGTCAGGAGGTTATGAGGAAATACGAAATTGTGGTAAATCAAGTAAAATACTCTCTAAAAGACCGAAGACCAGAAGAGAGCGGCTTGCTGGAATACATGAAGAGAGAGGGCATCACGTTGATGGCATACACCCCATTGGAAAAGGGAACCCTAGCCAGAAACGAGTGTTTGGCAGAGATAGGGAAAAAATACAACAAAACCGCCGCTCAAGTTGCATTAAACTGGCTCATATGGAAGGAAAACGTTGTCGCAATTCCAAAAGCGGCAAACAAGGAACACATTAAGGAGAACTTCGGTGCAATGGGCTGGAGATTGAGCAAAGAGGATTACGAAAAAGCCCTCGAATGCGTCCGATAATTTTATTAATATTTACGTATCTTGGTTAAGACATGAACATCTTCATCCCCCTTGTACTGGGCGTCTTTGTAGGTTATCTGCTCAGAGGTAGAATAAAGTCTAGCATGGACAAGCCGATGAATATTGCTTTGCTGTTTTTGATATTTTTCATGGGTGTCGAAGCGGGCAGAGTGGAAGTAGATGCCCTCCAGCTTCTCATTTTTTCCCTCGTTTTTGCCTCTTTTACAATACTCGGAAGCCTTTTCATAGCTCTGCTGGGGGTGAGGGAGTGAGTTTTCTCTATCTGGTAATCTCATCCCTCCTCCTTGGCATGCTCGTTGGAAGGTACACGAGCTTAGAGTTTGGCAACCTCTACGAGCTCATGCTCTATCTTCTCATATTTATTATAGGCATCGACATTGGAAAGAGCAAGGGATTAAGAGAAGAGCTTAAACGACTTGGCAAAATGGCTATTTTACTTCCTGCATCAACTGTTTTGGGATCATTGATCGGCGGTTTAGCTGCATCTCTCCTTTTGAAGGTTCCCCTCAAATGGGGATTAGCTATTTCTGCCGGTTTTGGATGGTACTCTCTCACAGGTCCTCTCTTGGCAACTTATTCTCCGATATATGGAGTAATTGGATTTCTGGCAAACTTAACAAGGGAAATTCTAACGATCATCTTCTATCCCCTGGCAGTAAAGAAGGTTTCAAAAGAGAAGGCGATAGTCATGGGAGGCGCAACTACCATGGATACAACCCTTCCATTGATGGCAAAATTTGGGGGAACGGAAATAACCCTTCTTGCTTTTGTACATGGGTTTATTTTAACGGCAATAGCGCCTTTTTTGATTCCTCTAATCCTTCAGCTTTTGTAGTGCTCTAGGAGCTTTTCAAGCATCTTTTTGTGCTGTTCTTTGTTGTTTTTGATGTCCTTTGCGATTCCCTTTAGCACTGGGTGCTTGGCCTTCTCCGAAAGTTTCTCATAGTTCATTATGAGGGCTTCCTTGTTCTTTATGTATTCCCTTAACTTCTCTTTAATCTCTTCCATGAGCTCCGCTGGTACTATGGGCTCCCCTGGGAATTCTCCGAAATACTCCTCTAAAATTTCATCTGTGGGGATTTTAGTGCCAATAGCGTTTACTTCCCTTGGAAGAATTATTGTTGGCACTCCCGGGAAGAGGACTGCTGTTCCCAGTTCTACTTCTTCCTCTGGTGTGTACTCTCTCACAAGCTCTTCAACTTCCCGATAAGCCTTTTCCAGAGCTTCGGAGATGTGCTTGTGCAGTGTTTCGTCTATGGTCAGCTTTAGGAGAAAGTTTCTCAGATCCGCATATTCTGGATCTTTGAGCTTTTTAAGGAGTTTTTTGTAGCTCTCGAGTTCTTTTTCCTCCAGCCCTTTAATCTCATGAAGGAGCTCTTCCAGCGTCATTGCCCCTCACCCCGATTTTTAGTAACATTTTGTATTTAAAAATTTTTCTGAGCTTCCAAAAACGTTTTAAAGGGTTCTATGTTAGGGGTTCTCGGACTGTCATGGGTTCATGCTCGGGGGTGTCCGTAAAGGAACCTACCGGGCGTGTTAGGGAGGTGGAAAGATGAAATACCCAAAGCAGATAAGGACATACTGCCCGTTTTGTAAGAAGCACACAGTTCACAAGGTAGAAAGAGTGAAGAAGAGACCTAGGAGTGAGCTTAGCGCAGGCCAAAGAAGATTCAGGAGAATCCTTAAGGGTTACAAAGGTTTCCCAAGGCCAAACCCAAGTGGAAGGGAAAAGCCAGTAAAGAAGCTTGACCTTAGGTTTAGGTGCACAGAGTGCGGAAAGGCACACACAAGAGGCGAAGGATTTAGAGTAAAGAAGTTTGAACTTGTGTGAGGTGAGAAAAGATGGCAATGCCCAAGAACCTCATTCCAATGCCAAGATCAAGGTTCCTCAGAGTTAAGTGCATTGACTGTGGAAACGAGCAAATAGTTTTCAGCCACCCAGCCACGAAAGTGCGCTGTTTAGTTTGCGGTTCAACTCTCGTCGAACCAGCTGGTGGAAAGGGGATCATAAAGGCAAAGATTCTCGAAGTTCTTGAATGATCTCTCTTATTTTTCTCCAAAACCTTAAAAAACCTCATACAACTACCTTTATTAGGTAAAATTTTGGGAGATGGTGAAAATGCCGAGGAGAGCTAGAGAATTTCCTGAGGAAGGAGAGTTTGTTGTGGCTACCGTTAAGAGCATCCACCATTACGGTGCGTTCTTGACACTTGACGAGTATCCCGGAAAGGAAGGTTTCATGCACATAAGCGAAGTTGCTCCGACTTTTGTGAGAAACATTAGGGATTACCTTAAAGAAGGCCAGAAGATTGTGGCAAAGGTTATACGCGTTGATCCAAGTAAGGGTCATATAGATTTAAGCCTCAAAAGGGTCAAGCAACAGGAGAGGAAGGCAAAGCTTCAGGAGTTCAAGAGGGCTCAAAAAGCAGAGAACCTCTTAAAGATGGCGGCTGAAAAACTCGGCAAGGACTTTGAGACAGCTTGGAGAGAGGTTTGGGTGCCGCTTGAGGAAGAATACGGAGAGGTTTATGCGGCATTTGAAGACGCCGCTCAAAATGGCATTGAAGGTCTTAAAGGTCTTATTCCAGATGAGTGGTTACCGGTTCTTGAGGAGATAATAAAGAACTACGTTGAAATTCCAACCGTCACAATAGATGCGGAGTTTGAAATAAGTGTGCCGACTCCTAACGGTATTGAAATCATAAAAGAAGCCCTTATAAGAGCCAGAGACAGGGCGAATGAAGAGCAGGGAATAGAGGTTAAGTTTAGTTATCTCGGTGCACCGAGGTACAGGATAGATATCACCGCTCCGGACTACTATAAAGCCGAAGAAGTGCTAGAGAAGATAGCCTCGGAGATACTTCAGGTCATAAAACAAGCCGGTGGGGAGGCCTCTCTCATAAGGAAGGAAAAGAAGATAAGGAAGATAAAGAGGAGAGAGGCATGAGGTTCAGAATTAAAAAATGTCCAAAATGTGGCAGATACACACTAAAGGATATTTGTCCGGTTTGTGGAGAAAAAACTAAATCAGCTCATCCTCCTAAGTTTTCCCCGGAGGATCCGTACGGGGAATATAGGAGGAGACTTAAGAGGGAACTACTTGGTATTGGTGTGAAAAAATGAAGGAAACGATGATAGTTGTTTATGAAAAGCCCGACATATACGACCCGGTCTTTATTGAAGGTCTCCCGGGAATTGGTTTAGTTGGTAAGCTGGCTGCAGAGCATTTAATTCAAGAACTTAAGGCAAAGAAATTCGCTGAGCTTTACTCTCCTCACTTCATGCATCAAGTCATAGTGAAAAAAGATTCGACAGTGGATTTGATGAGAAACGAGTTCTATTACTGGAAGAGTCCCGATGATGAGCACAGAGATTTGATAATAATCACAGGAGACACTCAAGTACCTCCAACCGACAGCTATGGACACTTTGAAGTTGTTGGAAAGATGCTCGACTTTGTAGAGCAGTTTGGAACGAGGGAGATAATTACCATGGGCGGTTATCAAGTTCCAGAGCTTGAAGGGGAGCCAAGGGTTTTAGCCTCTTTCACCGATTTGGAAACAAAGGAGAAATACAAACACCTACCCGTTGTGTTTAGGGAAGACGAAGGAGGAGCAATAGTTGGAGCAGCAGGTTTGCTCTTGGGCATAGGAAAGCTCAGGGGAATGAGGGGAGCATGCTTCCTTGGAGAAAGCCTTGGTTACATAGTGGATGCGAAAGCTGCCAAAGCAGTTCTAAGCGTCGTTGCACAGGTTCTCAATTTAGATATAGACATGAGTGCTCTCGATGAGAGGGCAAAAGAAACTGAAGAGATCCTTAGAAAGGTCCAAGAAATGCAGAGGGCAATGTTTGAGCAGCAACTTCCACAACCAGGCCATGAGGAAGAAGATAGAGGCTACCTTTGATTTTTCCTTTTCTTTTGAGGTGCTTTTATGATAACTGATGCTGATCTGCACATCCACTCCCGCTACTCCAAGGCGGTCTCAAAGTTAATGACCTTCCCTATTTTAGCAGAAAACGCAAAGCTCAAGGGTCTCGGAATTGTGGGCACTGGAGATATTCTAAATCCTCAATGGGAGAAGGAGCTTTTAAAAGCTGCTCAAAAAGTTGATGAGGGAAGTTATGAAATAAAAGGTGCGAGGTTTCTCCTTACGGCTGAAGTTGAGGATAACAGAAGAGTTCATCATCTCCTGATTTTTCCCTCTATTGACGCGGTAAGAGAGATGCGTGAAAGGCTCAACCCCTACTCAAAGGATATTGAAACCGAAGGAAGACCGCATGCAAATTTAAGTCCCGCTGAAATAGCGGATTTAGCAAATGAGCTTGACGTTTTGATAGGTCCCGCGCATTGTGTACCTCCCGATACACTCTTGATCTTAAGGAAGGGCATCACAAAAATCAGCGATGTCAAAGAGGGAGATGAAGTGCTAACCCATAATGGAAGATTTAGACGGATAGCGAGGGTCTATAAAAGGAAACATACTGGCAACATTTTGAAAATTAAAGTTAGATACATTCCAGAGCCGATAATCGTAACGCCCGAGCACCCAATTTATGCAATCAAAACAAGTCCTGCATGCCACGGAGTCCGAGGGATATGCAAACCCACATGTAAGAGGCAGTTTTCAATGAAGAAGAGGGGAAGGAACTGCAAAAGATATTATTCAACTTATAAACCCGAATGGGTTATGGCAAAGGATCTAAAAATCGGTGACGTTGTCCTTTTCCCTGTTTTGAAAGAGATTAGGGATATCAAAAGAATTTCCCTTAAGGAATTTATAGATAGTGTTGCCTCAAACAAGTGGAAAAAGGACACCCCCGAAGAAATAGAAGTCTCAAAAGAATTTTGCAGATTAGTAGGGTACTTCTTGGCCGAAGGTAGTTGCTTTAGGGATGGGATAACCTTCTCATTGAGTGAAGAGGAAACTGATGTTATAGACGATATAACTACATTGCTAAAGGAAATCTTCGGAGTCAAGCCGAGTATTAGAAATGACAAGCGAGGAAAAGGATACGAATTAAAAGTTTACAGCAGAGTTCTGAGAAATTTCTTTGGAGAAATGTTTTACATTAAAGGCAAAGAAAAGAGGGCATGGAACAAGCAACTGCCGCATGAATTTCTATATCTCCCACCAGAAAAACAATTTGAGATATTTGTGGGATGGTGGAAAGGGGATGGTGGAGTAACTACCTCAAGGATCCTGATGAACCAAATGAACATTATAGCGATGAGGAATGGCTTTATTTCAACTTTTAGCAGACACAAAGTCAAAAGTGCTAAAATTGGTAAAAGAAATGCCAAAACTACTCATGACAGATGGCAAGCAAGGATAAGTACATTTAACGATGAAATTGAAAACATGCTGAAGAAAAGAGGAATAACCAAACTCCCAAAAGGGGACATTAGATATGGGTGGTTTGATGGAGTCTACTTCTACTTGCCAATTATCAGAATTGAAAAGGAACCATATGATGGTATCGTGTACAACCTCGAAGTTGAAGAAGATTCAAGTTATGTAACTGAATCTGGAACACTTCACAATTGCTTCACACCTTGGACAGCTCTCTACAAGGAGTACAACAGCCTTAAAGAGGCATATGGCGACGCTAAGGTTCACTTCCTTGAGCTCGGCCTTTCTGCCGATTCTTATATGGCCGACAGGATAAAGGCTCATCACAAGCTTACCTATTTAAGCAACTCCGACGCTCATTCTCCAATGCCCCATAGACTTGGTAGGGAGTTTAACCGCTTTGAGATTGAGGATGCGACGTTTGATGAGGTTAGAAAGGCTATCTTAAAGCGGGGAGGGAGGAAGATAATCCTCAACGCCGGACTTGATCCAAGGTTGGGCAAGTATCACCTAACAGCCTGCTCAAAGTGCTACACCAAATACAGGCTCGAAGACGCGAAGAGATTAAACTGGAGATGTGAGCTTTGCGGGGGAATTATAAAGAAGGGAGTTCATGATAGGATTCTTGAGCTTGCCGATACAAACGAAAAGCCAAAGGACAGACCTCCTTACCTCCATTTGGCTCCCCTTGCGGAGATAATAGCCATGGTTCTCAACAAAGGTGTTGAAACCAAAGCCGTCAAAAGTGTATGGGAAAGGCTGCTTAGGGAGTTCGGCAGTGAAATTGCCGTTTTGGTCGATGTTCCGATAAAAAGTATAGCCAAGCTGATTGGAGAAGAAATAACCAAGGCAATCTGGGCGTTCAGGAATGAAAAGCTTATCGTAATTCCCGGTGGAGGAGGCAAATACGGAGAAATTAAGCTTCCGGAAGAGGTAAAGAAAGCTAAGCTTGAAGATATTGAGGGTATAGAAATAAAACATGAAGATGTCTACTACAAACCAAAACAGAGCTCGATTTTGAGCTTCTTGAAGAAAGCCTAAAAACACCTGCCCTCTGCGTTTAGCCTTTTTACAACTCTTTTGCAGGCTTCTCTGAGCTTTCTCGCGTTCTCTTCTGGAACTCCATCATAAGTGAATTCCCATGTGCCCAATTCAATACCGGCAGTATATTTGACCTTTCCGTTGTCCCTTAGGATTGGGTAGAACTCGATGTGCAGGTGGTAGAAGGGGTATTTCCCTTTAAACGGTGCCTGGAAGATCATCATCGTGTAGGGCATGTCTCTCTCTAAGACTTCATTTAGGCTTCCAGTAACAACTTGAAGCACATCGGCTAAATCTCTCGTCTCTTTGCTGTTAAGCTGAGTTAAATACTGAACATGCCTCTTTGGATACACATGGATTTCAAAAGGCCAGCTGGCGAAGAAGGGCATGAACGCAATGAAGCTTTCGTTTTCATAGATAGCTCTCTCTCCTTTAGCCTCTTCTTCAAGTATTCTACAAAATAGACATTCTCCAAAACGGTGGTAGTAGTTCCTTGAGTTTTCGATTTTCAATCTAGCCTTGAGCGGGATAAAGGGAAACGCATAGAGCTGACCGTGAGGGTGAGTTAGGCTAACCCCTATCTCTTCCCCTTTGTTGCGAAAGATTGCGAGATAAGCCACTCTGGGGTTTTCCATGAGCTTGGCAGTTGCCTCTTTCCACAGCTCTACGACTTTTATCATCTGCTCCTTCGGAAGCTCGTCGAGATCCCTCAGTTCGTGTTCGGGGGTTTCTACTATAACACTGCACTGCCCGATGGCTCTAGCTTTTGTGTAAAATTCCTCCTGCTCCGGCTTTGGAGCATCAAAAGACAGCATGGGGAATCTATTCGGTAAAAGAAGAACCTCCCAGCCGTAACCCGTCTCTTCACTTCCAGGACAGAAAGGACAAAAGTCTCTAGGCCTCCAAGGGCGGTTCCTCCTAACGGCGGAAACCATTATCCACTGCCCGGTTAAAGGGTTAAACCTCAGCTCTCTCATTTGATCACCACCGATAATTTAGGTTCGGCTTAATATTTGGAGTCATGATAAAAGATTTATACTTAAGTGCATTTAAATGTTCGGTGCTGTCCAATGTTCCCGGAGAAGTTTTTGTTTGGGACTTCTACTGCCGCTCACCAGGTTGAAGGCGATAATAGGTGGAACGACTGGTGGTATTATGAGGAGATAGGCAAGCTTCCCTATAAATCCGGTAAAGCCTGCAACCACTGGGGGCTTTACAGGGAGGATATAGAGCTAATGGCCCAGCTCGGCTACAACGCCTACCGCTTTTCGATAGAGTGGAGCCGTCTCTTCCCGGAAGAGGGGAAGTTCAACGAGGATGCCTTCAACCGCTACCGGGAGATCATTGAGCTCCTGCTTGAGAAGGGGATCACACCAAACGTTACCCTGCATCACTTCACGTCACCCCTGTGGTTTATGCGGAAGGGAGGCTTTTTGAAGGAAGAGAATCTCAAATACTGGGAGAAGTACGTTGATAAAGCCGCAGAGCTCCTCAAGGGAGTCAAGCTTGTAGCTACATTCAACGAGCCGATGGTTTATGTCATGATGGGTTACCTCACGGCATACTGGCCGCCCTTCGTCAAGAGCCCCTTTAAGGCCTTCAAAGTTGCTGCAAACCTCCTTAAGGCCCATGCAATGGCATATGATATCCTCCATGGTAACTTTGATGTAGGAATAGTTAAAAACATCCCCATAATGCTCCCTGCAAGCAACAGAGAGAAAGACATAAAGGCTGCTCAAAAGGCAGATAACCTCTTTAACTGGAACTTTCTTGATGCAATATGGAGCGGAAAATATAAAGGAGCTTTTGGAACTTACAAAACTCCAGAAAGCGATGTGGACTTCATAGGAATAAACTACTATACAGCCAGCGAGGTAAGGCATAGCTGGAATCCGCTAAAGTTTTTCTTCGATGCTAAGCTTGCAGACTTAAGCGAGAGAAAAACAGATATGGGTTGGAGTGTCTATCCAAAGGGCATATACGAAGCTATAGCAAAGGTTTCACGCTACGGAAAGCCAATGTACATCACGGAAAACGGGATAGCTACCTTAGAGGATGAGTGGAGGATAGAATTTATCATTCAGCACCTCCAGTACGTTCACAAAGCCTTAAACGATGGTTTTGACTTGAGAGGCTACTTCTATTGGTCTTTTATGGACAATTATGAGTGGGCTGAGGGTTTTAGACCACGCTTTGGGCTGGTCGAGGTGGACTACACGACCTTTGAGAGGAGACCGAGAAAGAGCGGTTACGTATATGGAGAGATTGCAAGGGAAAAGAAAATAAAAGACGAACTGCTGGCAAAGTATGGGCTTCCGGAGCTATGACGTCCCTTTTACGAGCTCCTCTGCCCTCTTCTTTAGTATTTCCTTTACTGCTTCTCTGTCCTCGGGATAGCTTTTTCTTATCCAGAGCCATACTAACGCACAGGGTATCCAAAATAGTGCCCCAATTAGAAGTGTATACTCATACGCTAGTGCATCTGAGTAGCCCATGCTCCTAAGAGTTTCTATCAAAAATCCACCAAACAAAGGTCCAGTTGCTTTCCCAACGTTGTCCAAGATATTAAAAAGGCCAAACACAGTGCCTCTGTCTTCTGGAAGATTAACTTGAGACACTATCGCCCTAACGTTTGGTCCTGCATAGGAAACAAACTGAATAAAGGCGAGGGAGTAGAGGGTTAAACCCATCCAGTGAATTGAAGTTAATTTGCTCGGAAGGGGGTAAATGATAAGGCCTATAGCAGCTATCATTCCAATGAAAATTGCCAAACCGGTAATTACAGCCCTTCCGCCCTTCTGCCTTGCCTCAAAGTAATCCCCCACAAACCCGCCTAACAGACTTCCTATGACGCTTGAGATGCCAACTATGAGGAGGACAAACGTAGCGGTGCTTTTCTCCATGCTCCTCGTTACAATGAAGAAAGAGATAAGCCAGTACATTATGACTCCCCACGGTACTGTCCCTATTATGCCCTGAAGGAAAATTAGGATGTTTGTCTTGGTCTTGAGGGACTTTTTGAGTGCTTCCTTATTCAACCGGTAAGTGTATTCATAGCCCCTCTCCAGCACTTCTCTGAGCTCCTTTTCTCCCTCCCCTCTTTTGGGTTCCTCTGCTACGAAGTAGAAGAGCGGTGCGAGGATAAAGTTTGGAACCGCGGCGATTATAAATGGAGTCCTCCAGCTCACTATTAAACCTGCTATTATCATTCCGAAGAGCGTCCCAAAACCAAAGGCAGTTTCTATATAGGAGTATCCTCTTCCCCTCTTTTCCTCCTCAAACATGTCTGCTATTAGAGAGTAACCTATGGGAATTATCGAGCCTATACCTATCCCCGTAAGAAAGCGCATTGCCAAGAGCTGCCAGTAGCTGGTAACGTAAGCCGTTAGGAAGCATGGGATTTCTCCAAGGAGAACCCCTACCACGAGAAGCTTCTTTCTGCTTTTTATATCAGAGAGCATGCCCCATAAGATAGTGATCAATGCACTCGTTGCAACAAAAATAGTCGAAACAAGGCCCATTTGAGTCTCGCTTATACCAAATTCTGCCATTATCTGCTGATAGTTTGGAGGAAGAAGGTTCTGATCGGCCATCAAAAAAGCTGCCATCAATACAAGCAGTGCAATCGAAACCCTTCTTCTAAGGTTCCCCATTTTCACCCCTCCAATCGTTGTATATCGCCCGGAAGGCGTCGAGCCTCCTCTCAGGGAGGGGCTCCCACCCACGGGCATCACTGTTTTCAGCCAAAAAGGCGAGTTCGCCCCTCATATTGTAGGACAGCATGTTTAGCCTTGCGTTCCCCTCATCCTCCGTCCATATCCTCAAGCTCTTATCTGGTGCCCAGCTTGAAGTCCGTAAGTAGAGCTCCCTTCCACTGTGCTTCAGCTCTGAGGGAAGGCACAGTTCCGAGTTGAGCTCCTCTATAACCTCTAACAATCCCTCAACACTCATTCTGTAGCCTGCAATGTCCCTATAGCCAATGAACTCTATGTCTGTGCCGTATAGGAGAATGTTGTCCTTGTCCTCTATCCAGCTTGCCACTTTCTTAGGGTTCATAAGGGGAAGCCTTCCGATGCCGAGCATTACAGCAGTGTTCACGGACACCCAAACGGGTACGGCTTCGATGTTTTTGACTGCCTTTAGCGTTACCTTACCTTCAAAAACGAGCTTTATCGCCTTCCTAAGCTCCCTGAGACCAAGGAGATAGTTGATGTACCTAAAGCGCTTTTCCCTCTGGGCCTTTATGAGATGCGGATAGAGCGGTTTAATTGGCTTTATCGCCGAGTTGAGGTGAGCTGAGAAAAGCATCGCCTCCCCGTCGGCGAAGAGATACTCATAGCCGTTGTCCTTCAGTATGGCAGGGATTATCGGGTCATAGGCGAGTTCCGGCAGCCAGAAACCCTTAGGGGAGACCTCGAAGAGCTCTTCCTTAACTTCCCTATCTCCCTGAACTTGTGCTTCTACTCTGTTAAGCGGCAGGAGGGGGAGTATTGCGTGCGTGTAGCTCGTTCCAATTATCTCAATCAAGTTATTCGCGATACCCTCCTTAACGAGGTCTATGATCTCCTTCGGGAGGAGCTTTAAGGTATAGCCCGTTATGTTGAGCCCAAAGGGAATTTCTTCTTTAATCAGCGTCCCAATAGTTGGAGTGTATGCCTTCTCTATGACCTTTGGGATTTCACTCTTTGGAATTTCGGCATACTGAAGGTTGCCGTGAAAGACGAGCGCCCTCAACTATCCCACCCCATCAGATGGCTCTACGATGAAGTACTTAGCCTTCCACGGGAACTTCTTTCCATACTCCTCAAGGACTGCTTTTCCAACCTCCTCCGCCTTTTCCTTGTCAACGAGGGCTATTGCCGAGCCTCCAAAGCCTGCTCCTGTTAACCTTGCCCCATAAGCTCCAAGTTCCCTGGCTTTTCTTACGAAGAAGTCCAGCTCCTCTGAGCTCACTCCGTAGTTTCTTGCAATGTCCCAGTGGGCCCTGGTTAATATTTCCCCGACCTCTTCAATATTCCCGTTCTTCAGGGCGTCCCTTACTTCGAGGACACGCCGATTTTCCCTAACGATATAGCCAAAGAACTTCCGGTAAAGGGAGGGGAGCTTAATAAGTTCACTTTCATCAACGTCTTTTGAAGTTCTTTTTCCAAGAAAACGAAGTGATTCCTCTGCGATTTTCCTTCTTTCCGCGTATGCTGAAGAGGCAAGTTCTCTTTTAACTCCCGTGTAGAACACCAGCACCGAAACGTCGCTGGGGAACGGTATGTACCCGTAGCTTAGTGTGTCTGTATCCAAAAATATTGCGTGTCCCTTCTTTCCAAAAGCTATTGCAAACTGGTCAAGAATTCCACAGGGCACACCTACAAATTCGTTTTCCGCTTTTTTGGCAAACAATGCCATTTCGAGACGAGAAAGGTTGAGGGAATATGCCTTGTCTAGAAAAGCCATAACCGCAAGTTCCAGGCTTGCTGAAGAACTTAATCCGGCTCCAATTGGTAAGTTGCCTAGTATTTTCCCTTTAATTCCTCCTATATTGTACCCTTCCGACTTTAGAACCCAATAAACTCCTTTTACGTAGTCTATCCATGTGTTCTCCTTGTAAAGCTGATCCAAGCTGAAGAATTTCTCCTCTCTAAAGTGTTCTGAATAAAGAGTCACCACTTCCGCTTTTTCTCCCTCCAAAATTGTGTAGAGGTTTATTGCCATCGGCATTACGTAGCCGAAGGTATAGTCGGTGTGCTCGCCTATTAAGTTCACCCTGCCAGGGGATTCGACCCTTATCATAACCATCTTTAAAAATTTGAGCCCTTAGGGTATAAATTTCTTTCCCTAAGACTTTTTAACCTGCATGTCTCACTATCAAAGGGGATCACGGTGGAGCGCGAGATAATAGAGCTCTTCATGAAATACTTCAAGAATCAAGGGGAGCTACCTTTGGGAGATGACACTGGAGCACTAAAGCTCGGTGGTGAGTGGCTCATAGCAACAAACGACATGCTGGTGAAAAGCACAGACGTTCCGGAGATAATGACGCCCGAGCAGGTTGGCTTTAAAGTCTTCACCATGAACGTGAGCGATGTTGCCGCTATGGGAGGTAAACCGATAGGGTTCCTCTTCTCCCTTGGAGTGCCCAGAGATATTGATATGGAGTATCTTGAGGCCATTGCAAAGGGGATCGCTAAGGCTTCTGACTTCTACAGCACGCCCATAATAAGTGCCGATACTAACGAAGCATGCGATCTCATAATAGACGGGATAGCCCTTGGAGAGACCAAAAGGTTGCTCACGAGAAGCGGAGCAAAGGAGGGAGATTTGGTCTGCGTTACCGGTGACATTGGAAGGGCTCTAGCGGGGCTTAAAGTCTACTTTGATAACCTTGGAGTTAGTCCAAAAACAAGGAAAGCTCTCTATGAGAAGCTCCTTGAGCCCAAGGCGAGGCTCAGAGAGGGGCAAATTCTGTCGAACTATGCAAACGCCGCAATAGACATAAGCGACGGCATGAGCAAGGAGCTCCATTTGATAGCGGAGATGAGCAAAGTGAGGATAACCATCTATGCCGAAAAGCTCCCAATAAGGAAGGAAGTTTTTGAGGTTGCAGAGCTCTTGGGAGTTGACCCTATTAACCTTGCACTGGCAAGTGGAGAGGAGTTTGAGCTCATCTTTACTATCCCCGAGGAACACCTCGAAAAGCTCGACTTTGAGTTTTCCATAATTGGAGAGGTTGAAAAGGGAGAGGGCGTTTACCTGCAGAGAGATGGAAAACTTGAGAGGATGCCCCTTTTGGGATGGGAGCACTTGGCAAAGCCTTAAAATTCAAACCTGTAGGTTAGAGCTGGCCATCTCGGCAGGTATTTCGCAACCTTAATGTATCCCGGCACGAAAACTTCTTCTCTTCCATTTTCTATTGCCTTTATTATGGCATCGGCAACCTGCTCCGGTGAGATAGCTCCCTTCGGAGTTTTGTCCCAGAAAGGCGTGGCAACCTGCTTTGGATATACCCTTATGACCTTTATTCCATTTTCCCGGAGCTCTTCGCTAAGTGTAAGTGATAAGTAGTGAAGGGCGGCTTTTGCGGCACCGTAGGCTGGAATTTCAGGAGTTCTAACAAAGGCAACTCCACTCAACACCATTACAACCTTCGAACCGCTTTGCATAAGGGGTAGCAGTTCTTTAGTCATTAAAACCGGGCTTATTGTTAAAACTCTAAACAGCTTTTGAAGTTCTTCTTCACCGTGCTCCAGAAGGGGCTTTTTTACAGCAAACCCGGCGTTGTTGATGAGGAGGTCAACCTTATCCACCCCCAGCCTCTCAAGGGCTTTCTTGACCTCTCTTTCTGCGCCATTCTGGGCTAAATCTTGGACTACATATTCAAAAGAGTCGCCGAATCTAGCTTTAAGCTCCTCCAGTGCTTCTCTGCTTCTCGCTATCCCCACAACTTGGTAGCCCTTTTTGATTAACCTCTCGACCAAAAGACGGCCGATGCCTCTTGATGCTCCCGTAACTACAGCCAGCATCCTGTTCACCGTCTAATCTTTTTTGGCTAGCCATTGGATATAAGTCTAACTAAAACGGCTTTGGCAAAATTAATAACTTTTGCTTTCCAACTATCTTTGATGCCTATGAAGAGGATAAAGTTCAGGTTTCTCAATTCTTCGGATGTGTTCTCGGACTTTAAATGGTTTATAGAGGCGATTGACTGGGCATACGGGGACACGCACTTCATGGTCGGTGACGAAATCATAAAGCTCGCGGAATTGAAGTTCAAAGAAAAAGTTAACCCCCAAGATATCATGAATCGAATGAGGAACCTTCCCTATGTAGAGGACGTCAAGCTGATACCCCTAAAAAACGGCCATTACTACCTGTACACACGTGCAAAACTCCCAAGACACCCTAACGCAGAAGAAGCCTTTGACATACTTGAGCTCCAGAAAAGAGGCTTTTTAATATTTGAGAAGGGCACGATGACTCGCGAGGAGAGTTTTCTCTACGTCGTGTGTGAGGAGAACCTGGTTCCTGAAGTCATATCGGCCATTAAGAGAATCTATAACGCAGAGGTCGCCAGCATAGAAGATTACACGCCAAAGGAGGGCATATTCTCAAAGCTCACAGAAAAACAACTAAAAACCCTGCTGGTGGCCTACAAGAGCGGCTACTTCGACAATCCAAGGAGGATAACCCTCCGAGAACTGGCGCAAATACTCGGCCTAAGTCCATCAACCGTGAAGGAGCACTTAAGGAAAGCGGAGAGGAAAATCCTTGAGGAGCTTATAGGCTAATTTACCGAAATACTTAAATCTGTTTTTCAGTAATTATCTACAGGTGAGACTTATGGGAAAGATCAAAACCAGCATTTATATAGACGATGAACTATGGTGGGAGCTCAAAAAAGATGCTGCGGAAGAGAAAAAAGATCTAAGTAAGCTTCTTGAAGAGATTATTTCTGAGGGCCTTTTATTGGATATTGAAAGTGCTTTGGAAAAGATGTTGGAAAAATTCGAGAAAAAAATTGAGTTTGAACCAGTCCCTGCCAGGGGTTCTATAAGTGAACTTGTTAGGAGGATGAGGGATGAGCGAGAAGACAGTCTACTTGGACAGTAGCGCGATAATAAAGCGCTACATAAAAGAAGAAAACAGCGAAAAAATAGTGGGGCTGTACACTAGGGCATATCAAGGTGAAATTAAGCTAGCCTTTAGTTTGTGGAATATAGGAGAAGTTTTGGGGGTATTGGATAGAGCAAAAAGAATAAAGCGAATTAATGAGGAGGCTCATGAATTAGTTAGAGCCAGATTTCTTTCTGAAGTCCTTAGGATGAAGAGACTTGGGATATTAAAGATAATTCCGATCTATGGCTCAATTCTAACAAATTGTTGGGGCCTTTTGGAGAAATGTCATATTTATCAAGCAGATGCTATCCAAATTGAGTCTGCAAAAAGAGTGAAGGCTTCTGAATTTTATACCGCGGATAAAAAAATTACATCAGATAGCACTTTCAGAAAGTTTGAATTCATTTCTGGTTTAGTGATGCATGTTTTTGAGACATAAAATAGAAACGGATTGGGTTAAAAGGAGAGTGAACTTATGAAAAAGAACGTATGGGAAGAGTTCTTCAACAGGGAGGCACCTCACTACCTCGATGAGCCTTTTACAAAGAATACAAAGGAGGAAATTGAATTCATAATGCGGGAGTTTAGGCTCCCTAAAGGAGCAAAGATTCTTGATGTTGGCTGTGGTGTGGGGAGACACTCCTTAGAACTCGCAAAGAGAGGGTACAAAGTCACTGGAATAGACATCTCCGAGGGCATGCTTAGGGAAGCTATGAAGAAAGCAGAGGAAGAAGACGTGCAGGTTGAGTTCATCAAGGCCGATGCTACAAAGTTTAAGAGGGAAAACGAGTTTGATGCTGCCATTTGCCTTTGTGAAGGTGCATTCTCGCTTCTTGGTTTAAGTGATGACCCAATAGAGCACGACCTTGCAATACTTCGGAATGTCTACGACTCGCTGAAGCCGGGAGGGAAGTTCTTGCTGACGGCCCTGAGTGCCCTTGGGAGGGTAAAGGGAGCGACTAATGAAGATATAGAGAAGGGCATATTCGACCCAAATTCAATGACTTTCTTCGAGGAGATTGAAGCCCCTGATGGGACAAAGTTCCCCATAAGGGAGCGCGTTTATGTGCCTACGGAGCTGTACTTGATGTTTAAGATGGCCGGTTTCAACGTCCTCGGCATCTGGGGCGGCACTGCCGGAAGGTGGGGGAAGAGGAAGGTTGACTTTGACGATATTGAGATAATGGTGCTAGCTGAAAAGCAGGGGTGATTTGTAAGGTATCGTAAGGTATTCTTGTTTTCAGATCCTTTATCTCATCCATTTTCTTGCTATGACCGCAACAATGAGTGCCATGAAGACGGCACCTGTGAATGCTTCGAGGGCGCTTAGTGCTTTAAGCCAGCCCGTTGGATGCATGTCGCCGTAGCCAAGGGTTGTGAATGTGACGAGAGAGTAGTAGAAGGCGTTGGCAAAGCGAACGAGGTAATTGGATGTTTGAGGGAACCCCTCAATGAAGTTGCTCCAGATGGTGTAAGGAATAGCATTCCCGATAATCACAAGCAATGAAATTCCTAACAAGCGAATCCAGTTTGTCCCGTATTCTGAGGGTAAGTCTCCAAGAAGCCATTCAAAGAAATTATGGGTATAAGCTTTGAGCTTTTCAAACTTCGTTTGCGCATTTTTGAGACGGGCTTTTCGTTTAGCCCGCATTTCGAGGACAAACATTTTGTCTGCGTTTTCTTTATCACCAAGTCGCTCGTATATAATGCGTTGCATTTTGGCAATTTCTGCGAGTGGTTGAGGATGGCAAAAACGTTTAATACACATCTTAAATGAGTTATTTACGGTTATGTCTTTCCAACATTCTTTATCTACGCAGTTTTCATCCAACAAAGAGTTTATATCTGAAGAGTTAGGTTCAATAAACATCGCTCTATCCGTAATTACAGCTCCATCGAAAGATATGTAGGTGAGGACTCGAACTCTCGTAAAGTACAACTCATTAAATTTTGCACCTTTAAAATTAGCCTCGTTAAATTTAGTCCACCCTTCGTAGATAGTTAAAAGCTCCCCAGGATACACTATTGTCTCATCAGTAAAGTATGCTTTTTTGAATTGTGCTCTCGCAAAGTTTGCTTTGTTGAACTTGCTTTCCATGAAGTGAGCTATGTTAAATTTTGAATCTTCAAAAATAGCTTCTTCAAAGACTGCCCAATTGAAGTCTGCAATATTGAACTGTGCCCACATAAAATCAGCATATTTAAATTCCGCATTCTCAAAAATTCCTCGATTAAACTGTGCACCCATGAATCTAGCAACACTAAATTTTGCTCTTTCAAATAGTGCTTCCTTTTCGAATTTTGAGTATCGAAAGCTTATAAAGTTCTCAATTGGAATCATGCTTTGCAGGTCTTTATAGATCATGTCAACGTCTAGAGTTTTAAAAGAGTCAATTTCCACATCAGGAACCTGATCGCTTCCAAAACTTTGAAAAAGCTCTATATCCTTCAACTCGAGACTACTTTGAATATATGCTTGTTCGAAATTTGAATAGCTAAACCATACATTTTCCTTAAATACTGCCCACTCAAAAGAGAAAATTTCATCTAATGTATTCCCCTCTGGATCAGAATATTTAATTAGTTCGTTTGGAATCCGCGGAAACACGAACCCTCTAGCATCAACCAGTTCCTCAAAAACTAACCTCTTTACCTTTTGTCCATGAACTTCAATCTCTTCGACTCTTGGCTTAAATCTCTCCAAAAACTTCCTGTAGAACTCTCTCGCCTCTTCCTCACTCTTGTTCGGCTTATGAAAAATACAGTACTTCTGGTTAGCAGTATCTGGGTCACAGTTACCGAAGTGCGCCATCTTGCACATGAATGTATCTTTATGTGAACTTTCCTAAAAACTTTCCGCACCCGCACATGTGCGGGGTTAACTATAACTACTTCAAAGCCCTATTTTAAATTGGTGAAAACATGCCTGTGATTGAGGTTAAGAATGTTAGAAAGTATTACGGCGATGTTAGGGGTGTTGAGAACCTCAGCTTCGAGGTTGAGGAAGGGGAAATCTACGGTTTTCTGGGGCCAAACGGGGCCGGAAAAACCACAACCGTCAAAATTCTCGTCAAGATAATAAAGGACTATACTGGAGAAGTTAAGGTTTTTGGCAAAGACCTTAGGAGGTGGGGCAAGGAGTACTACAACAAAATCGGCGTTTCCTTCGAGTTTCCAGCTGTTTACTCCCGCTTAACGGCCCTCGAAAACCTTGAGTTCTTCGCGAGCTTCTACAAGAAGCACCTCGACCCGATGGAAGTCCTCAAGATGGTGGGACTTGATAAAGAGGCAGACCAACTCGTTGCCGGCTTCTCCAAGGGCATGAAGAAAAAACTTGATTTGGCAAGGGCTCTACTTCCCGATCCAGATATACTCTTCCTCGACGAACCGCTTGAGGGCCTTGATCCAGCGAGCGCGAGGAAGTTCAAAGACTTATTCCTTGAGATGAGGGAGAACGGAAAGACGATTTTCCTCACCACACACAACATGTATGTTGCCGATGAACTCTGCGACAGGGTTGCCTTCATCGTTGACGGCTCCGTAAGGCTAGTGGACAACCCGGGCGAGCTCAAGGTGAAGATGGGTAAAAAACTCGTTAAGGTGGAATACGTTGTTAATGGTGATGTCGCTGTGAAGGAGTTCCCGCTCGAGGGCATCGGCCGGAACGAGGAGTTCCTTAGGATTATCAGAGAGCACGAGATAAGGAGAATCAACACGGAGGAGCCGACCTTAGAGGAGATATTCCTCAAGGTGACGGGGAGGCGGCTCGTATGATGAAGAACCTGCTGAAAACAAGCGTAATCGTCGGATCAAGGAGCTACGTCTACCCTATATACGTGCTGATAGGCCTCGCCTACGGCCTGATGCTCCTGGCGTTTCCAGAGCAGTACCTCCCTACAATGGTGCCCATATTCCTCCTCTTCGAGCCGGGGCTCGTTGGATTTATGTTCGTTGGAACGGAGATATTCGCGGAGAAGAAGGATGGCGCAATAAGCGCCCTCGCAGTGACGCCGATAGAGTGGAGGAGCTACATTCTAGCTAAGACTGTCATAATGAGCGTTCTCTCGATAATTGGGGCAGTGCTAATAATGGCTATTGGCACGCGCTCCCTCGACGGGCTTCCCTACGTCATCACTGGGGTCTTCCTGTGCTCGGTGGTTTACACACTCCTCGGCATAGGGATAGCGGCAAAGTACCACGATCTTGATGATTACTTCGTGCCAATAATGGCCGTCCTGGTGGTTTCCCTGCTCCCCTTCGCCCACTACCACGGCTACTTCACAAACGAAATATGGAAAGTCCTCTACATTGTTCCCAGCTATCCAGCCCTCTACTTCTTCAAAGCACCATTTGTAGAGGTCTCAAGGGATACCTTGGCGCTTTCAGGGGTAGCTTTGCTTCTCTGGTTGGCTATAGCTTACTACATCGCTAAAATCAGGTTCTACAAGTACGCTGTGGAGGGATTGAGATGAGTTTTGTGAAGAAGTTTGGAGCTATTTACAAGACCGACCTCAAGCTCCTGAGGAGGGACCCGATGCTCCTGTACAGCGTTGCTATGACTCTCGTGATCCTCCTCATCATCCGCTACTTCAAAGACCGCATCGGGATTTATTATTCCCTCTTGGCTCTCTTAGGCTTGATATTCATACCCATGATATTCGGCATGATACCTGGCTTCATGATGGCCGACGAGAAGGAAGACAAAACTATTCAAGCCCTCCAAGTTATCCCCATCTCAAGCGAGGCCTTTTTGGCATATAGGCTAACTTGGGCTTCAATAGTAGTGGCTGTATTTACTTTCGTTGCCCCCTATATACTCGACATAGAAATACCTCAAAAGGGCATTCTAGCTCTGATGACTCTCTTCCTCTTCGAGGTGTGGATCTACGGGCTGCTCATCACGGTGTTCTCGGAGTCAAGGATGCAGGCTTTAACAGTAAGCAAAGTCATTGGCTGGTTCCTAATGCTCCCACCGGTGATAAAGCTCGTCGTCGTATGGAGAAACCTCTCAACGGACTGGAGTAAGTTCACTGCTTTCCTCCCAACTTACTGGCTCTACAAGGTCTTTGAAGGAATCCCACTTAACGACTACAGCAATTTCCCAATAGCTCTTGCGGTGCATCTGGCGTGGCTGATACCTCTGGTAGTGCTGTTTAGGAAGAGAGTGGTGTAGATCTTACCAAAAGTCCAATAAGCTGCTCTATTCTCTCTTTTATTTAGCCTGTTTTTGAACCAAAAGCTTAAACTATAGTAAGTGCTATTTTAGAATGGTGGTTTTATGAGAGAGGCTATGTATTGGGAGCCCTTAGAGGGCAACAGGGTGAGATGTTACTTATGTCCCTTGAACTGTCTCATAGATGAAGGACAGAGGGGTTCCTGCAGGGTTAGGAAGAACATTGGTGGTAAGCTTTACACCCTCAATTATGGGAAGGTATCTTCTATGGCTGCCGATCCGATTGAAAAGAAGCCGCTCTTTCACTTCTATCCAGGCTCCTGTGCATTCTCTATAGGCACAGTTGGGTGTAACATGCACTGCATCCACTGCCAGAACTGGGAGATAAGCCAGGCTGATGAGACTTTCCCCTACTTGGAGGATGTCACTTCGGAGGCTATAGTGAGGCTGGCCAAACATTATGGATGCGAGAGCATAGCTTACACATACAACGAGCCAACGATATGGTATGAATTCGTTCTCGAAACTTCAAAGATCGCCAAAAGAGAAGGCCTCAAGAACATTCTCGTGACGAACGGCTACATAAACGAGGAACCCTTTAGGGAGTTAGCTCCTTATATAGATGCCATGAACATTGACATAAAGGCATTCAAAGATGAGTTTTACAGAAAGATCTCGAAGGTGCCAAGTTTGGAGCCGAGCAAGAGAACTGCAGTTATAGCCAAGAAGGAGTTTGGGATTCACGTTGAGCTTACATACCTCATAATACCAACGCTAAACGACAGTGAAGATGAGATAAGGGCTTTTGCGAGATGGGTGGTTGAAGAGCTAGGTGATGATACACCAGTACACTTCTCACGCTTTTTCCCCCATTATAAGCTCCTCACGTTGCCTCCAACGCCAGTTGAGACCATTGAAAAGGCTTATCGCATAGCTAAGGAGGAGGGGTTGAAATTTGTGTATACCGGGAATATCCCGGGCCATGATGGAGAAAACACATACTGCCCAAAGTGTGGAAAACCTTTAATAGTCAGGTGGGGCTTTACGATAGAGGAGTACCACATAAAGGATGGAAAGTGTGAATACTGTGGTGAACCAATACCGATAATTGGCGAATATAAAAAAAGACATTACAGAGGAATGTGGTGGTAATATGGCAACAATGAGGGTTAGATTTTATATAGAGGCGCTTTCAAACCATAAGAAAGCTTTGGAAAGGGCTGTCGAAGAGATCGTAAAGTCCCTAAAGAATGAAACCAATGTAAAGGTTGAGAACATAAGAGCCGAGGATATCCTTGAAAATCCTGAAGAGGAGATGCTCAAATACTCAAGCATGGTTGAGGCAGAACTGGAGGGTTCTTTTGAAGAAATAGTGAAAGCCACCATGAAATATGCCCCCGCAATAGTTGAAGTTGTATCCCCTGCCAAAATTGAAATAGAAGGTAAAGACCTTATGAAAATCCTTGGGGAGGTTTCTTTATTCATGGGCAAGCTCATGGAGAAGTTTGGAGGTCTTGTAGCGTATCCTCCGCTTGATGAGATTCCAAAGCCAAGAATAGGTTACAGTAGGGAAGAGATTGAAGAGATGATAATTGACGGCAAAGAGATTCTCTACCGATTCGTTATAGAAACGTATGGGAAAAACAAGGAAGTCGTGGAGGAGACCATGCTGAAGGCCTTCGCATATGAGGGCTGTAAGATAAACAAAATCCTTGTAAAAGTGCAGGAGGAGGGGGAGGAGAGAATATACGCCCTTGTTGCGAGTGAGCTAGTATCACCTTTTGAGGTTCTCTTCCAGCTTACGGCAAAATATGCACCGGTTGCAATATCGATAATCGAGCCAGAGATAGTTGACATCTCTGCAACGGAGCTTCAAAATGCTCTCACAGACCTTGGAGGTTTTGTCCACGAACTCATCCACAGACCGCTTAAGAAAAAGCTCATAGAAAAGGACACCTTCAAATTCAGGCTCTCTTGATCCTTTAATTTATCGAAGGGGAAAAGTTTATAAGCAGAGATCATTATTGCTGGTAGAGAATCTATTGTCATCTTCAACTTTTGTTGAGATATTATCGGCAAAAGGCGAATTGGGTGTAGGCATTAGGTAAATGCCACTTTTGGCCATTGAGGGAAAAATACGGCTTTTCTAATCGTTAGAAAGGGTCTGAAAGCGAAAAGTATATAAACCCTAAGCTACATATAGCTACTGAAGAATACCATAGTTGGGGGTTTAGCCCCCACAAGGTATCGGAGGTGTGAAGACATGAAGGTAAGAAAAATCGCGGCCCTTGCTGTTGGTGCCGCAATGGTTGGAGCAACCCTTGGGTATGCAAGCGCCCAATCAGAGCTTCCAGGAAAGGAATTCTTTGTTAAGGATGGAATGCCAAACGTTAAAATCGTAGTTGGAAGCAACGCTGCTGCTATGGACGTTGTGAGTGCAGCAGATGTAGCTGTAGCGCTCGGTACGCTCCTCTACACCGAGAAAGAGGTCGAAGCAGGGGCAACGGCAGTTGTTGTTAAGGAGGACACTGCCCCTGACCCAGAGGACATCCCACTCTACTCAAGCTTTGTTGAAGACTCAGACGATGAGTACGATGAAGTTACTGCTCAAAAATACAGTGAGTTACCAGGAAACAGATGGTGGAACGGCTCATTTGCCGATGACGACAGCGCTCTCAGCGATGCATACTACTCAGCAGAGTTTGATGAGCTATTCAGTGTAGATGCGGATGGAGAACACGACATCCTTGAATTGGAGAACACCGACTATTACTCAACGTTCTTTGACGAGTACGATACGGACATACAGCCATTTGGTGATACAATTACCGGCATACAGCTCGCAGACGTTGAGTCAATAGAGCTCGGCGACAGTGAAAGCGGAACCTACGGTGAAGACACACCATTTGAGACAGAACTCGAGCTTGAGGAAGCAAAAATAGTTGACTACCTCATTAACATAAAGCAAATCGGTCTTTACAAGTTCGATGAAGATGACGAGGATTATCTAAACGACGATGATAAAACAATCCCACCAAAGAGTGTTAAGCTGATAGTTCCAGAAGAAGGTCTTGAAGTGTACATAGACTTCACAATAGAGGTTTATGACGAAGCAGATACAGATGACTTCGGCTTTGAGAGCCACAGCTACTACTACGACGACCTATCAACTGATGATGTAGAGGACGACAGCTTTTATGAGGGACTTCAAGAAGGGGATGCATTCACACTCTTCGGAGAGAAGTATGAGATACTATCCATTAATGGTACCGAGGGTGAAATTGAAATCGGTAAGGACTGGGGAACTGAGTGGATTAAAGTAAACCAGGTTCTGGAATTCAACGGCTACAAAATTGAAGCAGTCGACCTTTCAATTAACGAAGAGAGAGCACTGTTTAGGGTTACAACCCCTGATGGAGACACAGAACTCGTAAGCGTTGACGTGGGAGAATCCGACGAAGTAGACGACCTAAGAATTGAACTTGAAACAGTGTTTGTTGGTATCGAGGGCTCAACGATAGCTGAGATAAGCATTCAGACAGATGTGGGCACTATAGAAGATGGGGACGAGGACTTCCTCGATGGATGGAAAGTGGACCTCATATTCAATGATGATGGGGACAGACTGCTTGGTATAAAGCTCACAAACACAGACGACCTCGTTGGTTCAACAATAAACCTCTTTGACAGATATGTGCTCAAGTATGAATTCGAAAGTGAGACAAAGGAAAACCCAGAGGATGAAGAGAACTACTATGCCGCGAGGGCATATATAGCAGTGGATCCAAAAGAACCACAATATGAGACTAAGGAAGTTAAGATCGGAGAGGAACTTGATGACTACATCATTGACAGCGTTAAGACCGAGAAAGTCAAGACCGTCGAGGTCAACAAGATTGCAGAATCAATCACAGTGCTTGACACTGAGGTTGACGTCAACGCAGTCGACAGCAACCTCATCCTCGTCGGTGGACCAGTTGCGAACGCAATCACCAAGTACCTCGTTGAACAGGGAATGTTCGATTGGGAGAACAGAGACGGGGACCTTAACTACTTAGAGGATGTCTTTGGCGAGTATGACGTCCTTATTGTTGCTGGTGAAGACAGGTACGCCACAAGAGACGCAGCCAAGGAGCTCATGGAGTACTTGGCTGGCCTCTGAAGCCTTTTCCTTCTTTTTTAATTAACTTTTCTTGGGGGTTTTGAAATTGAATAAAAAGATACTGGCAGTTTTGTTATCCATTGTTCTCATTGCCGCTTCTCTCGGAGTTGTCTTCTATGGGTATTTGAATTGGGAAAAAGCAATCACTCCAAAAGGAGACCCTCTGGATAAGGTTTTGGTTAAAGTTCCTTATAGCGGGAGACAGTATAAGGTTCTTCTCGAAAGTTATATAAGTGGTGATCCCTTTTTGGAGTTGAATCTTACTTTGAGAAGCAATGTTTATGATGATCTTACGATAGTTGTTGGCGATCCAATCTTTAGGAACTGTGACGTTTCACAATACGGGCAGATGTGTGTTTTGAGGAGCAAAACTGCCTCTGAGCTTTCGGTAACTGTATCACCAATATTCACGGCCGCGAGATACTGGTACTACATCCACAATGGTTATAATGAAACAGAAGCCCTTGCAAGGGCTCAGGCGGATAAGGATAAAATTCACACAACAACTCTCGCTTTTGCCCAAAAGGCCAAGCTCGGCCTTGGATTAATGGGGAACAAAAAACACCTCGTGATAATACTAAAGGGCCCTGTTGAGGGGGCAAAGACGAACAGAATTTACGTCCCGAGGGAAGGAGTGCTGATAATTGAGGCTACAAGCGAACAAACCCTCTTCATTGAAGTCTTGGCACTGAAAACAATAATTGCATCACAGGCAACAGGAGAGAGCAGTTAAACTTCTATAGCTCTTTTGTACATTTCTCTTTTCTCATGCTCCACAATTTCTAAAAACTCCTCCTTGCTTTTGAACGGTCTTTTTGCAAGGATCTTTGCAACTTTTTTCTTTCCAATTCCAGGCAGATAGCTCAAAACCTTTGAGCTCTCCCTGTTCACGTTTATAGGAATCGGTATTCCAGTTATGCTCCTAAAGCCGTGATCAACAATTAAAACATCATAAAACCTGTTCAGTTCAATTTTCTTTGGAATTCCGACTATCAGGGGATAGCTCCCTATCTGCCTGCCGTATGTTAGGCCGTTATCAAACACCTCCGCCCTAACATCCCTCAAAATCGTTCCCACTGGTAATAATCTTTTAAGCATAGGGTAGTCTATTTCGTGCCTTA
The DNA here is from genome assembly GCF_000246985.2 of Thermococcus litoralis DSM 5473. Classification (NCBI taxonomy): domain Archaea; kingdom Methanobacteriati; phylum Methanobacteriota; class Thermococci; order Thermococcales; family Thermococcaceae; genus Thermococcus; species Thermococcus litoralis. The sequence continues at coordinate 268,970 of NC_022084.1, read as the reverse complement.
TCTTGTACTTGTAGTGCTTTATGAGGGCTTTGTGCTTTTCGGTCTTTACCTTATCCCTCATATGCCACAAAGGTGTCCCTGGAAAGACAACGACCTGCCTTATGTTTATCCTCCTCACCAACAGCCCATCGTCGAGGATTTTCTTTAAGAACTCATAGGTAAGCTCGTAAGTCTTCTTGGTTTCTCCAGGAAGGCCGAAGAGGATGTTTATTCCTGGTAAAAGCCAGGGCATTCCGTTGTAGCCCCTTTTGGCACCAACTTCATTCAAAATCCTAACCGCTTCGTAGGTTTCCTCCGCTGTGGAGTTCAGGTTGTTGAGCCTTGCAACCTTTGGGTCGGCCGTTTCAAGCCCAAAGGCAACGACGTTGCCAGGTGTGCCGTATTTTATAAGCGTCTTTGCAATTTTAATGCTTTCCTCAGGATAATTTGCTATAACCGCTGGGTTGGCATTGTCTACATGCAAGGTCTTCACATCCGGTGCAACTACTCTAATTCCCTTGAAGAGCTTCTCAAGGGCTTCTGGGTTTGGAATCGGAACCCTGCCGTTCGGCTTAGCCATGTATGAAAAGATACAGCTCTGCCTCCCTATCCTAAAGTGCCTTACTCCCAGGTTATAGAGCACTTCAACTTCCTTAACGATGTCTTCAATAGGTCGGTCTTCTATTGATTTGTATCTAACCGGCTCTGTACAGAAAGAACAACCTCCTATGCCTGCAGCTTTGGGGCATCCTCTCTGGGTTTCGATTTCCACTATAACAAAATCCGGATAATCGGGAAATTGCTTCACGACTTCGGCACCTAAGAGTGCGTAGTCCCTTAATTCCAAATAGTCCCTAAAGCGAAATGGATTTGCGTCCTTGGGGTTTGTGAAGAAGTCATAAAGAAAAGCTTCCAAGTCACTGTAAACGATGTGGTCAAAAATTGCATGGGCAAGGGTTAGTCCCCTTGAGCTTATCTTTGTACCACCTTCATGGGCTGAGCCCATAAAAGCCGGCCCGCCGAGGATTTTAATGCCCTTGAAGGGTTTTATAAACTTTGCAACCTCTTCCACTTGAGAAGGAACCGCAGAAAGGTATTTTCCTGGGGTGTGTAGTCCACCGATGTATATAATCACATCAGCCTTCTCAAGAATCTCTTTTGTTTTATACACGTTGGGAGTTTTGTTTTTGGTTTTTATCCCTTGCTCGCCTTCAAAAGTAAAGCGGAGGTCATCTATCGTGAGGTAAAAAATTCTCGCATCTTTTCTGGCTTTTTTATTGCACCATAGGCGTATCTTGGGTAGATCCCCAAATATGGAGGCACTCCAAGCCCCGCTGGTTCGTCGGTGTAGCCATCAACTATCGCAACTATCATGTGTGGGGATTTTGGTTAGAGGTTTAAAAATCCAGCGGGTCATTGGGGTTTGATACTCAAAATTGGGTATGCTTTTAAACTTCAAAAGTGAAAATAAAATTTGGGTGTTGTTATGAGTGGAGTGTCCTCAACCGTTAGGGAAAATATAAAGAAACTTCTTCAAGCACTTCCCAGATTAAGCATGCAGGAAATTCTTTCCTACTGGATAAATGCTGAGATAGAGGAAGCCGAGATGTACGATCGCCTTTATGAGTTGAGCAAGGAACTAACATGGATCGAAGAAATCCCTAAGGTTTTTCGTAAGCTTAGCGAAGAAAGCCTAGAACATGCAGAAAAGTTGCTTCAACTTTACAAAAAGCTGTTTCCGGATGAAAATACTGTATCAGTTAATTTACCTCCCTTAGAGGTTGTATTGGCTGAGAACAAACTTAGAAGGTTTTTAGAGCGGGGAAGGCTGGAGGAGCTTTTTGATATCTTAATGGAAAACGAAAAGATGGCTGCAGAAGCTTATGAATATCTCCAAAATGCGAGCAAAAACCCTGAGGTGAAGGAGATTGCAAAGTGGTTGGCTAATATTGAGTGGGAACACTACAACCACATAAAAGGGCTGAAAGAAAAGTACCTTTCATTAAAAGACCATGCTACCCAATGATATTATGACCTCTTAAAAACTCTTCTATGTCTTTTATCTCCTCTATGGACAGCTGAAATACTCTTTTTTGAGAGTGGGGAATGTGTTCAATGATGGGCTTAAGTTTCTTGAACTCATCTTTTGTGAGGCCTAGCATATGGTAAGAGTCCTTTAGGGCCTTGCTTGCCAGCTTTCTCCTGTGCTGGAAGAGGGCCTTCACGAGGTTCTCGTTTAGATCGACTTGTTCATCTTTGGGTTTGGGCGTCATTACTATTACTGCGGAATCAACTTTCGGTTTTGGGTAGAATGCTCCTCTGCCAATTTTTTCAACAAGCTCAACCTCGGCCTTAGCCTGCACCATTACAGAGAGGCGGGAGTAGTTCTTATCTCCTGGCTTTGCCACCATTCGCTGGGCAAATTCAAGCTGATAAATAAGCACGGCTTTCTTGAAGTCATACTTCAGAAGTTTAAAGGTTATGGGGGAAGATATCTGGTAGGGAAGGTTGGAAACTATCTTATCAAAGTAAGGAAAATCTATTTTTAGGGCATCTCCGTGTATGAGCTCCACATTATCCCATCTGTACTCTCTCCTCAGGATTTCGATTATCCGTGAATCCTTTTCTATGGCGTAAACCTTCTTTGCCCTCTTTGCCAGCTCGTCTGTTAGCACCCCTAAACCGGGTCCTATTTCAAGAACGGTCTCGCTTTCCTTTATTTCTGCCCTTTCTACTTCTCTCTGAATAACATCTTCCACTATGAGAAAATTTTGGCCAAGATCGGAATTCGGCTTTAGATGGTATTTAGAAATTAAAGAAAAGACCTTGGAGTACATATCTACTCCCTGAATATTCTCCTTGAGCCTACAAAAAGCCTGTAGCGGTCTTTGTTCTCAAGCTCGTCCAAGATTCTTCTCGCTATCATTTTCACGGGATCTGGAAGTCCCTTTACCCTATGCTTCAAATCCTCAAAGCTCTTGAATGGTTCCCTTTCCCTCTCTTCCAAGATGTCCCACATGTGCTTTTTCCCTATTCCGGGAAGCAATTCTAAGCTGTGAAGTCTGTTCGTAATTGGCGGAGCAAGGTTGAAAAACTTCACAAAACGCTCTTCATTGTTCTTTACGATTTCCTCAAGGACGTACGGAAGTTCAGCCTTCGCAGTTGGAGTCAGGTCATCGTAATTAAGCTTTCTGGTTATCATTAATACCTTGTCCCTCTGTCCCTTTCCAACAAAGACCCTTTCATAGAGCATAAGGTCTGTCTTGGGGATTACCTCGAGCAGGGTAAAAGCCTTCTCCCCAATAACCTGTGCTATAGGCTTGTTTTCCCTAAGGTTTCGATGCTCAAGATCGAGATAACCGGTGGGAAGATAATCTAACACATATGCGTATTCTTCATACTCTACATGACGCTTTTTTTTATCGGTACTTTGGGCATAGGAATGTCTTCTACGATAATAATCCATGGTCTCTCCCCCCAAGAATATACAGCTTAGGGCTTTTAATACTTTTCGAGAAATTTTGAAAAAGAAGAAAAGAGTGCTACTCCCTATATTCTTCAAGTATTTCGAGTATCTTTTCTGCTTCCTCTTTGGTGGGCATGTGTTCTTCCTTGGCAAAGATAACCCTTATGTCAAAGTAGTCTTCGGGCATTATGTCAACAATTTTTGTCGCTATTCTCCCATCAAGCCATTCAAAGAGGCCTGTTAGCTTTTCTCTAAGCTCTTTTGCCTTTTCTGCTGGTAGTTTTGAGAACCTCTCGGCATGCTCAATGCTGACCCTTGCCTCATAGAATATTGGCTCCTCTGGGTTTTCTTCAGCCCCTTCCTCTTTTCTCTTGAGCAGTAATTCCCTTGCCTCTGGAATTGAGATGTATTCCTCCTTAAGCTTCTTGCGCCCTATCATAGCTCTCACTTCTGGGGTCTTAAATGGACTGGGTGAATAAAGAATGTCTTAACCTTACCGCCATCGGTGAGCTGGACTATGTATGCATCTCCCCTCTTTCCAACCACTGTGCCGGTTCTTCCATGGAACCTTGGATCGGGCATTCCTTTGTGGTAGCTTGGCTCAATCACTATGTGGACTTTCTGTCCGACTTCAAACTCTTGGAGGAACCTTGTTAATGGAGGAAGGCCTCTCCTCCTTGGTGATTTGCTAAGCTTACCTCTGGTTTTCCTTCTAACAGTATGGGCTTTTTGAACCATATCAATCACCTCTTAGAGCTTATTTAGGAGTTTCAACAACTTATACGTTTAGGAACAAGCTTTTATCAACTATGGGTCTTTCCCAATACCATAAGCTCATGTGCTCAACCATTTATAAAGTTTTCACTGCTCATCTAGGATGTTCAGCACATCAAGTTTTTCGCACCAAGCCTTCTTTCCTAATATCTCGCTCACCGAAGGGGTTGTCCTCCCCTTGTCTCCCGAAATTAGTTCTTTTATGTAGAGCCCTCCGTCGGTTATCAGGCGGAGTTTAAAATGCCTCTCATCTAAAAGCTCACCTTCAGCCTCATGGACTTTTCTCACTCTCACCAAATCGGCCCTTCTCCCTAAAACCCTTCTAGGGGTTCTTTGATGAATGGTTGCTCCTTCGAGTGCCTTAACGACCTTTTCAACCTCTTCTCTGCTGATGCCCTCCTCAACGTAAACAAGTGCCTCGTATTCTTTTTTGTGGTTTGATGTGAGAACCTTTTCGGCTTCTTCCTTGGTTATAAACCTGAGCCCTAAAACCTCAACTTTCCCGCTCTTGTTGATTTCCTCTTCAATTCTCCCTAAGTCAATATGCCTTTTTATTGGCCTCTTAACCTCAACAACAAAGGGTCGCCCATTCCCAAGCATTCTCACATCTACATCCTCTCTTCCAGCTCCGTGGAATATGCATTTTCCTTTTGTCGCTTTTGAAAAAGGTTTGCAGATTATTGACGCAACACTTTCTTTGAATCCCCTTAATGGCGTTTGAGGGATCCCCCTAACTAGCTTCCTGTAGCGACCATAGATGTAGAGAGGCTTTATCTGGAGTTCCACCCTCTCGTTGTATGGCTCCACTATAAAAACAACATCTGGGTTGCTCTTGTTTACAGGCTTTTGAAGTATGAGTTCAAGGAGCTTTCCAATTTCCCTGTTCAATTCCCTGTTTATTGGTTCAGCATACTTCAACCCAAACTTTTCAATTATCTCCCGTTCTTTCTCTACAATTTCCTTGGGAACCCTTGAGCCAACGAGAAAGCTCTCAAACTCAAGTCCAAGCCTTGAAACCTTATCATAGCAAAGCCTTGCAAGATATTCGGTCTTTTTGAAGATATTTCCGCAAAGCTCACACTCTTGAGGCTCCTGAAAGCCCTCCTCGCCTCTAGCTTCTCTTTCCATATTAATGACTAACCTTATTGATTTCCCTCGGATGTGATTGTCCCCCTTCCCAAGCAGGGCAAAGGCCCTTCCCAAGCAGTGGTCACAGAGTTTGTGCTCTTTGAGTATCTCTTCGGCCTTTTCTATTATCATCACTCGCACCCTTAAGCTTTTTAATGCCCTTTCAAACTTTCCCCTATGATGACGAGAAGACAGAAGATAATAAAGCTTTTGGAGGAGAGGGACTACAGTGTAAGTGAACTTGCAATGCTCCTTGAGATGAGAGGCAAAGGGAGCAAGAAGGTAATCCTTGAAGACCTTAAAGCTATTGCAAATATCGTAAAGCGTGAAGGAAAGGCTCTCCTCATTCAGCCAGCCCAGTGCAGGAAGTGCGGCTTCGTATTTAAACCAGAGATAAAAATTCCTGGCAAGTGTCCAAAGTGCAGGTCGGAATGGATCGAAGAGCCGAGGTTTAAAATCGAGACTCGATAGGGGCCATACCTGGAGTGGAAAAGAGACAATGTTTATATCCCTCTCACCTCTATCTAGCCTAAGATTCAAAGGGGGTTTCGCTATGAGAAAAGTCGAGCTTTTCATGAAGGAAAAAGGCATTGAAATTGGCGATTATGTTGAGGTTGTGGAGGAGGAAAACGGCACAAGAGTTACTCACAGGGGCATTGTAATGCCCCCATATGAGCTTTCAAAGGGAGAAACCCTTACAATAAAGCTGGACAACGGGTACAACATCGGGATTTTAATCGACCAGATAGTTGAAGTGAAGATCCTCGAAAAAGCCAAGCCAAGAGAAGAGATTTCATTTAAAGAAGTTTTACCTAAAAAACCTGGGCTTCCAAACGTTACCATAATAGGAACCGGAGGAACCATAGCGAGCAAAATAGACTACAAAACCGGTGCGGTTCATGCGGCATTTACAGCTGAGGAGCTCGCAAAAGCCGTTCCGGAAATTTTTGAAATAGCAAACATAACCCCAAAGCTTCTCTTTAACATAATGAGTGAAGACATGAAGCCTCAATACTGGAAAAAGATGGCTCATGAGGTTGCAAAGGCACTCAACAGTGGGGAGGATGGAGTTATAATAGGCCATGGAACAGATACGATGGGGTATTCTGCTGCTGCATTAAGCTTCATGCTAAGAGATTTAGGAAAGCCTGTAATCTTCGTTGGCTCCCAGAGGAGTAGCGATAGACCTTCAAGCGATGCCGCGATGAACTTAATATGCTCCACCAGGATGGCAGTTGAGGACTTTGGTGAGGTTGCTGTTGTGATGCACGGAGAAACCAGCGACACCTACTGTTTGGCACACAGAGGGACAAAGGTTAGAAAAATGCACACCTCAAGGAGAGACGCCTTTAGGAGTATAAACGACGTTCCCATAGCAAAGATATGGTCTGATGGAAGAGTCGAGTATCTAAGGGACGACTACAGAAAAAGAAGGGAGAGCGAAGTATGGGTTGATGACAAGCTTGAAGAAAAAGTTGCCCTAATAAAGGTTTATCCAGGCATGAGCGGGGAGCTCATAGACTTTTTAGTGGATAAAGGCTACAAGGGAATTGTAATAGAGGGCACAGGTCTCGGTCACACACCAAACGAGATAATCCCAACAATAGAGAGGGCAGTTGAGGAAGGTGTTGCAGTTTGCATGACGAGCCAGTGCCTCTACGGTAGAGTCAACCTCAACGTCTATTCCACTGGGAGAAAGCTCCTTAAAGCCGGTGTTATTCCATGTGAGGACATGCTTCCAGAGACGGCTTACGTGAAGCTCATATGGGTTCTTGGTCATACGCAGAACCTTGAGGAAGTTAGAAATATGATGCTCACGAACTATGCTGGAGAGATTACCCCCTACACAAGATTTGACACTTATCTGAGGTGATAGATATGGAGCTTGATTATAAGGCACTTGGTCTCAAAGTTGGTCTTGAAATTCACAGACAGCTCGATACGAAAAAGCTGTTCTCCCCGGTACCGAGTGAACTTCATGAGGAGGTGGATTTTACAGTTGAGAGAAGACTAAGGCCTACAATGAGCGAGCTTGGAGAGATTGACCAGGCTGCACTTGAAGAGTTCAAAAAGGGTAGGGTTTTTGTCTATGAGGGGAACTACAGGTACAGTGATCTGGTTTATCTGGATGAAGAGCCGCCCCATCTACCGGATGAAGAGGCATTAAGGGTTGCCCTCCAGATTACCTATCTCCTAAATGCCATTCCGGTTGATGAAGTTCATTTTATGAGGAAGATCGTCATAGACGGCTCCAACGTCTCGGGCTTCCAGAGGACTGCCATAGTTGGCATGAACGGCAAGGTGGATACTCCATGGGGGAGCGTTGGGATTCCAACGATCTGTCTTGAAGAAGATGCGTGTAGGATTATAGAGCAGGGAGACAAAAAAGCAGTTTACAGGCTTGACCGTTTGGGGATTCCTTTAATTGAAATAGCAACTACTCCAGACATTCACCATCCGGAACAGGCAAAGGTCGTGGCAAAGTTCATAGGCGATGCTTTGAGGGCAACGCGCAAAGTAAAACGTGGTCTCGGGACAATAAGGCAAGATTTAAACGTTTCCATCAAAGGCGGGGCTAGGATTGAGATTAAGGGTGTTCAAGAGCTGGATATGATACCTTTGATAATTAAGCGCGAAGTTGAGAGACAGCTCAATCTCATAAAGATCAAAGAGGAGCTTGAGAAGAGGGGAGCAAAAGAGGAAGAGCTGAAAGAGGAGTTTTATGACGTGAGCGACATCTTTGCTAACACAGGCTCAAAGATAATTGCCAATGTCTTGAAAAAGGGAGGAAAAGTTTTGGCTATTAGGCTTCCAAAGTTTAGAGGTCTTATAGGCTTCGAAATTCAGCCCGGAAGAAGGCTTGGAACGGAAATGGCTGACAGGGCTAAGAAGTACGTAAAAGGTATATTCCATATCGATGAGCTGCCAAACTATGGCATAAGCCAAGAGGAAGTCGACAAGGTCGTTGAGAGACTCAACCTTGGGGAACTTGATGCCTTTGTGTTAGTTGCGGCTGAGGAAGAGATTGCCAAGAAAGCCCTTAGAGAGGTTCTTCAGAGGGCAAGAGAGGCCATTAGAGGTGTCCCCGAGGAAACGAGAAGGGCTTTGCCGGATGGAAATACCCAATACATGCGCCCTCTCCCAGGAAAGGCTAGAATGTATCCAGAAACAGATATTCCGCCGATATTTATCAGTGAAGAGCTTAAGAAAGAGATCTTAGAGAACCTTCCAGAGTATCCACAGGCGAGAGTGGAGCGCTACGTTAAGGAGTACGGCATAGACAAAAGCTTAGCACAGACGTTAGTTGATGATGAGAGAGATGAGCTCTTTGAGGAGCTTATAGGGATGGGTGTTAAACCCTCCTTGGCGGCTTCAGTCCTTGTAGTGGTTCTCAAAGGTCTTAAGAAGGAAGTGCCAATTGAGAACATTACGGAGAAGCACATAAAAGATGCGTTCAAACTTTTCCTCGACAACAGGATAGCAAAGGAGGCATTTGAAGAAATATTCAAGGAGCTTGCACTCCATCCAGAGAAGACCGCTTTGCAGGTTGCAGAGGAGAAAGGACTCACGTTGTTAAGTGAAGAAGAAGTTGAGAGAATAGTCGAGGAAATAGTTCAGGAGAACATAGACGTGGTAAAGGCAAAAGGCATGGGTGCAATGGGAATGCTCATGGGAAGGGCAATGGCCAAGCTTAGAGGAAAGGCCGATGGGAAGCTGGTTAGCCAGCTCGTGAGGAAAAAGATTCAAGAGTTCAGCTCTTAATTCTCCTTTTTCAATAACTTTTTAAGATTTGAAGTTGTATCCTAAGCGGGAAGAGAGATGACCTTTGTTCCGGGCCCGATTATAATTCCACGAAAGCCTAAAGAGAAACCAGAGAACAAAAAGAAAGTGGAAAAAAAGACTATCCCTCGAAAAAGAGAGAAGAAGTTAGTCTACGTTCTCATTAAATTAAAGCCCGAGCAAATGATAAGCGAAAAAGCTAAGGAGCTAGAGGAGCTTTTTAAGGGGAAGACCTTTAACAGGGTGGTTAACCCTGATGAATATACCCTCTTAATGAACGCCCAAAACCTCTTCTCAAGATCAAGCAGGCTCTATGTGGTTGAACTGACTGATGAGATGAACCGCTGGTTTTATCTCGTGCCGAGTGAGGAGAGAATTAAGTTCAAAAATAAAGACAAGTACATGGTGTTCCTTATCAAAAAGGACTCTGCCCTTGAGGAGATATTTAAGAAAATCGCTGAGGGCAAGTTAGCTAAGAGGAGCACGTTTGAACTTGTAGTGACGGCAATAGAAGTGGCCTTAGGTATTTTAACATTTGTGGCTGGCTATTTGGCACTTGAAAATGTTATTGACCTTTCTCAGCTCAGCAACATTGTAACTTTTGTATTGTTTTTCATCTTCGCACTGCAGAGCATTAAAAAAGGATACAAAAGGAGAGGTTGGGAGGATTGAGAATCCCACTACATTATCCCCCAAGCTCAACCTCGAAAAAGCCCAAGAGATGTACCTACTCTGTAATATCAGGCTCTCTTGCAGAAACTTCAAGGGCACTTGAAGAGCGCTTTTCGTCTCTGGGAATACGCCCAATTAGGCTCATAGACCCGGAATGTTATACCTTAGAAAGCCTCGCAGAGTCTTTATGTGAGAGTGAACATATTGGAATAGTAGAGGTGAGGAGAGAGCTAAACAGGATGTTTTACCTTTTCCCTGAGAGAGTGGAGTTTGAAGAGGAGCTTGAGTTTGATGTTTTTACTCCCGAGGGATTAAAATATCTCCTTAAGCTCATATGCGAAGGCAAAATAGACCCAAAGAAGCGCAGGAGATTCTCCATGATGACCTTTTTGGTCTCTATGGTGGGAGGTGTTGTTACATCTGCGTTCTTCGAGCCTAAAAGTTATTGGGACTTCTTGCTCTCCTCAGTTCTGATTGCAATAGTGGTGCTTTTGATAGCTCTTCTAATAGACTGGCCCTCGCTAATTCTTCCCTTTAAAGGAGTTAGATTAGTAGAGAAGAAAAAGAAGACTAAAATCACAAAGATAAGCTTCCCGCCATCAGCTTTAGAATTTTTAGAAAAGAAATAAAACCTCAACGTCCAAGCTCTTTGTGCGCTTTTGCTAGGTGCTTTGCCGCTATAGCTGCCAACAAAGAGAGCTCTCCCGCTAATACTGCACCTGCAACAATCTCCGCAAACTTCTTTGCATTTGTTCCTGCTGGCTCTCCACCGCCAGCAACGCCCATGATGCTTAATGCTTCCCTCTGCGTAGGAACTCTCGTTCCTCCCCCCACTGTTCCGATTTCGAGGCTCGGCATTGTTATGCTTATGTATAAATCCCCCTCAGGAGTGACCTCTGCAAGGGTTATTCCATGGGAGCCTTCGGTTATTTGGGCTTCATCCTGGCCAGTTGCTAAGAATATTGCCCCCACAATGTTTCCAAAATGGGCGTTGAATCCATAACTTCCAGCCTGGGCTGAGCCTACGAGATTTTTCCTATAGTTTACTTCCGCTATGAGTTCCGGCGTTGTCTTGAGCTTTTTCTCCACGATCTCCCTTGGAATGATCGCCTCGGCTATCACTGTTTTTCCCCTTCCGTTGATGAAATTCATTGCGTTGGGCTTCTTATCAACGCAGAGGTTTCCAGAAAGGGCTAGGTACTTAACATCCGGGAAGTGTTCTTCGATAACCTTCATTATCTCTTCACTTGCTATCGTGACCATGTTCATTCCCATGGCATCGCCTGTCTCGAACTCAAACCTCAAATAGAGATTGTTGCCGACGATGTATGGCTTAACTCCCCTAAGCTTTCCATGCCTAGTTACTTTTGAAACCGCTTTCTCTTGGAGATATTCGAGGTTTTCTTCGACCCATTGGGCAACTTCTCTAGCCCTTCTTGCATCGGGGCATTTTAAAAGAGGCGCCCTTGTCATTTTGTCGTCGATTATGGTTGTTTTCACACCGCCTGCGGCAGTTAAAGCTGAGCACCCTCTATTAACGCTTGCAACCAATGCTCCTTCAGTTGTCGCCAAGGGAATATAGAACTCCCCTTTGGCATATTCACCATTTATCTTTAAGGGCCCGGCCACTCCCATTGGTATCTGGACAACCCCAATCATGTTTTCTATGTTCTTCCCAATAACTTCCTCGGGGTCGATAGAGTAATGCCCGATGTTTTTGAGGGATATCCCCAATTTTTTCTCAAGGGCTTTTCTTCTTATCTCAGTTGCAAGCCTTTTGCTTCCGGTGTATTTTTCCACTTGGTGAAGCTTAATTTCTCCACTGGCTACCTTTTCGATAAGTTCTTCCAAGTTCATCTCCCTACCCCCAAAAGAGATTTCAGATCTTTTTAACCTTACTTAAATATCCATTCCTCTAATATCTCTCCGGCCTCATAAAACGCTATAGCCGCATCGCTTCTTGGTTTATATGCAAGTACTGGGATCCCCACGTTTATGGATTCTGGAACATATTCATCAAATGGTATTACCCCAACAACCGGCAGGCCAACGTTTTCAGTGATCTCGTCTATTATGTGGTCTATAACATCTTCCGATTCCCTGACCTTGTTTAGCACTACCCCAATCTTTAACCCATATTCCTCGCCTATTGCCTTAAGCTTGTTAATCTCATTCTCCACCATTGTTTCAAAGGAATAAATCGGTGATCTTTCAACTTCAACAACTATTATTTGATAGTCAGCAACTTCAAAAGTTGGAAGGGTATCAAAGGGAATTCCAGTGGGAGAATCAACAAAAACCACCGGAAACTTATACCTCATCTGCTCGACGATATCCCTTAATCTTTTGGGTGATATACCTATTACATCCTGCAGCCTAGTACTACCGGGCATCACGTTAACTCCAGTCTTTGCGTGTTTGTAGATTGCCCACTCCGGATCAACTTCGGGATTTTTGAGAAGGGAATGGACAGTATAGTTGACATTCTCCAAAGCAAAATGGAAGCCGAGATTGGGCAAGAAGAGATCACCATCTATAGCTAAAGTCCTATACTCCTTTTGAGCAAAATACACGCTTAGATTTGCAGTGGTTGTGGTTTTACCAGCTCCCCCTCTCCCGGTAACGATTATAACCGGCATTACTCACACTTCCTTGATAATCAATCTTTAAATCAGTGACAAAGTTGCTAAATCATCGCAGTGATAGGTACACTACTTCTATTACAAAATGAAATATAAGATTTTCGTATAAGGGGGGAAGAAAGGAAAAGAATCAACCAATAATTTCTCCGAATGCAAACTTCTGTTTCACGGAATTTATAACAATCTCTACCTCATCCCCCACTTTTGTGTTAGGGACAAAAATCACAAAGCCCTTAACTCTTGCTATCCCATCTCCACCTTTTCCAAGGGCTTCTATCCTTACCTTGTATCTTTCTCCAACTTTAACTGGAGGCAGTCTTGAGCCTCCTCTGTCCATCCTTCTCTTTCCAAATTTCCTATCCTCCAATTCAGACACCACCAAGCAAGTATCTGCAATCTTAATTGTGATGATGGTGGTATTTAAAATTTTTGGTGGTTTCACAACTTTTTCAAACCTTTTGTTGCTTAATTTCGCTTTTTCCTTCTGAAAAAAAGAAGCCAACTGCCAAGTATTTTATGGGGACAAAAAGCTTTATATCACAAAACAATGAAGATATTAATGTTAAAAAACCTGTGGAGATGGTAACCATGGGCGAAAAAATGACCGCTATCATGAAAACTAAGCCCGCTTACGGTGCTGAACTTGTTGAAGTTGATGTTCCACAGCCAAAAGAAGGGGAAGTCCTCATCAAGGTTCTTGCAACTAGCATCTGCGGAACCGATCTCCATATCTATGAATGGAATGAATGGGCACAGAGCAGAATAAAACCCCCCCAGATAATGGGTCACGAAGTCGCTGGAGAGGTTGTGGAAGTTGGAAAAGGAGTGGATGACATTCAAGTAGGCGACTACATCTCTGCAGAAACGCATATAGTTTGCGGAAAATGCTACCAATGTAAAACCGGCAACTACCATGTTTGTCAGAACACTAAAATATTTGGAGTAGACACCGATGGTGTCTTTGCGGAATATGCGATAGTCCCAGCCCAGAATGCATGGAAAAATCCAAAGGAGATTCCCCCAGAATACGCAACCCTCCAGGAGCCCTTGGGTAATGCCGTCGATACAGTTTTAGCTGGGCCAATTTCAGGTAAGACTGTTCTCATAACCGGTGCTGGACCCTTAGGTCTTCTAGGCATAACGGTAGCGAAGGCAAGTGGGGCTTCTCTGGTAATAGTAAGCGAGCCGAGTGACTTCAGAAGAGAGCTGGCTAAAAAAGTGGGTGCTGATGTGGTTATAAACCCCATGGAAGAGGATGTTGTTAAGGAAGTGAAAGACCTAACAGATGGCAATGGAGTTGACGTTTTTCTTGAATTCAGTGGTGCTCCAAAGGCCCTTGAGCAGGGGTTACGGGCGGTTACGCCGGCGGGAAGGGTTAGTCTTTTGGGTCTCTTCCCGAGGGAAGTCACATTCGACATTAACAACCTCGTTATCTTCAAGGCATTGGAAGTTCATGGAATTACCGGAAGGCACCTATGGCAAACTTGGTACACCGTCTCTAACCTCCTTAGAAGCGGAAAGCTCAATTTAGACCCGATAATCACGCACAAGTACAAGGGATTCGATAAGTTTGAGGAAGCTTTTGAGCTCATGCGTGCTGGAAAAACGGGTAAGGTTGTGTTCTTCCCCCACAAGCACTGACTCTTCTAACCCTTTTATCTTTACCACCGCAATTTTTAAGTAAGTCTTGTGAGACTTCTTTCGGGGGGTTGATAATGGAATTAAGCTATCAAGAAAAATTAACTCTCATCAAGCTCAGGGATTTAAAAAAGGCGAAATTTGAAGACCTAGTTAAAGAGACCGGACTTGACCAGGTAGCGGTAATGAGAGCCGTTCTCTGGCTCCAGAGCAAGGGGCTTGCAAAGCTCCATGAAAGACAGAAGAGAATCGTAAGAATAACAGAACTAGGGAGAAAATATGCAAAAATTGGACTTCCAGAAAGGAGAGCCTTGAAACTGCTTGTTGAGAGAGGCAAAGTTTCTCTTGATGAGTTAAAGGAAGTACTGAGTGAGGATGAGCTTAAGCCTATCGTTGGAATCTTAAGGAGAGAAGGATGGGCGAATGTTAGAAAGGAGGATGGAAAGCTCGTTCTTGAGGTCACTGAAAAGGGAAGAACAGCGATTTCTGAGGAGAGACCAATTGACAAAGCATTGAAAATCCTTGCAGAAAAAGGGGAAGTTGAAGCAAAAGAGCTTGAAAAGCTCATCCCTATTAAGGAGCTGAAGAGCAGAAAAATTGGGGAAGAAGACACTAAGGCGGAGAGAGAGGTAGAGATCACAGAGGAAGGGATGAAACTCGCTGGGAGTGGTCTTGAGCTCAAGGAAGAGGTCTCAGTTTTAACTCCAGAGCTCATAAAGAGTGGGGAATGGAGAAAGGTTGAGTTCAAACGCTTTAACATTCAAGCCCCTGTGAGGAGAGTCTATCCTGGCAAAAAGCAACCTTATAGGGTTTTCCTCGATAAGATAAGGAGAAAACTTATAGAGATGGGCTTTATTGAGATGACTGCAGAAAGCCTAATAGAGACTCAATTCTGGAACTTTGATGCTTTGTTCCAGCCACAGAATCATCCAGCGAGAGATTGGACGGATACTTATCAGCTGAAGTATCCAAAATATGGCTCTCTCCCGGATGAGGAGCTTGTGGAGAAGGTTAGGGCATCTCATGAACACGGATGGACAACGGGTTCAAGAGGATGGGGGTACAAGTGGGATCCAAGAATGGCTATGCTTTTAATGCCCAGAGCCCATGCAACCGCCCTGAGTGCAAGACAGCTTGGCGAAGGTGTCCAAATACCGGGTAAGTACTTCGCTATTCAAAGAGTTTTTAGGCCAGACGTTTTGGACAGAACACATCTAATCGAGTTCAACCAAGTTGATGGATTCGTTGTGGATGAGAGCTTAACATTCAAACACCTCCTCGGAATCTTGAAGAGGTTTGCAGTTGAAATCGCTGGAGCAAAGAAGGTTAAGTTCCTTCCGGATTATTACCCCTTCACAGAGCCGAGCGTTCAAATGAGTGCCTATCACGAAGAGCTCGGATGGGTGGAATTCGGGGGAGCGGGAATATTCAGAGAAGAGATGACAAAACCGCTTGGAATAGACGTGCCAGTAATTGCATGGGGAATCGGTATCGACAGGTTAGCTATGTTCAAGCTCGGAATAGACGACATAAGATACCTCTTTAGCTATGACTTAAAGTGGTTGAGAGAAGCCAAATTAATCTGGTAGAGCCTTTCCAATTTTTTAAAATGAAAATTGGGAAAGGAGAAATCACTCGCTCAGTGGATAGAGTGAGTCTCTGTAGATTGCTCTTATTACGTCTTCATTTGCTTCGACTGGAGCCATTGCTAGGAGACCGTCTAGCCCAGGGGTCTCCATCGCAAGCTTTGTTAGCTTGTCAATGTCATCTTCTCCGAATCCAACGTCTGTGAGCTTCTCCTTGATTCCTATACTGAAGAGCCATTGCTCGATTCTCTTTGCAACGAATTCCGCTTCTCCTGGGTATCCCTTCGCCTCCGGGGCTATTGGTCTGTATACCTCCGCGAGTATTTCAGCTGTTGCTGGATAGATGTGTTTGACCACCGCTGGGAGGAGCATTGCAAGGCCAAGTCCGTGTGGGAGATCTGGCTTGACAGCGCTCAATGGGTGCTCCAAAGCGTGTGTGAAGTGCAGGAGTCCGTTGTCAAAGGATATACCAGCTATTGCTGATGCGTAGAGGAGGTAGTACCTAGCTTGGAGGTTCTCTGGGTGAGCAAGAGCTGCAGGTAGGTATTTTGAGATCAACCTGACAGTCTCTTGCGCAAGGAGAATTGAGTATGGGTTTGTTGCCTTTGTTGTGGCTGCCTCGTTTACGTGGTTGAGGGCATCGATTGTAACGTATCTCGTCTGGTTAGCTGGGAGCTTTGTCATAAGGGCGGGGTCGTCGATAGCGTAGAGTGGGTATATGAAGTCATAGGCTATGGCTGGCTTGTACTCCTTTTCGAGGATGGATGCGACAGCAAATCTATCAACTTCAGTACCGGTACCGTGTGTGGTGTTTATTGCTATGATAGGTTTGGCCTTTGTTGGCTTGAACTTAAATTCATAAAGGTCCTTACCGGTTTTGTCTGGGTACTCTAAGAGGATTGCGACACTCTTTGCAGTGTCGATTGGACTTCCTCCGCCAATACCAATGACAGCCTGAGCACCAAACTCTACACCCATCTCCTTAGCTTCGTCAATCATGTCAACGGTGGGATTCGGGCCAACCTTGTCGTAGTGAACGTATTCAATGCCGTATTTCTCAAGGGCGGGCTTTATAACGTCCCAAGCGCCGCACTTCTTGTATGAGCTCTTACCTGTGACAAGAAGGACTTTATCAATGTCTCTGTTTTCTTTCAAGTCCTTTGCAATGTCATAGAATTTGTTTATAGCACCAACACCGAAGTAGTCTATGGTTCTGCATCTCAACTCAAAAACCTGGTTTATGGGGAGTCTTGATTCCCACAACATTGTACATCCCTCCAAATGTGTTCAATGTTATATTAAATATTGTTTTTTAAAATCGTTTCTTAAACCAAAGGTGAATATACAAAAATGTTTCTTTTAGCAAAGCTAATATATCAATCAGAGCAGTTATTAGTTGGTACCATACTGTAATGTCCAGAACATTAATGTACATTAATTTGGAAAAGGAAAGAGTAACGAATTTGTTATAAACTTTCACGAAACTTTTTTAGTTGGATAACAAAGAAGAAATCCATGAGAGCAAGATGATCATAATCGCTAAAAATTTCAAAAGGGAAAAGTCTATATGTCTCGCAAAACTAAAAAGGTTATCTACATTGTTCCGGTGGAGGTGTAAATATGCCGAAGTTCGATGTTGCCAAGCATGACTTGGAGAGATTAATTGGGAAAGAATTTACGATCGAAGAGTGGGAAGACTTATTCCTCTACGCAAAATGCGAGCTTGACGATGTGTGGGAGCACGAAGGTAAGATATACTTCAAAGCAGATGCCAAAGATACGAACAGGCCTGATTTGTGGAGTGCCGAGGGAATAGCGAGACAGGTAAAATGGGCTCTTGGAATGGCAAAGGGATTGCCGAAATATAAAATCGAAAAAAGCGACGTTGTTGTCTATGTTGATGAAAAATTGAAAGATATAAGACCCTATGGAGTTTATGCCATAGTTGAGAACCTTGAACTTGATGAAGAAGCCTTGAGACAGATAATCCAGCTTCAGGAGAAAGTGGCGCTCACCTTTGGAAGGAGAAGAAGGGAAGTTGCCATAGGAACGTTCGACTTCGATAAGCTCAAGCCTCCTTTCTACTACAAAGCCGTTGAGCCAGATAAAATAAGATTTATTCCATTAAACAGCGACCGAGAAATGAGTGCTGATGAGATACTTGAGGAGCACGAAAAGGGGAAGGAATACGGTCACTTGATTAAAGGAAAGATCTATTATCCATTGCTTGTTGACAGGGAAGGAAACGTTCTCTCAATGCCTCCGGTTATAAACTCCGAAACCCATGGGAAGGTCACTGAAGAGACCAAGAGCATCTTCATAGACATCACGGGATGGGATCTTAACAAGATCATGCTTGCTTTGAATGTAATTGTAACTGCCTTAGCTGAGCGTGGCGGAAAAATAAGGAGCGTCAAGGTAGTTTACAAGGATTTCGAGATAGAAACTCCCGACTTGACTCCCAAGGAGTTCGAAGTTGATCTTGGCTACATCAAAAGACTTACGGGAGTTGAGCTCAGCGATGAGGAAATAAAAGACCTACTTGAGCGCATGATGTATGAGGTTGAAATCTTTGATGGAAAGGCAAAGCTGAAGTATCCAGCATTTAGAGACGACATAATGCATGCAAGAGACGTTTTGGAGGACGTCCTCATTGCATACGGATACAACAACATTGTTCCAGAAGAGCCAAAGCTTGCCGTTCAAGGGAAGGGAGACGATTTTATAGAGTTTGAAAACGCTGTGAGGGATCTCATGGTTGGCTTTGGCCTCCAAGAGGTTATGACCTTCAACCTCACGAATAAGGAAGCCCAGTTTGACAAAATGAACATTTCAGAGGAGGAAATAGTGGAGATAGAGAATCCTATAAGCCAGAAATGGTCTGCGTTGAGAAAATGGCTCCTTCCAAGCCTGATGGAATTCCTAAGCCAGAATACCCATGAGGAATATCCTCAGAAGATCTTTGAGGTTGGTAAGGTGACCCTCATAGACGAAAGCAGAGAAACAAAGACTGTCAGCGAGAGCAAACTTGCCGTTGCCCTTGCTCATCCCAAAGTAACCTTCACAGAAGCAAAAGAAATCCTCGACAGCCTAATGCGCCATCTTGGTGCTGAATACGAGCTCAAAGAAATAGAACACGGCTCTTTTATTCCCGGTAGAGTGGGAGAGATAATAGTTGATGGGAAGAGCGTTGGGATAATAGGAGAGATCCATCCACAGGTGCTCGAAAACTGGGGAATAGAGATGCCGATAGCGGCATTTGAGATTTTCCTAAGGCCTTTCTACAAGGGGAGTTTTCTCTGATTTTCTTCCCTTTCTCTTAAAAAGGGAGTTAAAAAGACCTCCCTTCTCGGAGAAATTTCTTTGCAAATGTAAACATGATATCAAAGTTGATTAAGCACTCCATGGTCTCTATATCGATCTCAGTCACCATTTTGTCACCCCCAATTTTCTTTAAGGAGTAGGGGTTTTAGCTTTTATCCTATTTTCGTTGTCAAATTTCCAAAAACATTCCGGAACAAACTCGAATATATAGACATATTGACTTTGATATTTGTAAAGAGAATAAGACGGACAACCCTTTTATAGCCCCACTCAAATTTCCAATCATGAGGGTAGCTTTGAAAATTGCCTACGACGGGAGGAGGTTTTACGGCTTTCAAAGGCAGCCCAACTTAAGAACCGTTGAAGCCGAGATAATTAGGGTATTAACTAAGCTCGGAATAATTGAAAACCCCAAAGATGCCAACTTTAAGGGGGCTTCAAGGACTGACAGAGGGGTTTCTGCCTTTGGAAACGTTGTTGCGTTTAACACTTTCAAACCTGAACTAACGTCTCCGAGAATTTTGAATCATCACTTGAGAGATGTGTGGGTTTTAGGGAGGGCACAGGTTCCAGAGGATTTCCATCCAAGATTCTGGAGCAAAGGAAAGGTGTATAGATACTACCTCCTCAATGAGGGGTTTGATATTGAGAAAATGAAATCTTGTGCTGAAATTTTTGTGGGAGTTCACGACTTCTCAAACTTTGCTAAGCTTGAGGAGGATAAAAACCCTATAAGAAAGATAGACAGGATTGAAGTACTCCAAAGGGGAAAGGTAATTACAGTTGAAGTTGAGGGGGAGAGCTTTCTCTGGGAAATGGTGAGAAGGATTATAACGGCTCTCAAGCTCTGCGCCTCTGGCGCTCTCTCAATAGAAGAAGTGAAAAGAATGCTGGAAGAGGAAGTTGACAAAAAGCTCCCTCCTGCCCCCCCAGAAAACCTCGTCCTGTGGGAAGTTAAGTACGATGAAATATTCTTTGAAAAAGATCCTTATGCAGTTGAAAAGGCAAAAAGAGAATTCTTTGAGAGGTTTGCCCAACACTTAATAACAGCGAGCATTTTTGAAGACTGGTTCACGTCTTTATGAGCTTCTCGAGCTCCTTGTCATAGTACCTGCCATAGTACTGCCTCAAGGCTTTTTGTCTCTCTATGAAGTGAGTAAAGAGCAGTGGATCTTCATCTTTCACGTCAACTATAACAGCACCGCTCCCACCTTTAGGTCTTAGCGCTCTCCCGATTGTCTGAATTGTCATTATATCGCTCTTCCCTCCGCCAGCTAGTATTATAGCGGAAATTTCTGGGATATCTACCCCTTCTTTCAATAGCGTAGAGACCAAAACGTTAATCTCGCCATTTTTGAACTTTTCAAAAATCTCCCACCTGTTTGGACTTTGAGAGCTCAAAAACTCGGCATTTATGCCCTTCTTCTTAAGCATCTCCACAAGGATCTTTCCGTGTTCAATCCTTTTGACGTCTATTAAGACACGATGGCCTTGTTTCGCAAGCTTATATGCAGTCTCAACTATAGCCTTGTTTCTCTCTTCATTTTCCATGATTATTTCTTCATAAAGCTCTTTGTAGCGCTCTGCCAACGGCGGCATGGAGGATTCATATTCAATTACCTTAAACCTTGGCTTTGCCAGGAACTTTTCTTTTATCAGGTCTTCGGCTTTAACTTCATAGATTATTGGTCCTATCGCCCCTTCTATCTTTAGCTCTTCTCCTTTAATTCTCCTCCATGGAGTTGCAGAGAGACCAAACCTAAATCTCTGGGGGAGGCTTATTCCAAGTTCATAGAACTTTTCTGCGGCAGAAGTCCTGTGGCATTCATCAAATACAACCACCGCATATGGGAGCTGGAGCTTATCAACCCCCCTAGAGAGAAGGGTTTGTATCATAGCCACCGTCACCGGCTTTTCTATCCAGTTGTTATCCCCTACAAGTCCGGGCTCAATTCCGAGAACTCGCCTTATATTCTCAGCCCACTGATAAAGAAGTTCCTTGGTGTGCACAACAACGAGGGCTGATAGGTTAAGTTCATAGATAATTCTCAGCCCTATTATTGTTTTTCCACTCCCCACGGGTAACGCTAAGACTCCCATACCGGATTTTAATGCTTTTTTAACGGCTTTTTCTTGATACTTTCTTAGCTTATACTCTTCGTTCCATGTTGCGTTTATCTCTACTCCTTCAATTTTTCTTTCGTCAATTACCCTAATTCTATATCCTTTTGAGTTTAAAAGCTTCTTTACACGGGGAATTAATCCCACGGGGAAGGACTTTGTGTGAGGGTCGTATAGGCTCTCAGGCTTCTCCCATTTGCCGAAACTTTTCCGGTAAGTTAGCTCCTCGTATATCATGAAGTATATCTTAGGATCGGCCTTCTCAATATACACCAGTGCAGATTTATCCGGGATTCTCAACACCACGGTCTTCATAGCAACTCAAAAGAAATTTTTGGAATTCCCCCTTTATAGCTCTTTCTCTATCATTTTGAAAAATATTCAAAAATAGACACGAAAAAATGAAAACCTCCAAAAAGTTTATCACGATACAAGCAGAGTTTGAATGGGTGGTGTCATGATACAGGAGATATTAAACCAGTTTCATGATGAGCTCATTATCGTTGAGAAGCCCGTTAGTAAAAAGTTCGAGATAACGAGCTATCTTCTTCAGCATAAAACTAAGCCCGTTCTGTTTAAAGATGTCGATGGATGGGAAGTTGCAGGCAACATATGGAGCACGCGGGAGAGAATAGCAAGGTACCTCGGCATAAAAAGGGAAGAGCTCATTCATTTCATAATGGAAGCTATAGAGAATCCTAGACCATATAAAGAGGCAAAAACTGCTGAATTTTTTAAGAACTCCACAAAAGATTTCTCCCTCAAAGAGTTGCCGGTTCCGCATTACTTTCCAAAGGATGGGGGGCAGTATTTTACATCGGCGATCTACATAGCAAAGGATGAGAATGGATTTGTAAACCTTTCATATCACAGAACAATGGTGAGAGATGAAAAAACCGGGACTGTTAGATTAGTTCCTAGGCATCTGTATGCAATGTGGAAGGATAAGGCAGAACACAGTGAAGAGCTTGATGTTAGAATAATTGTTGGCAATCCAATCCATATCCTCCTAGCGGCAGCGACAAGCCCGCCTTATGGAGTTAGTGAGCTCAGCATTGCGTCATCTATGAGCGAGATTGCATTTGGAAAGCCCTTAGAGGTTGTAGACCTCAATGGAATTCCGGTTCCAGTTGAAAGCGAATTTGTCTTCGAGGCAAAAATTTTGCCAGAGCTTGACAAAGAGGGGCCCTTTGTTGATATAACTGGGACATATGACATCGTAAGGGAGCAGCCCGTTGTGGTTTTTGAGAAGATGTACCATGTTGAAAACCCGATTTTCCATGCATTGCTTTCTAGCGGATATGAGCACTACATGCTCATGGGGCTTCCCAAGGAGCCCCAGATATACAAGAGCGTTAAGCAGGTAGTTCCGAAGGTTCACGGCGTAAGGCTGACAGAAGGTGGATGCATGTGGCTTCATGCGGTAGTCAGCATCACAAAGCAGCACGATGGAGATGGGAAAAATGCCATCTTGGCAGCTTTTTCTGGCCATCCAAGCCTAAAGTATGTGGTAGTGGTTGATGAGGACATTAACATTTACGACGATAAAGAGATAGAATGGGCAGTAGCCACAAGATTTCAAGCGGATAAGGACTTGGTTGTGATTCCTAATGCGAGGGGAAGCTCTCTTGATCCCTCTGGGGAGAAGGGCTTCACTGCTAAATGGGGTATTGATGCTACAAAACCTTTAGGCAAAAAGGAAGAGTTTGAACGGGCTAGGCTTTGAGATTTTTGATTTTTATTCAAAACTTTTTTATGTGTTAAATTTCAAATTTTCTGGGGTGTTTATTGTGCACAGACACTTGAAGACTTTTTTCATACTCTTCCTCTTAACTTTCTCCACGATGTGCATAGGAAAAGAAACAACGCCCCAATCTTCAACTCCAGTACATACTGTGGCTGAGGAAAACGCCTATGAAGGGTGGCTGAAGAATGAAACAAAGTATTTTACGATCTACTACCCTCCTGTTAAGGCAGAAGGGTTTAACTTCAACATAAGGTTTCTCCTGGTTGGGATCGATTACGTGTACGAAAGCTATGCAAAAGCCTTTGGAAAAGCTCCAGAAAAAATCGAGCTTTACATATCTCCCTCCGAGGACGATCTAAAGTTTGACTACTCGACTGATCTCCCCTGGTATATAGAGGGAAACAAAATATTTACCTTTATTGAGAAGGACGCCAAAAGTCTTGACTACTACAACGTAGAAAGTGCACTGATAGCGTATTTAACCGGAAAAGTGAACGGGCTAACTTTTGTATTCCCTCTCCTGGGGGAACTCTACTTTAGGGGAGCCGATTACTCAGGACTTTCCTTTGGTGAGCTCTTGTCCTTGGTAGACAGCAGAGATGTTAGCAAGATTAAGGAGCAAGAGGGGAGCATGGTTGACTTTGTGGGCTTTCTTGTCCATAAATATGGTATTGGTGAAGTTTTAAGGCTTCTTGAAACCGATACTCCATCCAAGATAATAAAAAGCCTCCCCAACGCTGAAAAAGAGTACAACGAGTTCATCAGATGGTTCTGGGGAGGGGGAATCTTAGAGGGCTCTTCCGAGCTCGAGGAAATGAATCTTACAGTAAGCGTTGATGAAGAAAGTGCATTTTTCTTAGCAAATGGAAGCTTCAAGGTTAATTATACTAAGGAGTACTATCCGGTTTTCTTCAAGAATGTCTATCTCAATGTAAAGGCGATGGATATTCAATATCTACAGAGCTTCACTTTCCTGCTCCCCTATGAACGAAAAAATGTATATGAGCTATCCTACATTGGAAACTTCAGCATTCAGCCATTGACGTATGATGAGGGCATCAACTACTTCCTCTCCGGGATGTTTATGACACCCAACCTGACCCTGCTTTTCGACTATTATTTGTTCCCAAAGCCTGCTGCTCAGCAACTTCCAAAAGGTGGAATAAAAGTAGTTAGCAAGAACACCCCCATAACTACAACGTTGCCGAGCCAAGCTGTATTCCTTGTGACTGGTAGATTTAAGACATTTAAGAGCTTTGTAAACGGAACAGAAGTTGAGTTCTACTATACCAACGATGTGGAAAGCCCTGCAACTGTGTTTAAACAAAGTCTAAGCGCTTTCAACACTGCTTTGGAATGGTTTGAGCTTCCCTCCTCTAACTTCAGAATCGTCTACACAAGAGGGCCTATCAAAGAATACACCTATCGGTCGAGAGATCTGCTCATCTATAAGCCTAAAAGCGGGTATCACGAGCTGTACCTTCTTTGGGGCTTATATTATAGCTGGCTTAACAGCTTCAAGATAAAGCCGAAAGATGCATGGGTTCCAGATAGTTTATTTCCCCTCTTAGAGGGAGTCGAGTTAAATCGGCTTGGGGATTACAGAAAAAGCGCGCTATATAAATACAGAGTGAATTTGAGGGATTTTCCAGACGTTGGATATCCCTTAATTGAAGGCTACAGATACTTTTACAGCGACAAGTCATGGATAAGGAGCTCAATGGTCTACAAAGGTTTCTTGACGTTTTACCTCCTCTACACTCAAGCAGGAGAGGAAGCGTTTAAAGAGGCTTTGACAGAATTTTCAAGAGAAGTAATCTTCAAGGAAGCAGATTTCGATGATTTTGCAGAACTCTTGGCTAAAAAATCAGGAGATGAGAAGGTCATGCTGATTTGGAAAACTTGGACAACAAAGCCTGCACTTCCAAACCTCACAGTGGAAAATGTAGAGATAGCGAAAACCAATGGCAACTACACCGTAAGGTTTACTCTGGTGGACAAAAATGGCTTTGCGTTTCCATTTAAAATCGGGGTAATAGGATGGCAGGGGCAGAGAACCGAGGTGGAAGGCTTCTACTATGGCGAACCTCAGAAGGTCGAGATTTCCCTTCCCGGAGAGCCAAAAGAGATCGTGATATACGGAGCTCCATTCCTCAGCAAGAGCTTTGATGTGGAGGCAGATGGGACAAGGATAAGCGTTATGGTGTCTGGGAGTTGATTTCTCTTTATTTACAACTTCCAAAAACTGCATTCAAAAAGCAAAGAAAAAAGATAAAAGGACTCACTCTTTCATTGGCAGACCGTAGTCGAAGGAGTAGTAGACCTTCTGGAATTGCTTCCTGAACTCGAATACTTCCTTCTCTACCTTCTTTGGATCCTCCTTGTCAAGAAGGACTCTCCTCATGAATCTTGCTATCTCCTTCATGTCGTCTTCCATCATGCCAACTCTTGTCATCTCCTGCACACCGATTCTTAGACCGCTTGGGGTGTTGACCTTCTCAAGTGGATCCCATGGGAGGAGGTTCTTGTTGAGGATTATGCCCGCTTCCTCTAATAGCGGAGCAGCCCATCCTCCTCCAGCTTCGTGGAGCTCACTTACATCCACGATAACCTGGTGGCTCTCCGTGTAGCCTTTGTCCTCCCCAATGACTTTGAATCCTTCCTCTGCAAGAGCCTCGGCTAGGGCTTTTGCGTTCTTTACGATCTGCTCAGCGTAGGCTTTACCAAATTCGAGCATCTCCGCAGCTGTAATGACTTTTCCAGCCATGTGGTGTAAGTGGTGGTTGCTCAGAACACCTGGGAAGATTGCCCATTGCAGTTTTGCCGTGTCTTCCCCAAGGTCCTTGTAGAGTATTACACCACCTTGTGGGCCTGGGAAGGTCTTGTGTGTTGAGGAAGTTACAACATCGGCTCCTTCTCTAAGTGGGTCTTGGAACTTTCCTCCCGCTATTAATCCCAAAACGTGGGCTGCGTCATACATTACATAAGCGCCAACTTCTTTAGCCACTGGAGCAAGCTCCTTAACTGGGTGTGGGAACGGGAACAATGAACCACCGAAGACAACTATCTTGGGTTCGAGCTCTCTAATCATTTGGGCTGCCTTGTCGACATCGATGTTGAACTCTTCGTTATCAAAAGGCCATGTGTGGACTTCTAATCCCCTCATACCAGCTGCTCCAAAGGGCATGTGGCTTATGTGCCCACCGTGGGAGGTATGGAGAACAATAGCCCTATCGCCCGCATTTGTTAATCCAAAGAACGCGGCTTGATTTGCGTTAGTTCCAGAGATTGGTCTTAGATCTGCGAAATCGCTCTTGAAGAGCTTGCAGAAGAGGTCGACTCCTATGAGCTCAACTTCATCGACGTACTTACATCCCTGATAATACCTCTGTCTTGGCCACCCTTCGGCGTATTTGTGCATAAAACCACTTGCCACAGCCCTTGTAACGCTTGGGGAAGTCACGTTTTCACTTGCAATCAAATTTATTGTTGATGCTCTCCACTTTTCGTGCATCTCAACAAATTCCAAAACTTTGTCTCTATACATCTGGTAGCTCATGGTATCACCCCAGTGCTTTCTTGCATGTGATATTTTACATCCATGTAATTTAAATCTTGCCGTTAGAATACCTTTAAAAATTTCAAGGGGGAATTAGAAAGCGATGTCCTATGATGGAGGAAGCTGCCAAATTGATAGCCCATTCCCGATTTTTAATAGCTTTTACCGGAGCTGGAATAAGTGCAGAAAGCGGAATACCAACTTTTAGAGACAAAGGCGGTCTGTGGGAGAAGTACAGAGTGGAGGAGGTAGCTACTCCAGAGGCTTTTAGAAGAAATCCAAGGCTTGTATGGGAGTTTTACAAGATGAGAATGAGGCTTATGAAGGAGGCAAAGCCTAACAGGGCTCACTTGGCATTGGCAGAGCTTGAGAAAATGGGTCTTTTAAAAGCTGTCATAACTCAAAACATTGACAACCTCCACAGAGAAGCCGGAAACAAAAACGTTGTAGAACTTCATGGGAACATTTATCGAGTTAAGTGCACCAGCTGTGCTTATAGGGAAAATCTCCTTGACTCAGGAAGGCTTGAGGAGTTCTTGGAAGAAGAGGGCTTACCCAAATGCCCAGAGTGCGGTTCCCTCTTAAGGCCGGATGTTGTCTGGTTTGGGGAACCTCTCCCTCAAGAAGCCCTTCAAAAAGCCTTTAAGCTTGCCGAAAGGGCTGACGTTTGTTTGGTCATTGGGACGAGTGGTCAAGTGTTTCCTGCGGCGTATGTTCCTTACATTGTAAAAGAGAACGGAGGGTATGTGATAGAGATCAACCCACGGGAAAGCGGCATAACTCCGATAGCGGATATCTTTCTGAAAGGGTTTGCTGGAGAGACAATGGAACACCTTTTGGCAAAGGTTAAAAGATGCTTAAAAGATAAAGGCTGTTAAGGGTGGTGTTATGATACTCGTAATAGGGTTTGAGCAGGATGAAGTTTCCAGGGTGAGAGAGATCTTAAGTGAGTTCGACATTTATGAGGTTCCGGAATACTGCAGGGACTGGGTTGTGGAGGAAGTTGTAGCAAAGGCCCCTACTTTCCAAGGAAGCGGCAACTGGCACTGGAGAAAGTTCGTCATAATGCACAACCTCTCAAATGAAGAGGTAAAGAAGGTTATTAAGGGGATTCGCTCTCAAGGAATTAACCCAATCTTTGCAACCACAACGCCCACATCTCTAACGTGGAAGCTTGAAGACCTTCTTGATGAGCTCATTCGAGAGGACGAATACTTTAGAAAGCTAAGAGAGGAAAAGCAAAAGATGAAATCCTTTTATCTCGACATAGGGAAAAGTTAAATACTTTAACCTTTTTATTTGAGTGGGGATTAAAATGATAAGGGTCGTGTTTTTTGATCTCGATGACACCCTTGTGGACACCTCTCGTTTAGCTGAGCTTGCCAGAAAAAACGCCATAGAAAACATGATCCAGCACGGAATGCCTGTTGATTTTGACACTGCCTATAACGAACTTTTAGAGCTCATAAACGAATACGGGAGCAATTTTCCTCATCACTTTGATTACCTTCTCAGGAGGCTTGATCTAAAATACAACCCCAAGTGGGTTGCTGCAGGGGTTATAGCCTATCACAACACCAAATTTGCCCACATAAGGGAAGTTAAGCATGCAAGAAAAACCCTCATCAAACTCAGAGAGATGGGCTATCGACTGGGCATCATAACCGATGGCAATCCAATAAAGCAGTGGGAGAAGGTTCTAAGGCTTGATCTAGATGATTTCTTTGAGCATATGGTGGTCTCAGACTTTGAAGGGGTGAAGAAGCCACATCCAAAAATATACCAAAAAGCCCTTAAGATATTTGAAGTGTCTCCGGAAGAGGCATTGATGGTGGGGGACAGGCTTTATTCAGACATCTATGGGGCAAAAAGGGTAGGAATGCACACTGTATGGTTCCGCTATGGCAAATACGCGGACAGAGAGCTTGAATATAAGGAGTACGCTGATTTCAAAATTAACGACCTCTTAGAGCTTCCGGAGATTTTAGAGGTGCTCAAGGATGGTTCAAATAAGGAAGTTCCTGCTGATAGATAATTCATACAAATCCAAAATACTAAGCGGAAAAAAGACCACCACGATTAGATTTGGGGAGTATGAGGCAAAACCCGAAAGCGAGGTTTATCTGGTAATAACACCAAGCGACACCGCCGTTGCAAAGGTAAAAATCACAAAAGTAGAGAAGAAAAAGGTTAAGGAGCTTACAAATCAAGATGCGAAAAAAGACGGGTTTAAGGATGTCAAAGAGCTAGTAGGTGCATTGAACAAGATATACGGGGAACTTCATGGAGATGACGAAGTGACGGTAATTGAGTTTGAGGTAATAAAGAAGTTTGAAAGTGGAATCCCCTTAAAATGGCTTAAGGGACTGAACTACAGAGATCCAGAGGAGATAGCAAAGCTCTATGTAGAAAACAGCCTAAAAGATTCTCCCGATGTTGATTTAATAGTTAAAAGGGTTTATTCCGAAGGATTAAAAAGCGCGGTGAGAAGATACGGGCCAAAGAGGGTAAGGGATGCCCTTTTGAAAGCCTATCATAAACTTTATGCAGAGGGGAAAATTTAAAGCGGAAGCTCGGTTGTCTCTTTGTGTATCTTCAGCACAACCATTGTATGGGTCGCAACAACGCCTTCTATCTCCCCTATCTTATCAAGAAAGTCGTTGAGCTCTTCGCTGCTCCTCGTTCTTATCTTGAGTATCATGTCGTAATCGCCCGTGGTTTCATAAATTTCCACTATCTCTGGATAGGCGATGAGCTTCTCGGCAACTTCAGCATACTTTCCAGCTTTTGCCTTTATCAATATGAAAGCCAGTAGATGAAAGCCAAGGGACTCTGGATCAAGGATAATCGTGAATTTCTTTATTATTCCTCTCTCCTTCAGCTTCTTAATCCTTTCATAGACCGTTGATTCTGCAAGTCCAACTCGCTTGGATATCTCTCTTAGGGGAGTACGGCTATTTTTTTGAAGCACCCTCAAGATTTCCTTATCAATTTCATCTAAAAGTCCCTTCATATTCTCACCACCCTAAAATTTTTCGAGAAAGTATATAAAGTTGATGATAGTTTCACACCATAGATTTATAAAAACCCTCCATCATAACCCTAATGGGCTAGAGAAGGAGAGGTGAATAGAAATGCCAACAAACGTAACAGCAGAATATCTAGCGGCGGAAGAGGAATACAGACAAGCTAAAACAATACCCGAAAAAATAAGGGCATTAGAGAAAATGTATGCCACTGTGCCAAAGCACAAGGGAACAGAGAAGCTCAGACTCCAAATAAAGAGAAAGCTAGCAGAGCTCAGGAAAGAACTGGAAAAGCAGCAGAGCCAACGAAAAGGGGGAGGCTATTCATTTAGCGTTAAAAAGGAAGGTGCCGCCCAGATAGTTCTCGCGGGTTTGCCAAACGTCGGAAAATCTTCACTCCTTAAGGTTCTTGCGGGCGTTGATGTGGATGTTGCCGATTATCCTTTCACGACGGTTGAGCCAATTCCGGGCATGATGAAGCACAAAGACGTTCAGATCCAACTCGTGGAAGTGCCGGGTTTGATAGAAGGAGCTGCCCTTGGTAAAGGCATGGGGACGCAGCTTTTGAGCGTCATAAGAAATGCCGATGCAATAGCTATCGTCGTCGATCTTTCTCAGGATCCAATAAAGCAGATGGAGATAATATTGAAAGAATTTGAACGTGCTGGAATAAAAATCAACAAAAGAAAGCCAAAAGTGGAGATAAAGAGAATGCCAATGGGTGGAATTGTAATCAACGGGCAGGATTTGATCCAGGGAGATATAAGCGAAGTCATGAAAATGCTTAGGGAAGAAGGCATTCACAGTGCTGAGATCACTGTAAAGGAACCTGTTACCCTTGAAGAGTTTTCAGATGCTCTTGATGAGAGCCTTGTATGGAGGAAGGCAATAATCATTGCCAACAAAGGCGATGCACCGGGGAGCAAAGAGAACTACGAAAAGCTCGTTAAAGCTTATGGGGATAGGTTTAAAATAGTGCCCGTTTCTGCGAAAAAGATGGCAAATATTGAAACTCTTAAAGAAGAGCTCTATGAACTTGCCGGTATAATAAGGGTTTTCACCAAATCGCCCGGTGAAGAGCCGGCTTATCCCCCCATAGCTCTTAAAAAAGGCTCAACCGTTCTTGATGTGGCGGAGAGAATCCATAAAGACTTCGCAAAGAACTTTAAGTATGCAAGGGTGTGGGGAAAGAGCGCAAAGTTCCCAGGGCAGAGAGTTGGGCCAGATCATGTTCTTGAAGATGGAGATATAGTTGAGATTCATGCTAGGTAATCACTTACTCCCAGTTCCCGTAATGCGAAAGCGCTCTTTTTTGGAATTCTTCTCCATGTTAGTGGATCATAAGCTACAAGCCCAAATTTTGGCTCAAAGCCCTTATCCCATTCGTAGTTGTCTATGAATGACCAGTAGAAGTATCCCCTCACGTCAAAACCTTCCTCTATAGCCCGCTTAACCCAAGAGATATGGGCTCTTATGAAGTCTATTCTTTCATTTTCATCTTCTGTGGCAATTCCGTTTTCGGTAATATACATTGGCCTTTCATACCTTGAAGCCTTCACAATTGCCTCGTAGATGCCCTTTGGGTATATCCTCCATCCCATTTGAGTTCTTCCATATCCATCAAATTCATACTCATAGAGACTTACAACGGGATCCTTGTCTGGAGAGACTATGTGAAGGGTGTAGTAGTTTATACCGATATAGTCAAGATCTGACTCCAAAACTCTTAGCTCTCCGAAAGGAGTTTTTAATGTTCCTCCAAATATTGCATCGAAGAAATAAAACGTCTGAAGATTCTCAACTTCCTCGGCAATTCTCCCATCTGGGAACTTTATTGAGGGCATGCTTTTGACAATTCCAACTTTGTACTTACCACTCAGCATTTCATAGGCAATTGAATGGGCGTTTATTAGATTCTTTTCGACTTGGAAAGCCTTTTTAGGATCTCTGATGAATGGAGGCCAATTCCCAGTTAAATATCCCTCTATTACCAGCTCCATGGGCTCGTTTGTAGTGCTCACTAATTTTACCCCCTTCAAAATATCAGCAACAGCCTCAACGTACTTTTCCCAGTATTTTAAGTTCTCATCCCTTAGAAAGCCACCCTTAAGAGCGAACCAAGTTGGGAGAGTGAAGTGGTGGAGAGTGACCATTGGCTCTATTCCCTTTTTCAATAGCAACTCTATTATCTCCCTATACCTAACTAGAGCATCTTCATTTACTCTGTTTTCCTCGGGAAATATCCTCCCCCATTCAATTGAGAAGCGATAGGCATTGTATCCCAACTTGGCCATAAGTTCTATGTCCTCCCTATAGAGTTCCCAATGATTGCAGGCTTTTCCCGCCTTTGGAAGCTTTCCTTTTTCGGCCCAATACCACCAGTCGCTCCATTTATTGTCTCCTTCAATCTGATAAGCTGCAGTCGAGGTTCCCCACAAAAACTTCATACTCCTACCTCCTTTAAAAGTTCTAAGAGCTTTAAAATTCCCGCAGCGCTCCAAGCTTGAGGAGAGTTCGCATAGGGAATTGGTGAAAGTCTTTCAAGACCACTAAACAGCTCCGGTATTTTTCCTAATCTATAGCACGCTTCAATTAGAGATGACAACTTTTTAACTTCCTCATAGAATCCTAATTCAAAAAGACCAATCGCAATTATTGCATTATCATGAGGCCATACACTTCCATTATGATAGCTGAAAGGATTGTATGCAGCTTCCCTTGAGCTCAGCGTTCTTATGCCCCATCCTGAGAACATATAACTTCTAAAAAGCCTCTCCACTACTCCCTTTCTCCTATCCCTGGGCACAATACCAGTTATTAAGAGATGTCCCATGTTTGAAGACACAACTCTTGCAGGATTATTCTCCCCATCAAGGGCTATTCCGTAATACTCCCCAGTCCAAAAATCTCTGTTGAACCTCTTCTTTAGATCTTCAGCTACCTTATTGAGCATTTTTTCATCTAAATCCGTCAATTCAAGCTCAGCTGCCTGCTTAAGTGCCCAGTAGGCATATCCTTGTACCTCCACAACTGCCACAGGATGCCTCACTTGTCTTCCAGTCTCATCGGGTATGCTGTTCTTCCAATCCTTCCACCCTTGATTTTCAAGGCCGAGAGGAGTTTTGTTATACCTTATATAGCCCTCACCTTCCTCAAGACGCCTCAATATCCACTCCACAGCATTGGTTAGGTTTTCCTTAATTTCCCCGATAGTTTCATTATCTTGAGTTTTTCTGAGGTACTCTCCAGCTAGAGCTACGTACAAGGGAGTTGAATCTACACTTCCATAGTATGGGTTGAATGGAATAACTCCAGCTTGACATAGCTCTCCAAATCTGAATTCGTGGGGAATTCTACCGGGCTCTTCTTCCGTTTTCTCGTTAAATGTTCTTCCCTGGAGCTTAGAAAGAGTCATTAGAACTCCCTTTGCTATTTCTGGATACTCATCGAGCAAAAAGAATGCGGTCCATATGGAGTCCCTCCCAAAAACCGCTCCAAAATCTGGAAGTCCTGCAAGTGGGAAGGGATAACCGCCAATGCTTACAATTAGGCTTTTAAGGTCATTAATTGCCATCAGATACACTTGCTGATAGCGTTCGTTATCAAAACACTTCATCTTAAATGAAATGTCTGCACTTTTAAACGTTGGAATCCTAAAAGTTCCCTTCACGAAGGCCCTAGCTAAGAACTTGGTTTCTAAAGTCTCGTTTTCATTTAGCGTGAACTTAAATTTCTCACCAACAACTTCTAACCCTCTAACTCTGCCATCTATCCCTCTATAAACGTATTTATCCCGAACTCTTACAAAATTTCTCTTTAGCGTAAATTGGGGATAGTCCCTCTCGAGGATGTCCGAAAAAGGAGTTGAGAAATCGTATTTTCCCTCTATGGTGACCTCGCTATTCCCCCTGTTTACAAAAAGGCACCTCTCTTCATAACTTCCATTGTTCACCAATATCTCTCGCGTAAGCCAGACTCTATCACCATAATATAGAATCGTGACCAAATTTCTTGAGATGGAAACACTTATAGGTGTGAGGTTAGCCCCTAAGGAAAGCCTCAAATTTTCAACAAAGAGTGTACCGTATGCATAGAAGTCAACGGTCAGTTCTCGTTCCTTTAAGACAGCATATGAATGCCCATTTGAGAGTACTTTTCTCATCCACTACCCACCGATTTTGACTTTGAGCCCTAAGCCTTTAAATTCTTCCTTGATCCATTTTAATGTTTCGTCAGATGGCGCGTGGTGAACTTCCATTTTGTATTCCCTTCCCAAGCGGTTGAACTTTTCTCCAACATCATGGTATGGCAGCAGATCTATCTCCTGAATAGAACTTAAGTCAAGCTCTGAAAGGAATCTTGCCCAACCTTTTACGTTCCATTCTGTGTCTGTTATTCCCGGGATAACTGGAAACCTTAGGATTACGTTAGCTTTCTTTTCAACAAGGAAAATTAAGTTTTTCTTTATCAATTCATTTGGAACTCCAGTATATTTGATGTGTTCTTTTTCATCAAAAAGTTTCAGGTCATATAGGAAGAGGTCTGTGTAAGAGAGTATCTTCTCCAAAATTCTTGTTGGGGCGTATCCAGAGGTATCGACTGTTGTATGAATGTACCTCTTCTTGCACTCCTTGAGGATATCTTCCAAGAATTCTGGCTGGAAAAGAGGTTCTCCACCAGAGAACGTTACTCCCCCATCGGAGCTGTCATGGAACTTAATGTCCTTTTCAATCTCGCGAATGAGCTCATCCACAGTAACAACTTTGCCCACAAGCCTTAGGGCATTCGTTGGGCAAAGCTCTGCACAAATCCCACAACCTGTGCACTTTTCTCTATCGATATGTTGAATCTCATTTTCATCGAAGCTAACCGCATTTTCGGGACAAGCCTTAACGCAGGTGTGGCAGTGGATGCACTTAAAGCTGAAGTACATGATATCCGGCTTTGGGGATATCCCCTCTGGGTTGTGACACCACCAGCACCTCAGCGGACAGCCCTTCATAAAGATTGTAGTTCTGATTCCCGGGCCGTCATGGATTGCATAGCGCTTTATGTCAAAGATTATACCCTTGACCATCATTTGTCCTCCTCATCTTAAGAAAAATCCGTACTTGAGTGGATCTTGGGGGTCGATTAAAAAGGTATTCTTAGCCACTATGTAGGCGTTTCCTCCAACTTCAGGGATTATTGCCCTGTAAAGGCCGTATCTTGTCTCTTCAACAACTTTTCCGGTGAACTTTGTGCCGATTATGCTCTCGATTGTTATCTCTTCTCCTATGTCGATTTCTCCTTTTTCATAGAGGATTGCAAGCCTTGCACTTACGCCGGTTCCCGTTGGACTTCTATCAACTTCACCATCGGCGAATATGCAAACATGCCTGCTGTGAGAGTTCTCATCTTCCGGCTCTCCTATGAATATCGTCCCATACAGAAAGCTTAAATCCTCCTCAAATGGGTGCCTTATTTCTTTTTCGGACATTATAGCTCTTTTAATTTTCATGCCGACGTCAATGAGTTGCCTGTAATATTCTGGAGTGCACTTTAATCCAATCTCTTCAGCATTCACGAATGCGTAGAACGCTCCCCCATAGGCAAGATCGTATTTAACTTCCCCTATTCCTGGAACGTTGATAGTTTCATCTTTGAAAAGAACAAAAGATGGCACGTTGTGGAAGTAAACTTTCTCCACTTTTCCATCCCTAACCTTAACGTAAATCTTGATTAGACCAGCTGGGCTGTCCATCTTTATCTCGGTTATTGGTTCTTTAGCTTCAACAAGCCCGCACTCCACAGCAACTTTTCCAAGGGCTATGGTCGCATGACCACACATTGTACTATAACCTTCGTTGTGCATGAATATTACGCCGAAGTCTGCTTCTTCACTAACAGGTTCCGTTATTATTGCCCCATACATATCTGCATGTCCTCTTGGCTCCCACATTAGGGCTTTTCTAAGGTGATCTAGGTTTTCCATGAGATAGCGCCTCTTTTCTAGTATTGTTTTTCCGGGAATCTCTGGGAAACCGCTTAAGATTATCCTTAGTGGTTCTCCAGCAGTGTGAGTATCGAGAGTTTTAATTACCATCCAATCTTTTGGGGGTTCCCATTTCTCTAAGTTCTCAAGTTTTTTGAACATTATCTCACCTCAAACCTTCACTAAAAATAAAATCAAAAGGGAGTTAGAGTTCTTTGTGCTCTGTCCTCCTTATTATCTCCTCTTGTAGCCCTTTGGGCAGGTTTACGAAGTAGTCACTATAACCTGCCACTCTAACCATTAAATCCTGAAAGTCTTGAGGGTTTCTTTGAGCCTCCCTAAGGAGCTCAGCACTCACAACGTTGAACTGCACATGGTGGCCACCAAGTCTAAAGAACGTCCTTATTAGTTGTGCCAATTTCTTGAGGTTCTCTTCACTATCAAACAAATCTGGAGTAAGCTTCTGGTTTAGCAATGCCCCTCCCGTCTTGTCCCAGTCGCACTTGGTAACGCTCCTAAATACAGCAGCAATTCCTTTTCTATCCATACCTTGAACTGGAGAAACTCCCTCAGAGACTGGAAAGCCTGCCTCCCTTCCATCGGGCGTTGCTCCGGTAACTTTTCCAAAGTAAACGTGAACAGTCGTCGGGAGGAAGTAAGCCCTCTTTGATGCTTTCCTAACCGGAGAAGGTGGATAGCTCTCGATGAGGTCAACAACCTCATCCACGACTCTCTTGGCTATCTCGTCGACGTAGTCATCATCGTTTCCAAACTTGGGAGTTTTATCGGGGTTGCGGAGTATTTCCCTCATAAGTTCATAACCCTTCCAGTTGTTCTTTAATGCCTCAAGAAGCTCTTCCATCGTGAACGTCTTCTTATCAAAGATGTGGTACTTTATTGCGGCTAAGCTGTCTGCTATAGTTCCTAGCCCAACTACCTGAATGTATTGAGTGTTGTATCTAGCTCCCCCGCAGTTGTAGTCCTTAGCCTTCTCAACGCAGTCCTCTATCCACAGAGACATGAATGGCACCGGCAGATACTTTGCGTAGAGGGTCTCAATTATGTCGTTGCCTTTCATCTTTATGTCCATGAAGTGTTTTATCTGCTTCATGAAGGCCTCCCAGAGCTCCTCAAAGCTCTTGAAGTTCCTCGGGTCGCCGGTCTCAAGGCCAATCTTTTTGCCAGTTCTTGGATCAACGCCGTTGTTGAGGGTTATCTCGAGGATTTTTGGCAGGTTGAAGTAGCCGGTGAGTATGTAGGCTTCCTTCCCGAAGGCTCCGCTCTCCACGCAGCCGCTCACTCCCGAAGTTCTCGCATCCTCAAGGCTCTTACCCTGCCTGAGCATCTTCACTATGACGCCGTCGAAGTTGAAGAACGGCGGCTCGCCGAATCCTGGTCCAACTACCTTCAGGGCTTCAATGAGGAAGCGGTCAGGATTTTTCTCGCTCACCAGCACGGCGGTGTTTGGTTGCAAAGTCCTCATTTCACTGAGGACTTCGAGAATCAAATAGGAGAGCTCATTAACTCCATCGGAGCCGTCTTCCTTCAGTCCGCCAACGTTGAGCTTTGAGAAGTCGTTGTATGTGAAGCTCTCCTCTGCAGTCACCCCAACCTTCGGAACGGCAGGCTGGTTGTTGAACTTGAGCCAGAAGCACTGGAGGAGCTCCTTCGCTTTCTCCCTCGTAAGCCTTCCCTCCTCTATGTCCTTCTTGTAGAAGGGGTAGAGGTGCTGGTCTATCCTGCCGGGGTTGAATGAGTCCCACGGGTTGGTCTCATAGGTGACTCCCACGTGTATGAACCAGTAGTGCTGTAAGGCCTCCCAGAAGGTTCTGGGGGGATGAGCGGGCACCCACCTGCATATCTCTGCCATCTGCTTCAGCTCTTCTTTTCTCTTGGGGTCGGTCTCCTCCTCCGCCATTTTCTCCAGCTTTTCAGCGTACCTACGGGCGTAGATTAAAATCGCATCTGCAACGATGTCCATTGCCTTAAGCTCTTCCATCTTCTCGTAATACTCAGGGTCGCTCGGGTCGAGTTCCTCCATCTTCCTCCTGATCTCCTCTTTGATGTCGAGAACGCCCATCTTGAAAATTCTCTCGCCACCCGCAGTGTGTCCCGGAGCCCTCTGCTCCATGAACTCTGTCCAGACGCCGGCTTCGTAAGCGTCGATCCACTCCTGGGGTAGGTTCTCGAAAATTATGTCCCTCATCGCCCTTCCTTTCCAGAAGGGGATTATCTCCCTCTCGTAGAGTTCTTTAGTCTCCTCATCAACCCTGTATGGCATATTCTCCCTTGAGTTCAAAATTTCAAGATCCTCTATGCTGTGAACCGTGATTTCGGGATAAGTTGGAACCTCTTTAACGCCAGTGCCCCTAATCCCGACGATGAGCTGCCCGTCTTCAACGGGTAGGCTACAGTGTTCAAGGAGGTATTTAAATGCGAGAGCTCTTTGAACGGGAATTGATTTTCCTTTGGGTAAATCACTCTTGTAGAACTCGGTTATCAGCCTCGCCCTCTCAGAAGAGATTCTCACCTCAGTGTTCACGCTCTCTTCTCTGAGTTTAGCGACCCTCTCGTTTATGGGCCTTATAGAACTTCTGCGCCTTTCTAACTCTTTTTCTATTTTCTCCTTAACATCAACACAACAAGTAACGACCTCACTCATTTAGATCACCGCTGATATTACAATGAGACCAAAATATATAAATGTTCCTTCATCAATTTCACGCCCTTTAAATGGTTAATGTTATACAACGTGTATCAAAGTAGATCATTAATAACAAGTGAATAATCAGAAAAGTATAAATATGAGTATTACAAACATGAAGATGCTATAGCTCCCTATATAAGGGGTTGGAAGATTTTGTCCACAAACTAGGTCGGGGGAAGGAAAAATGGAAAAAGTTGAAACAGGTGAACACTGGGGAACTCGATTGGGGTTTATTTTTGCCATTATAGGTGCAATGGTCGGCAGTGGTAACATATGGCGTTTTCCAAGAATGATGGCAATGTACGGTGGCGGTGCCTTCTTGATTCCCTACAGCATTGCATTGTTCACAGTTGCAATTCCACTGCTTATTGCAGAGGGTATCATAGGTAGAGAAACTGGAAAAAGCACAATCCTTGGCTTTGCAAAGTATACTGGGAATAAAAAGTATGCATGGCTTGGAGCATGGGTTGCATGGGTTAACATAGCAATTATGTTTTACTATGCAGTTGTCAATGGATGGGCACTCGCGTACTTCCTTAAGGGGCTTACTGGACTTTATGCAAGCTATGCTCCAGGAAAGGGTCTGGAAACATGGAATGCATTCATAAGTGGATGGCAACCAGTGCTATTTACAATACTCGTCTGGATATTTACATGGTACGTAATGGCAGTTGGTGTTAAAAGAATTGAAAAGGTTGCCAGTTTCATGGTCCCATCACTGATACTTTTCCTTGTGATTGTCATTATAAGAGCAATTACAATGCCAGGAGCTGATGTAGGCTTAACATACATGTTCAAGTTTGACACCACAAAGCTATCAAACGCAGAAGCTTGGCTTCAGGCATACAGTCAAGTGTTGTGGAGCACTGGTGCTGGATGGGGTATCTACTTAACATACTCCTCATATTTGAAGAAAAACGATGACATTAATCTCAACTCCCACATTACCGGATTTGGTGATACAAGTGCGGCACTTTTGGGCGGTTTGGCAGTAATTACTACTGTTGCCGTTACGGCACCCCTTATTGGGTTAGATCCTTTCAAAGTATATGCTGAAGGTAACGTGGGATTGACTTTCATTTGGTTGACTGAACTCTTCCCCAAAGTACCAGCAGGATTTGCCATAGGTACCCTCTTTTACTTAGCCCTGTTCTTTGCTGCATTCACATCACAAATAGCAATTACAGATGTCTTTGTTAAGAACGTAGCAGACTTTGGGGTTCCAAGAAAGAAAGCCGCTACCTATGTTGCCATCATCGGTTTAGTAGCAGGCCTTCCAGCGGCACTCAGTATTAACTGGCTCAACAACCAAGATTGGGCTTGGGGTGTTGCGTTGCTGGTTAGCGCAATTGTCATATCCTTCATAATGGTCAAGACAGGCTTAGAAAAGAACAGAGAGACCGCAAACAGAGGATCAGACATCAAGATCGGCAAGTGGTGGGACATTATGATAGGCTATGTTTCCCCAATAAGCATAATCATCGTCATGCTCTGGTGGCTCAAGCAGTCAATCGATTGGTATCCAGAAACCTGGTGGAATCCACTTGAGATTTATAGCGCGGGAACAGTAATTGTGCAGTGGATTATAGCTGCAGTTGCCATCTGGATTATAGTGAACAAAGTACTCATGCCTAAAATTGAAGCAAAGCTAACTGAGGAGGGGGTCTGAAATGGAGGCATCAGTGATAATCTCCATGATAGTGGTTCTTGGATTTTACTGGGGACTTACACTATATTTCGTTAGACTTGCGCTACAGAAAGAAAAAGAGAAAGCTAGGGCTCAGAGTTCCTGACCTTTAACTTTTTCTTTTTACCTTAACAAGAAGCCCTTCCAAAGAGGGTCGTTCTTGGAAATAATATCCTGAGAAATTTTTGTTATATAAGCACTTCCTGTAATTTCGGGAATTATTGCAGTATATTCTCCAATCTTTGTTGTCCCAACTATTTTGATTCTAAATTGAGTTCCCAATATGCTCTCGTGGACAAAGATATCCCCCTCTTTTAGGATTCCTTTTGAATATAGAGTAGCAACTCTAGAAGCACTCCCTGTTCCACAGGGGCTTCTATCTACGCTTCCCTCTCCCCATATTACGACGTTTTTTCCGTCAGAATCTTCCCTTTCAGGTTCATCGGTGAGCATTGCGAGATTTATTCTATTCTGAACACCTTTCCTTGGGTGTTGCACTTTTATCTGCTCATTGGCCACTTTAATGAGCTTCAATGCTGTGGGAATTAACTCTTTTATGTACTCCCGTCTGACTCTAAGTCCCAAATCTCTGGCATCTGCAATAACGTAGAAGTTACCGCCGAATGCTACATCTACCTTTATCTTCCCTCTTCCTGGGTATTCTATCACAAATTCTCCGACATAAAAGCTTGGCACATCAACAACGGTGACCTCTTTAACTACCCCACCCTTTACCTTAGCTTTAGCCTCCACGAGTCCTGCAGGAGTTTCAAGCTTTACCGTTGTGTATGGCTCTTTTTTCTCTATGATCCCCAGTTCCACCAGCACTGTGGCAACTCCCATGGTCGCGTGTCCACACATGTCGAGATAGCCAGAGGTGTCCATATATATAACTCCAAAGTCTGCTATATCCGAAGGAACTAGAACTGCCCCAAATTGATCCGAATGTCCTCTGGGCTCATGGAGCAGGGCAGTCCTAATCCAGTCGTAATGTTCCTTAAAATATTCTCTCTTTTCTATGATGTCCTCTCCTTTTACATTCACTCCAGAAAGGACTATTCTTGTAGGTTCACCCTCTGTGTGGGTGTCCACAACATGGAAGACATGATCTGCAAACATATGGAACACCAGTGTATCAAAAGAAGCAAAGAAGTATATAAAAGTTCCTAAAGCTCCACGTTAGTACCAACTCCATGTTCAAGGGCTTTTTCATATGCTAACTTGGCTGTTATTGCATCTTCTATTGCCAAACCGACGCTCTTGAAAAGGGTTATCTCTCTGTTGTTTTCCCTTCCTTTTTTAACTCCAGCAACGATTTCAGCAAGCTCGGCATGGATATGGCCCTCGTCAATTACCCCCTCTTTCATGGGAATTATTATGTCCCCTGATTCATTTAGGACACCCTCTTTTGAGTCCACAACCAGCTTAGACTTTCTCACTGTTTCGGAATCGAGTTCCCTGGCATCTCTCCCCACCCAGCCTACGGAGTTGATGTGCGTGCCTTCCCTAATCCATCCCCCTTAACTACTGGTTCTCTTGCCGTTGTTGCTACTATTAGGATATCGGACTTCTCAGTAGCTTCCCTTGCAGATTCAACTGTTTTTATCTCGATTCCAAGCTTTTTAGACATCTCTTCGGCAAATTTTTTAGCATTTTTGGGGTTAATATCATAGACAAGTGCCTTTTCTATGTTTCTAACTTCGCAAACTGCCCAGAGCTGAGTTCTCGCTTGAACCCCCGCGCCAATAATTCCCGCGATTTTTGAGTCTTTTCTGGCAAGATACTTTGTGGCAACACCACTTGCAGCCCCAGTTCTCATGGCAGTTATGAAGGTGCCTTCCATCAAGGCCAATGGAGCACCTGTTTTTGGGTCGTTGAGAAGAATTGACGCCAAAACGCTCGGCAGACCTTTCTTGGTATTTTCAGGGTATAAAGAAACCACCTTTACAGCCAAAGCCTCGGAATCTTCTAAGTAACTTGGCATGTACAGAATGAACCCGTTGTGCTTCTCAACCTCTATTATAGTCCTTAACGGAACTTTTGCTTTTCCGTTATAGAGCTCTAAGAATGCTCTTTCAACGGACTCTATGACTTCCTTCATTGAGATCAACTTCTCAAGATCACTTCTGCTGAGGAGCAACATGCCGAACACCATATTGTAATGCTCTTTGTTGTATAAATGTTCTTTGCTTTGAACACGAAAATATCAATAAGTTATCCATACGACCATAGGTTCTACACCTTTGTGTTTAAACAAAAGGTTTAAATAGTTTATATGTGTAAACTTTCATGATAAAACTTGTTCATGGGTGATAGCATGCGTCCGCTGGATCTGTATGAGAAAGACGCTTCTAAGAAAGTCACAATATATTTTGAGGGCAAAGCTCTGGAAGCATATGAAGGAGAAAAACTTCCAGTGGCACTGCTTGCAAACGGCATTTACTGGATAACGACCAGTCTTCAGGGAAGGAAAAGGGGTGCATTCACTTTTGGCCCGTTGCCGGTCATTGTAAATGGAGTTAAGAATATAAACGGGAGGAAAACCCTCGTTAAGGATGGAATGAGAATAGAGAGGCAGAACTACGGTGAATTTCAAGAAACTGTGGAAATAGACGAAAGTAAGGGAGTTCTTAGGGAGGTTGTTGACGTCGCTATAATAGGGGGAGGAATAGCTGGAATAGGCGCAACTTTGGAGCTTCAGGAGTATCTAACAGTTGCCCTAATCGAAGAGAGAGGGTGGCTTGGAGGCTTAATGTCCCTAAAGAGCACCCAGCAGGAAGGGTTTGAAGAAGAACCCAAGAAAGTCATCAAGGAACTGACCTCTCAATTCAACGATAACGTTAATGTCTTCAAGGGTACAATAGCTCTTGGGGTTTTTGATGAAGGGGAATACTTCTTGGTTCCCGTAGTCAAAAAAGACCAGCTGATAGAAATAATGGCGAAGAGGGTTGTATTAGCTACCGGAGCTGTGGAAAATATTCTTCTCTTTGAGAACAACGAGTTTCCGGGTGTCTTTAGGCTCGACTTTGCTCTTGAGGTTATAAACAAGTGGGGAGTTGCTCCGGGCAAGAGAGTTGCCGTCGTTGGAAGAAAACCTGAGAGAATAACACCGGAGCTTGAAAAATGTAACATTGAGTACATTGTAGTGCCAAATCCAAAGCGCGTTGAAGGGGAAGAGAAAGTTGAGAGGCTTATAGATACCAACGGCAATGTGTATGAAGTTGATGCAGTCATCGTGAGTGACTACCGCTTGCCCGATATAAACCCAATCACCCAAGCAGGAGGAAAGCTCAAATTCAAATGGGGCTATTATGTTCCGGTTCTTGATGAACAAAACCGCATAAGAGATGGGATATATGTTGCGGGAAGTGCAAATGGAATAAAGCCCCACTATGCCAATTATCTGGAGGGTAAACTTGTAGGGGCTTACATCCTAAGGGAATTTGGCTACGAGGCCACTCCAGCAGTTTACAGAGAAAAGCTTGAGGAATATGAGCCCGAGCCAATGCCCATGCAGAGGATAGAGTTCAAGGACATGAACCTAGAGGATGTCCAAATATGCGGCTGTGATGTCAACCTAAAGAAAGTTGACGATGTAGTAAAGAAGGGAATAACTGATTTGCAGATCGTGAAGCGCCTTACCCACTTGGCAATGGGATTCTGCCAAGGAAGATTCTGCTTATTCAATGGTGCACTGCTTGTTAGCCAGAGAACCGGAATAGATATGGCTAAAATAGACCTTCCCGTTGCAAGACCCCCGCTTAAGAATGTGAGAGTGAAAGCTCTTGCCAAAGGAGAGTGATAGTATGAAAGGGGATATTGTTATCATCGGTGGAGGAATAACTGGCATTGCTTTGGCTCATGAGCTTGCCAGAAGAGGAGAAGATGTAGTGGTTCTCGAAAAGAGGTTTATAGGTTCTGGATCTACCTTTAGGTGTGGAACTGGAATCAGGCAGCAATTCAACGATGAAGCAAACGTCCAAGTCATGAAACGCTCTGTGGAGCTGTGGAAAAAATACAGCGAAGAATACGGATTCCCATTTAAGCAGACGGGTTATCTTTTCTTACTCTACAGTGAAGAAGAGATCAATCAATTCAAAGAGAACATATCAATCCAAAACCGCTTTGGCGTTCCTACAAGGCTCATAACTCCTGAAGAAGCAAAAGAGATAGTACCTCTTTTGGATGTAAGTGAAGTCATGGCGGCTTCATGGAACCCAACTGATGGAAAAGCCGACCCGTTCCATGCAACGACAGCTTTTGCCCTACATGCCCAAGAGATGGGAGCGAAAATATACGAATACACTGA
Source organism: Thermococcus litoralis DSM 5473 (assembly GCF_000246985.2). Classification (NCBI taxonomy): domain Archaea; kingdom Methanobacteriati; phylum Methanobacteriota; class Thermococci; order Thermococcales; family Thermococcaceae; genus Thermococcus; species Thermococcus litoralis. The sequence continues at coordinate 224,851 of NC_022084.1, read as the reverse complement.
AGTCAAAGACATAATTATAGAGAAAGGCGAAATTAAGGGAGTAAAAACCAACAAAGGGATTATAAAAACAGGAATAGTAATCAACGCGACCAATGCATGGGCTAAGCTCATCAATGCAATGGCCAAGGTGCCCATACGTATTCCTATAGAACCCTACAAACACCAAGCAATAATAACCCAGCCGATAAAAAAGAATACAATAAATCCGATGGTAATCTCTTTCAGATACAAAGATTCTTATCTAACTCAAACTGACCACGGTGGAATAATCGGAGGAGTGGGTTACGAAGTTGGCCCAACTTATGATTTAAGCCCCTCTTATACGTTCTTGCGCGAGGTCACAGCCTACCTCTCAAAGATAGTTCCTGCAATTAGAGAGTTGTTGATCTTGAGAACTTGGGCAGGCTATTACGCAAAGACTCCCGATAGCAACCCTGCAATCGGAAGGATAAATGAAATAGATGAGTACTACATTGCGGCTGGTTTCAGCGGACACGGCTTCATGATGGCTCCAGCAGTTGCGGAAATGCTTAGTGATTTAATAACCAAGGGTAAAACATCACTTCCCATTGAATGGTATGATCCTTACCGCTTTGAACGTGGGGAGCTCAGACAAAAAGCCCTGCAGATGGGTTGACCCAATCTATTTTCTTTTACTACTTTTGTTTCCTCAACAACTAAAGGTGTACAACTTTTTTATGAAAAAATCTTCATAAAGTATTGCACTCTATTTTACACTGGTGAAACTTTATGCGACTTACTGAACATCCTATTTTAGATTTTGAAAGAGTACGCGGAAAGGAGATTACAATTTATTTTGAAGGAAAGCCGATAAAAGCCTACGAAGGCGAAACAATTGCAATGGCTCTCCATGCTGCGGGTATAAGGACTTTCCAGCACTCCACTAAGAAGCACAGACCAAGGGGGCTTTTCTGTGCAATTGGGAAGTGTTCCTCATGCCTAATGAAGGTAAACGGTATCCCAAACGTAAGGACTTGTATAACACTTGTTGAAGAAGGCATGCAAATAGAGAGGCAAGAAGAAAAGCCTGCCTTGCCTAAAACCACAAAGCCACCCAAGTGGAAAGAACCGCCGAGAATAGAGGCAGACGTGATTGTGATTGGCGGTGGTCCAGCTGGAATGATGGCGGCAATAAATGCGAGAGATGCTGGGGCAAAGGTTGTTCTCTTAGATGAAAACCCGATGCTCGGAGGACAATTGGTTAAGCAGACCCACAAGTTCTTTGGTAAGAGAGAGCAGTTTGCTGGAGTTAGGGGAATAAAAATTGCCGAAATATTAAGCGAAGAGCTCAAGAGAAGAAACATTGAAATTTTCTTGGAAACCTCCGCAATAATGCTTCTACAAAATGGAGAGGAGAAGCTCGTTGTTGGAGTTAGAAAGAACAAGGAGCTGATAGAGTTCAAAGGGAAGACCGTTGTTGTCGCAACGGGAGCAATGGAAAGGATGATTCCCTTTGAGAACAACGATTTGCCCGGAGTTTATGGAGCTGGTGCGATTCAAACCCTAATGAACACTTACGGAGTAAAGCCGGGAGATAGAGTTTTAATAGTGGGAGCCGGCAATGTGGGACTAATTCTAGCATACCAGCTCTACCAAGCGGGAGTGAAAGTTGAGGCAATAGTTGAAGCAATGCCGAAGATAGGAGGCTATTTCGTTCATGCAGCCAAAGTTAGGAGACTCGGCATTCCGATACTCACAAGGCATACAATCCTAAGAGCAGAGGGCAAAGAAAAAGTTGAAAGAGCGGTTGTTGCTCAGCTCGATGAGAATTGGAACGTTATTCCGGGAACTGAGAAGGTCTTTGAAGTTGATGTAATTGCCCTAGCCGTTGGATTGAGACCGAGTATAGAGCTTCTCCACCAAGTTGGATGTCAGATAAAGTACGTTCCAGAGCTTGGTGGTCATGTTGTGATTAGAGACTCAAGGATGGAAACGACGATAAAGGGAATTTTTGTTGCTGGTGATTCGGCAGGTATTGAAGAGGCCACAACCGCAATGCTTGAAGGAAAGATAGCCGGAATTGGGGCTGCTTTAGCTGCGGGAGTTGCATCTCCAGAATGGCTTAAGGAGATAGAGAAAGCCCAGAAAGAGCTTGAAGAGTTCAGGAGCGGGCCATTTGGAAGAAAGGTTCTTGAAGGCCTTAAGAAGGTGGTGGTAGAATGAACGAAATCCCCAAATACCTAAGGGAGGGCTATCTGAGCGTTGAAGAGCTGAAAAAGTACGTTGGTTTGCCAAGCGAAGAGAGATTAAGACAAAGACCCGTAGCCGTTCCCGAGTGCCCTCAAGAAATCCCGTGTACGCCGTGTAAAGAGATATGTCCCACCAATGCGGTTCTCATGGAACACCCGAATGCGGTTCCAATCGTTGATTATGAAAAGTGCGTCGGCTGTTCTCTGTGCGTGCAAATTTGCCCGGGACTGGCGTTTTTCATGGTGCACTATATTGGAGACAAAGCAAGGGTAACAATGCCTCACGAGATTCTCCCAGTTCCAAAGGTGGGCGAAAAAGTGGTTCTTCTCAACAGGGTCGGAGAGGAAGTAGGAGAAGGCAAAGTGGTCACAGTAATTCCGAGGGAGAAAAGCAAGGGGGATACACCAATTATAACCGTTGAGATGCCCATAGAGCTGGCTTGGGATGTTAGGGCTGTTAAGGTGGTGAGAGAATGAGTGAAAAGGGCGAGAGGATAATATGCAGATGTAATGAAGTAACTCTCGAGGAGATTGAGGCGCTAATTGAGCAGGGGGTTACGGACATAGAGATGATAAAACGTCTTTTGAGAATTGGGATGGGGCCTTGTCAGGGAAGAACGTGTCTTCCAATGGTGATCAGCATAATAGCAAGAAAAACCGGAAAGAGTCCGGATGAGATAAAGCTCCCCGCAACTAGGATTCCAATTAGACCAGTTCCAGCGGGAGTTCTGGTGGGTGATATGAATGAAGAGTAAAGCGGAGGTAGTTGTCATAGGCGGAGGAAGCACAGGGACTTCCATAGCCTACCACCTAGCAAAGCTTGGTGCTGATGTTGTTCTCGTTGAGAAGGGCTACCTTGGAAACGGCTCAACATTTAGGTGCGCAACTGGAATCAGGCAGCAGTTTACCGATGAGGCGAACATTAAGTTGCAAAAATACAACGTTGAAAGGTGGAAAAAGCTCAGTGAAGAGCTTGAATATGACGTAAACTTCAAGCAGACTGGTTATCTCTTCCTCGCAACAACTGAAGAGGAAGTTGAAGCGTTTAAACAAAACATAAAGCTCCACAACAAGTTCGGCGTTCCAACAAGGCTCATAACCCCAGAGGAGGCAAAAGAGATAGTTCCTTTATTAAATGCTGATGAATTCTTGGCTGGGCAGTGGAATCCAACCGATGGGAAGGCGAATCCCTTCAAAACGGTCTTTGCCTTCGCAAGGAAAGCCAAAGAGCTCGGGGCGGAGATTTATGAATATACTGAGGTAACTGACATTATCGTGGAAAACAACGAGGTCAAAGGAGTGAAAACAAACAGAGGGACTATAAACGCTGACGTTGTTGTTAACGCTGCAAACGCTTGGGCACCGATAATAAACGAGATGGCTGGACTGGATAAGGAGTTCATCCCAATAAAGCCCTACAAGCACCAGCTTGTTAAAACGGAACCACTTAAAGAAGGGCAGATTGAACCGCTTGTATGTCCTCCAGCATGGAACGACTCCTATGTAATTCAAGATGGGGAAGATGGCGGAGTTCTTTGTGGAACTGGACTAGAGCATGGCCCAACATACGATGTAACTCCAACGTATGACTTCTTAAGGGAAGTGCTCAAATGGGCAACGAGAATAATCCCAGCGTTGAAATATGTTCACATACTAAGGCAGTGGGCGGGGTTTTACGCAAAGACTCCGGACAGCAATCCGGCTATAGGAAAGATTAACTACATAGATGGATTCTACATTGCGGCTGGTTTCAGCGGACACGGCTTTATGATGGCTCCAGGAGTTGGAGAAGCAATGGCAGAGCTGATTGTTAAAGGAAAAACTCACGTGCCACTTGACTGGGAGTGGTATGACCCACACCGCTTTGAGAGGGGAGAGCTTAGGAGTACAGCTTTCCAGATAGGGTGACCTTTTCTTCTTTTTCTTGCCTATTCGAATGAAAAGCTTTTTAACCCCTAATCTTTGAATGTGAGTGAAAGCAAAAATTTAAATAAGGCTTTACTAATCGGGCATTAGTTGGGCTTTTCACGTTCACAACTTAAGGAGGGGTTAAGAATGGCAAGAAACAAACCGTTGGCAAAGAAGCTCCGCTTGGCGAAGGCAGCTAAGCAAAATAGGAGAATACCTGTTTGGGTTATTGTGAAAACCAACAGGAAGGTTTTGACTCACCCCAAGAGGAGATACTGGAGGAGAACCAAGCTTAAGGAGTGATGTGAGATGGCGGAAGAGAGAATTTACGTTGTTCCTATTAGAAAGGTCAAGAAAATCGTCCCAAGATGGAAGAGAGCGCCAAGAGCCGCTCGCTTTGTTAGAGAGTTCATAGCCAGGCACACAAAGGCAGATGAGGTCATAATAGGCACAGACGTTAACGAAAAGATCTGGGAGAGAGGCATCGAGAAGCCACCAAGCAAGCTCCGTGTCAAGGTAACCATCGAAGAGAGGGAAGGCGTTAAGGTGGCTGAAGTACACCTTGCTTGATTCCTAATTTTTTCCAATGAGGGAAAACCGAGGTGTGGAAATGCACATTGAAAGACTGGACTTTGAAAACTCGCCGTATCTTGGGGTATTTGGCTTAGCCACTGATAAGTTTGCCCTAGTTAGAGAAGGGCTTCAAGAGAAGAAGCTTAACGTCCTCAGGGAAGTTTTAAAGGTTCCGGTTATTGAAACGAGCATAATGAAGTCAAGAATAGTCGGAATATTCGCCGCTGCAAATTCAAGTGCTGTAGTGGTTCCCTACTACATCTGGGACTCCGAACTTGAGAAAATTAAAACTTCCCTAGAGGAGAACGGCCTGGATGTTAGGGTTGAGCCTGTCTTAAGCAAGCTCACCGCCTTTGGAAACCTTATACTTGTGAACGATAAAGCTGCTTTGATAAGCTCAAAGTTTACAAGGGAAGAAGCGAAGCAGTTCGAGGATATCTTTGGTGTCGAAGTTGAGAGGGGGATAATAGCCAACTACCATGCAGTTGGAAGCGTTGGGGTTGTTACGAATAAAGGCGGTCTTGTTCACCCCGAAGCAACTGATGAAGAACTTGAGTGGCTTGAAGACCTCTTCAAAGTTGATTTTTATGTGGGAACTGCCAATATGGGTGTTCCCTTTGTGGGTTCATGTATGATTGCAAATTCCTTTGGTGTTGTAGTTGGGCACCTCACAACTGGTCCTGAGATAGTTAAGATTGAAGAAGCATTAGGCTTTTTGGGGTGATGGGCGATGGAGGTTAAGGTGTTCAGAGTTAGGGGAGTCTTTGAAAAGAACGGAAGGAAGTTCAAGTTCACCAAGGAGTACAGGGCTTTAAAGCCAGAAGACATTAAGGAGCTTGTTCTTTCAGAGATTGGAAGCAAGCACCGCGTTAAGAGATCAAAGATATACATAGAGAGCGTTGAAGAGATAAAGCCAGAAGAGGCAGAAAACCCAATAGTTAGAAGACTCAGCCTAGAGCTTGCTTGACACTTTATTTTTTAACCAACATTCTTAAAAACTTCTCCAGTTACTCTTTTTTGGTGATGGAAATGGAAAACAAAGAACAGCTTGAGAGATTGGCTTATGAGTATCAGCTTTTACAAGCCCAGGCACAGCTTTTGGCCCAAAACCTTGAGCTCTTAACCCTTGGTAAGAATGAGTTCCAGGCCGTAAAAGAGACCCTTGAAGGGCTAAAAAATGTTGAAGAAGAGAAGCCTGAGATTCTCGTTCCAATAGGGGCTGGTTCGTTCTTAAAGGGAAGGATAGAAGACAAAAACAATGCTATAGTTAGCGTTGGTTCCGGATACGCAATCGAGAAGAGCATTGATGATGCAATAGTATACCTTGAAGAGAGGATCAAGGAGTACGAAAGTGCCATTGCAAAGACTCAAGAAGCATTACACCAGCTGGAACACAAGCTTCAAGAATTAGCTCAAAAAGCCCAGCAGCTACAGCAAAAGCAGGCGATGAGCTTCAAAGTCCCCAAGAAGTAGTCTCTTCCTTTGGGATAACCTCAAACTCAATTTCTTCTTTTATATCAGGTCTAAAAGGAATATCCAGCGCTAACCTGAGGATGAACTTTCCATGTCCAGATATTATTCTTCCAAATTTACCGGCTTTTAAGATTTCCAAAGGGCTTATCTGGTCATAGTGCCCCACTATCACCAAAGGCTCGTTTAGAAATTCTTTTTCAAAAACTCCAATGTTTTTTGTATCGCCGATGAGCTCTTTAACAGCCCTTTCTCCCCTTGAAATTAGCTCCACTTTAGCTCTTTTTGCCTTTGAGAGGTTTGCACTTACCGAAACCCTAAACCCGTTTTCTGTCTCTTCTATTCTGGCCTCGGCAAAATCTCCCTCATAGGAAACACTAAAGCTTTCAACGGGAAAGCTGAATTTGTAGGAAGGCTTTGCATACAGTATGAGGGCTCCCTGGAGTGTCTCATTCAAAATCCTAATCCCCGGAAGACGAACTTCGCCCTCTCCGTCTTGGGCAATTGCAAGAAGGAAAGGCTTGTTTTCAAACTTTAGGGAACTTAAAGTGGTTTCTGATTCCTTCAAGAAGTTTCTAAAAACGTGATAGCTTCTGCTTTTTCCACTTGAGCTCCAATAACCGCTCGCATGGAAGTATCCAACCTCAGCTTGTACGGGAGTGGAAAACCTGAGCTCATATCCACTAACGGAAATAAGCCTTTCTAACTCTTCAACTTTTTTGAGGCTTCTCTTTGTTCGGTAGAATGCAAAAAGAGTAAGCCCAAACCACAGGCCAATGAAAGCAGTCACTCCAGCTTTTATCTTGAGAGGAATATCATGGGCAAGGACTATCACAAGCATTGGCGCACCAATTACCAGCCCGAATACCATAAGAAACAAGATGCTCCTGACACTTCTTTTGAGGACAATTTGCTTCATCCTACTCCCCTATGCTTGTACCACTCAATTGTCTTCAATAGTCCCTCTTCAAGTGAATACTCCGGCTCAAAACCAAGTTTTCTTATCTCGCTTATATCCGCCTGGCTGTGCCTTATGTCCCCGGGTCTTGGCTTATCAAAGATGATTGAGCTCGGAGAATTTGTGGCATCGATGACCTTGAGCGCAAGTTCAAGTATTGTTGTTCTCTCTCCCCTCGCAACGTTGAAGACCTTCCCGTTTGCTTTACTGCTCTTAGCTACAAGGATATTTGCCTTTACAACATCTTTAACGTAAATGAAGTCCCTCGTTTGCTTTCCATCGCCGTAGATTATTAGGGGTTCCCCTTTAAGAGCCCTGTTTATGAAGATGCTTATTACACCGGCATATTGATTGTAACCTTGCCTTTCTCCAAAAACGTTGAAGTACCTCAAGCTTACGGTTGGAACCCCATAAAGCTCGTAAAAGACCCTGCAGTGGTATTCCCCAGCTACTTTCGTCACACCGTAGGGAGACAAAGGGTTGGGTTTTTCGCTCTCTTTGAGGGGGAGGTTCTGGTTGTCTCCATAGACTGCGGCAGAGGAGGCAAATATTAGCTTTCCATGTCCCTCGCTCAGGGCTTTCAGAATGTTTAAAGTGCCGAGGACGTTTATCTCTTCGGTGAGAATTGGCTTCTCTACACTCTCAACAACGCTAACCAAAGCAGCTTCATGAAAAACGTAATCCGCTTGAGAAATTAGCTCGGCTATGCTTTGGTAGTCCCTTATATCAGCCTGAATGAACTTCACATTTGAAGGGACGTTCTCGGCTTTGCCTGAATAGAGGTTATCTATCACTACCACCTCGTTCTCTTTGCTGAGCTCTTCAGCTATGTGGGAGCCTATGAACCCTGCCCCTCCAGTGACCACAATTAGCTTGTTCTTTATCATTGCCCTCCCTCATTTTGAGTTCTTCTTGGGGAATTTATAATTTTTGGAGTTCCTTGCTCAATATATGTCTGCTTCAAGTATCCAGAGATAGAGTCCACAGAGGGAGTTAACTTAATGGTGATTGAAGAAAAAGGTGCCACACACAACGAATACTACTGGTCAAGGAGATTCCCCAACGCTGTATTGTGGCTCTTTGAAGATCCTTAGATTTCAATTCCCACCTTAACGCCCTTCTCTTTTTCTAAGCCTTTAAGGAGAAACATTATTTTCTCCCTATCCAAAGGAACTCCCCTCAAGTGCCTGTACGCTTCGAGCAATTCAGTTTTTTCTTTTTTCTCTGCTTTCTCCGCTAAATATAGCAACAGGGAAAGCAGAACACCTTTCATGCTCTTCTCGATTAGAGGAACAACTTTCCATCCATTGTCGTATACGTAGAGGGCTTGTGGAATTTCATCACCGCTCAGATGCTCCAGAAGGAAGAAGCTTGGCCTTATCGTGCTCTGCAGGTATGAAATGAGGGAATCTTTTGAGTATCCTTTCGCCTTTAGCATCTCAAAACCCCAGTAAAAAGCCTTTAGGTAGTTGGCATGTTCTTCCAGCGAGGATATCCTTTCCTTTGAGAGGAAGCTGAGTTTCAAGGAGCTTTTCTCAAGAGGCTCGTTAGAGAGGTCTATCCTCAGAAGAACCCTATCCTCAAGAGTGGAGTTTTCTTCGAAGGCCTTCACCACTTTCCACTGTATGCCGTTTGTTAAAATACCATATTTAACTCCATGAGAAAAGCAGTATTTGGCGAGCTGTCTTAGGGGTTTTTCACTTTTCAAAACGTTTACGCTTAAATTTTTGGCCTCCAAATAGGCTATCACTCTGTCATTGATGACGAGAGCATAGTCAGCCCTTCCCTCTTCCGTTCTCTCTTCGGGTCTTACCTCTTTTGGGTTCTCCCAGCTCCATCCCAAGGCTTTGAATATCTCCCCTATAAGATGCTGCTTTACCGCCTCTTCGTTTCTTTCATAGAGCAACCTGTGTTCTCGAACCTTTTTGAGAACGCTTATTACAGCCCTCTGGATTTCAAGCATCTCTCACACCTGTCAGACTTCAATAACGTATTTCTTGCTCTGCTTTCCAAATCCCCTAAAACTTCCGAGTTTTAGGTTTATAAGGGCTTTCTCGATATCGATGACCTTTGCAGAGGCAAGATGAGTAACTCCTGTCCCCTTGAAGAACTCCGGCAATGCTTGGGCTGTTGCCCCGGTGAGTATGATTTTCTTTGCCCTTTTACTCCTCTCAAGTATCATATCAAGGGTGCAGTTTAACAATGCAGAGCCACTCACAATTACAGCTTCCATTTCTGGGAGAAGAATGTACTCAAGGGCATCGCTTAGGGTCTCTCTGTCCCAGAGTTTGGGGTTTCTCTCGAACACGAACACCTTTTTGTTCTTATCTTTTAACGCCTTTACGATTGGAGGCATGTTCCCTATAACGGCAACTTTTTCCTCTTCTATTAGCTCTATAGCATCTTTTTCTTCATCCACCACCTCTAAGTAGTACTGAGAAACAGCGTTGATCGCCGCAAGTCCAAGGGTTCTTTCTATTATGTTAAGGCTGTCTGCCTTTTCTATAAACTCCTCCAAGCTTGGCTCTGTGAAGGTATTTTTATATTCACCAATCTCCTCTGGGAGAGTCATAGCTAGCCCTATAGATTTTCCCTTTTCCCCTTCAATAACAACGTAAGTGTATGGTAAAGCAAAGGAAAAGTCCACCAGCTTGAATTCCTCTTCAATCGCTTTCATTGCCCTCTCTTTTAACAGCTTCAGCATCATTTCTACTCCTCCAACCTTTTTAAACAGTATTGCCTAAAAAAGTTTGGTGGATAAAATGTGCAGGGTGCTGTTTGCAGTTGGAAATGGAGAAGCGATGAAAGACCTTGTAGATGCGCTGGTAAAATCCTCTGAAAATGACCTTTATAAAGTAGCATTAGGTAAGAGTCCCTCCCATAAAGATGGATGGGGATTCTTCTGGATGTCCAAAGACAAAGCCGAACATTACAAAACGATCAAACCCATTTTTGAGGATAAAGAAGGAGTTGAAAAGCTTTTAGACTCCTTAAAAGGTTTTGGAGTTTTATTGGCCCACACGAGAGCTGCAAGCCAAGGAAGTGTCAACCTATTCAATGCTCAACCGTTTTCTTATTCGTCTCCAAAGGGCTTTACATTTTGGTTTTATCACAACGGTGACCTGAGAAAGGATGAACTTATAAAAATGGCAGGGTTTGAGGAAGAAGAGCTTAAAGACGCCTCCGACAGCTATGTATTTGGACTTTATCTTTTGAGCAAATTGTCCTCATTTGAGGAAAGTGAGGTTCTTAACGCGTTTAAGGTTGTTCTTCCCGCAGTTAATACCACGCTCAACACGGGCACCCTTTTAATAACCCCAGAAGAGATTAGGGGGTTTGTAACTGCCTACATGGTGGAGAAGAGAGAGAAAGACCCGCTGTACAGAAGATATTCACGCCTTTTAAAAGTTGAAGAAAAAGGTCTCTTTGCCATCGTATCTTCAACTTTTGAGCTTTATTCGTCCCTCCCCTTTGAAGAAATTCCAAACGGAAGGGCATTTTACACAACCATAGACTTAAAGGGGGAAAAGTTCGAGGTGAGGGAGCTCACCCTCTAAACTTTTTTATGAAGTTCGCCATCTTTACGGCATCGAGGGTCTCTTTAACGTCGTGGGTTCTTACAATGTTAGCACCATTCCATACTGCTATCGCTGTTGCGCTTAGACTTCCGGCTAATCTTTCCAACGGGTCTTTTCTTCCGGTTATGGCTCCTATAAACGACTTCCTCGATACTCCAACCAGGATGGGAAGCCCAAAGACTTTTAGCAGGTTCAGGTTTGCGATAACCTTTGAGTCCCACTCGTACCATGGGGGATATTTAGGCCTTAGAAATCCAATTGCTGGGTCAATTGCTATTCTCTCTTTTTCAATTCCGTTTTTATATGCAATCTGGAGGCTCTCTTCGAGGGCATCAATGACTTCATGAACTGGATCGGTGAAGTTCTTTACTTCTTTATGGGCACAAACTATCACCGGAACATTATACTCCCTGGCAACTTCTGCCATCCTTGAGTCTCCTTTGAGACCGGTAACGTCGTTTATGATGTCTGCTCCTGCTTTGATGGCTTCCTCGGCAACTTTTGCATTAGTTGTATCTATGCTTATTGGAACTTTAACATGCTCCCTGATGGTGCTTATCGCCCAGACTGCCCTTCTAATCTCTTCTTCTACGGGTATCTGAGTTTCTAAATACGGTGCCGTGGACTTCGCTCCAATGTCTATAAAAGAGGCCCCTTCCTTCACCATTTGAACTGCAGTTTCTATCAGCTCCTCCTCATTTTGCCTAACGCTTCCCTTATAGAAGCTTTCTGGGGAAATGTTAATAACTCCCATAATTTTTGGCTCATCTAAACTTACCCCTGCAAACTTCATGCTCTCACCGAAAAGTGTTTTAATGCCCACACTATAAAAATTTGGGGTGAGAAAATGTTAATCGAGACACCGAAGAGGTTGCACTTGGGTTTGATAGATCCTTCCGGATCATTGGGGAGGAGATTTGGATCACTTGGAGTTGCCCTTGAGGGAGGGTACAGAATAAGGGTAATGCCCCATGATAAGCTTGAAATAAGGGCAAGTGAAGAAGACACTAAAACAATACGCCATGCTGTTGATAAAATGAACCAGAAATTTACAACGGGATTTAACTACCTCATTGAGGTTGAGAAAGCCATCCCAAGGCACATCGGCTTAGGCTCCACTACTCAGCTAACGCTTGCCGTAGGATTGGGAATAGCAAGGCTTAACTCCCTTAGGATTGAAATCGAGGATCTGGCTCATCTTCTTGGCAGGGGAAAAAACTCTGGTGCTGGAATTTACGCTTTTAAGTACGGTGGGTTTGTGATAGATGGGGGAGTTAAGGATAAGGTTCCTCCCCTCATCATTAGGGAAGATTTTCCAGAGGAGTGGGGATTTCTCTTAATAATTCCAGAAGCAAAGAAGGGCTTTGACGAGGAGGAAGAAAAACCAATAATGCAGAGCGTGAAAGGGGAAAGCAGCATAGCGGAGAAAATCTCCCACAGAGTTCTTTTGGGGCTGTTGCCGGCGTTAAAGGAGAAAAACATCGAAGAGTTTGGAAAGCATTTGAGTGAAATTCAAAAACTGGTTGGGAAGCATTTTGAAGAGTATCAAGGTGGAGAGTTCAGAGAGGATGTTAAGCTCATCATGGAGTTCCTGAGTGAGAACACATACGGCTATGGGCAGAGCTCCTGGGGACCAACGGTCTATGGACTGATAAAAAGGAGTGAGTATGGGAGTATAAAAGCAAAGGCTCACGATTTTCTCAAGGAATATGGGATTAGAGCTACTATCGACCTGGGCATCCCAAGAAACAGGGGAGCAACAACCGTTGAAGAGAACACCTACATTTTGAGGCTCATTAACAAAGTTGCCCAGAAGTAGTGCAATTTTGTTTTTGAGGTGGGTCTTTCAAGCTCTACTCGGTCGCTAAGGGGCTTCGGGTCTTTCAATTCTTCTAAAGTCTTATTGGAACAACATCGATGACATGATAACAGTGTTCGGAAAGTGGGTTTTTCAATTCTTCTAAAGTCTTATTGGAACCTACGGGGATTACGAGAGAGAATACTTCGAGGATAACTTTTCAATTCTTTTAAAGTCTTATTGGAACAATATAGCCCTCGTAAACTGCCCCGCTTAGTCCTGTCTTTCAATTCTTTTAAAGTCTTATTGGAACCTACTGTTCCCGTGTCCCTAAACTTTGTCCCAAACGTCTTTCAATTCTTTTAAAGTCTTATTGGAACAGAAGGGTTAGTACACGTTCTCATCCCACCACTCACTTTCAATTCTTTTAAAGTCTTATTGGAACTGAGGAAAGCATCAGACGAAAGGCCTTGACGGCGAAGGACTTTCAATTCTTTTAAAGTCTTATTGGAACCCGCAAGCCGGAAGACCTTTTGGAAGCCTATGCGACTTTCAATTCTTTTAAAGTCTTATTGGAACCCAAGCGGACGCGGCCTCTTCAAGCCTTCAATTGATCTTTCAATTCTTTTAAAGTCTTATTGGAACGTGGATTCCACGGCACGTTGATGTCAAGGCATCGGCCTATCTTTCAATTCTTTTAAAGTCTTATTGGAACTCGTGATAGGGGTTGGCCTAATATTCTTCATCATTCCCTTTCAATTCTTTTAAAGTCTTATTGGAACCTCTGCAATCATTGGGACTCTAAAGAGGGATTTCCTACTTTCAATTCTTTTAAAGTCTTATTGGAACTATTCAGTAACCGCACTTTGTCCAGTGAGTCCATCCGCTTTCAATTCTTTTAAAGTCTTATTGGAACACATCCCGTATGAAGTCGTTGAAATCGTAAAGAGCTTCTTTCAATTCTTTTAAAGTCTTATTGGAACACTCTCAATTGCCTACTACGCTGGTGCTCCAATTCTCTTTCAATTCTTTTAAAGTCTTATTGGAACGTTAAGCCATAAAATAGATGCTGAGAAAAATATGAATCTTTCAATTCTTTTAAAGTCTTATTGGAACACGGATCATTTCACATTCTCTGCAAGGGTCAATGCACTTTCAATTCTTTTAAAGTCTTATTGGAACCGATGACGTAGCACAAGAAGTGCTTAGCGAACCAGACCTTTCAATTCTTTTAAAGTCTTATTGGAACGTAAGCCCATCAGCAGAACTAAAAGTTGCTTCAAATTCTTTCAATTCTTTTAAAGTCTTATTGGAACTCTAAGCTCCAAAGCGACCTTGTGAACTACGACTTACCTTTCAATTCTTTTAAAGTCTTATTGGAACGCGACTTGGTAAGTGAAGGGGCTTTACCGGAGGAAGTGCTTTCAATTCTTTTAAAGTCTTATTGGAACGTATGCATCAACCTCTACGTAAATCTCCCAGCTTAAAGCTTTCAATTCTTTTAAAGTCTTATTGGAACCAAGACGGCTCGACACTTGTCTTTAGATACCCAAGCTCCTTTCAATTCTTTTAAAGTCTTATTGGAACAGAGTTGCCTTTTTACTCACGGGGTCGTTTTCAATACTTTCAATTCTTTTAAAGTCTTATTGGAACTCCAATTGGTGGAGAACATAGTTTGCATCGATCTCTTCCTTTCAATTCTTTTAAAGTCTTATTGGAACGGTGTCAGCGGTGAAAAAACAGAGAGAATGAGAGACATCTTTCAATTCTTTTAAAGTCTTATTGGAACGCTCTCGCAATTACAATCGCCCTGATACTCAAGCTGGTTGACTTTCAATTCTTTTAAAGTCTTATTGGAACCTTCGATTGACCTCATTATTCTCGTTGAAACATTAAGACCCTACTTTCAATTCTTTTAAAGTCTTATTGGAACTTTGTGCGGACTTAGACGGTGAACGCGTCCCTTTAGACCGCTTTCAATTCTTTTAAAGTCTTATTGGAACAAACGGTAAAGGTATACCTCAAATTTCAAAAGACCTACTTTCAATTCTTTTAAAGTCTTATTGGAACAAACCTAGCGGTGTCGTTCGTTACTGTAGTAGTAACTCTTTCAATTCTTTTAAAGTCTTATTGGAACGCTAATAGCGGCTTTAGCGCGGGGAAAAATCCGGGGCGGGGGAATTCCTTTCAATTCTTTTAAAGTCTTATTGGAACCGCGACCGAAGAGGACGTCGAACTATTGTTAAAGAACTTTCAATTCTTTTAAAGTCTTATTGGAACTAAATTTAACGCTTCTCTAGCCGTCCACGTCGTCGGCCTTTCAATTCTTTTAAAGTCTTATTGGAACTAGGTAGTCTTCTAAGAATTCGATAAATTTAGAATATCTTTCAATTCTTTTAAAGTCTTATTGGAACTCATGCCCACTAGGGTAGCCTTTTCGTGGAAAATGTTTCTTTCAATTCTTTTAAAGTCTTATTGGAACCATGCCCCCTATTTGCTTTATATCATTGACGAAGCTAGCTTTCAATTCTTTTAAAGTCTTATTGGAACGGAAATTTATAGCCGTGCGCTAGAGATGGAATATTCTCTTTCAATTCTTTTAAAGTCTTATTGGAACCTTTCATTTTCATTTAATCACTCTCCCCAGCTTTCTTTCAATTCTTTTAAAGTCTTATTGGAACCCCCGGAAGGGAACAAAATACCCGTAGCTACGGTTTTCTTTCAATTCTTTTAAAGTCTTATTGGAACCATCGGTACCGCCCCCGTCGGCTAATAATCCATTTTCTTTCAATTCTTTTAAAGTCTTATTGGAACTTTCTAAATCCGTCGTAACTTCTTTTTTCAATATTTTACTTTCAATTCTTTTAAAGTCTTATTGGAACAAGAGAAATAGAAATAACGTTCAAGAAACTAAAAGAACTTTCAATTCTTTTAAAGTCTTATTGGAACTCAATATTTTAAGGGGTTCTAGCGTCCCCCCTCTTTCAATTCTTTTAAAGTCTTATTGGAACTATGGAAGAAAAGAAGAAATGTAGTATCTGTGGAAAAGAAGTCTTTCAATTCTTTTAAAGTCTTATTGGAACCTGATGTCGAGATTGTCGTCAAGTTAGATGAAGCTGTCTTTCAATTCTTTTAAAGTCTTATTGGAACTTGATGACATCATGCCAGAGACCCCCAAAGGTCTTCAACTTTCAATTCTTTTAAAGTCTTATTGGAACCCATGAAGCAAGGCAGAGATACCATGAATTTGAAAAGCTTTCAATTCTTTTAAAGTCTTATTGGAACGATTAGTTAGAAATGCTGAAATGTTGGGAGTAAGAAACTTTCAATTCTTTTAAAGTCTTATTGGAACTTTCGAACTTATGTTTCCAGAATGGCTGGGTATCCTCCTTTCAATTCTTTTAAAGTCTTATTGGAACGGGGCGGAAGAATACGGTATAGAAAAAAGACCAACTCTTTCAATTCTTTTAAAGTCTTATTGGAACCGGGGCGAATTTTCCTCTAAACTCCCTATAAAGTAATTAGAAAGCTTGAAATTTATAAGCCTTTCCACAAAGGGTCAATAAAACTCCCTTCAACTGGCTTGAATTCCAGCTTTCAGAAAAGACTTCAAAGCACTCACTCGCCTGAATTTACTACTTTTCTTTCATGCACAAAAATGTTCATAAGACTTCCAGAGACAAAATAAAAGCCAAAATCAAAAACAAAGCCTTAAAACATCATTAAATCCAAAAAAATTAAATTTCCACGAGGAGAGAATATCAAAGGATTCCTGAGGAGCTTCCGCTCAAAATTCCGAAAAAATTTCGTTACAAAAACCTCAAAATATCATAACCTCCTGTTTGATAATAACTTTTAGTTACTAAAGGCTTCCAGAGCAACCTTAGAGCCTTAACATCAAAACTGGCCCACCAGAAGAAAGAAAATCCAAAAAAGGAAAAGCTAAACGTGATACAAAGAATCTTCGGCTATTCGCTCACGTAGTAGTATTCCCCTATCTCCTTCTGTTCTCTGTCCTTGACGCTTCCTTCTTTATTTGCCCTTGGCCTTCCAGTGTCTGGGTCTCTCCTGAAGGTTATGCCCACGTTTGCTAAAAACCTGTTCATCCCTTCTCTCATACCCATTGGGGGCAAAGCCCTACCGTGTTTGCCTGGCTCGCCTTCAAATACCATTATGCGGTCGCTTATGTAGTCTATCATCAGCACATCGTGCTCAACTACAAGTGCGGTTTTCTCGTTCTTTTCCATTAAATGCCTTATAGCCCTTGAAACCGCCAACCTCTGCTCAACGTCGAGATAGGCGGAAGGCTCGTCGAGAAGGTATAAATCGGCATCCCTTAACAGACAGGCAGCTATTGCCACCCTTTGCAATTCACCACCACTTAGGTCGTTTACGGCTCTATCGTAGAGCTCTGGAATTCCTAGAGGATTGAGAAGCTCGGTTTTGTAAAAGTTGCTCATGAGCTTTGCAGCGTCAATTTTACTTAAGAGCTCATAAACTGTCCCTTCATAGTCGGCTTTTATATACTGGGGCTTGTAGCTTACTTTGAGCTCCCATTCTACTTTCCCTTCCGTTGGTTCTTCAACTCCAGCCAGCATTTTTACGAAAGTTGTCTTACCTATGCCGTTAGGCCCCACTATGCTCACAACTTCTCCCTTGTACAGCTCTCCCCCCTCTGCTTCAAGCCTAAAGCTTCCATAGTCTTTAACTAGTCTTGGATACTCTACAAGAACATCTCCAGCTTGGCTGTGCCTCTCGCTGAGCTTTGTGAACCTTATCTGATAAGGCCTGAACCTTACATTTTCCTCGGGGAGATAGCCCTCCAAGAAGGCGTTTATACTGACTCTGGTTCCTTTGGGCATTGAAAAGATACCATATGCTCCGGGCTTACCATAGACTATGTGAATGATGTCGCTCAAATAGTCAAGAACCGCTAAATCGTGCTCAACGACCATAACGGATTTCCCTTCTTCTGCAAGTTTTCTAATTGCTCTTGCAACTTTAAGCCTCTGCCTTATGTCAAGATATGAGGACGGCTCGTCAAAGAAGTAGAAGTCTGCATCCCTTGCCATGGCTGCCGCTATTGCCACTCTTTGCAATTCACCACCGCTCAAATGTTGAATTTCCCTGTCTAGGATATTTGAAAGCTCAAGCTCTTCGACAAGCTTCTCCAGAATACCCTTTTCATCTGCCTTCTGAAGGAGGTCTCTTACCTTCCCTTTAACGACCTTGGGGATTAAGTCAACGTACTGGGGCTTAACTACCTTCTTTATGTTGCCCTCTTTGAGCTTTTCAAAGTAGTTCTGGAGCTCATTTCCCCTGAACATCCTTATGACATTGTCCCAGCTGTCGTTGGAACCGCAGAGGTTAGGAATCATTTCTCCGGAGAGTATTCTAACAGCAGTGGTCTTACCGGTACCGTTTGGACCTAGGATACCAACTACCATGCCCTCCTTGAGCACTGGTAATCTGTAGAGGGCAAAGCCGTTAACTCCGTATCTGTGTACACACCCTTCCTCCAGCTCCTCTGGGAGGTTAACTATCGTTATAGCATTGAAGGGACATTTGTGGACGCATATCCCACACCCAGTACAGCTTGCCTCTTGAATAATGGGCTTATAGTTGTCTTCGTCGATGATTATAGCTTCTCCACCCATTCTATTTACTGGACATACCCTCTCACACAGGAAATGACCGCACTTGTCGGGATTACACTTGTCGTAATCGATGACCGCGATCCTCATAAGCCTCACCGGTTACCATTTCTGGAATGCCTTTAAAAAGTTGTTGAAGAATTGGCCTCTATTTGTTGGAGTTGGCCATTTTTGACCAGTATTTCCTTGTAGTTTGAGCATTCTATTAATTATTGGTGATGTGGTGATGTTTGGTTTCGAGGGTTTGAGAAGGTTTTGGGAAAGGGAGAGGAAACCTGAAGTTCAGAGAGAATACGTGAAATACCTGGCAGTGAACTTCCAAAGAAGGCTATTGTGATATAGCTATTAAGGAAGGATTTAAGGATTTTTAGTATTTAAATTATGTTGACCTATCAACCACCATTATTTTTAATATTTAATCATCTAAGATCGTTAGTATAGTTTAACTATGTAGAAATGTTTTTATACTACTTTGATGTAATATTATCGCAATATCTCATCTGGAGGGGAATAGATGGAAAGGAAGAGCAAGGTTGTAGTAACTGCATTAGCCATCGTTTTGGTGGTGTTTGTAGGAATTCCTACAGCTCAGGGAGTCTCTCCAGAGAACTCTGATGTCCTTTACAGCGTATATTTAGACTGGCTTCAAGGAAAGCCTGTAGGGCTTGCAAGCATTGAGATAAAAGTTAATAAAAGTCTCCATAATCCGGTTGTAATAGTTCAGGACTATAGCAAAGAGCATCCAAGGACTTTGTACTCAGGTTCTCTTCTCTCACCAACTGTAAAGATAGAGAGAATACCCATTGATACATATGTGGAGAATGTGCAAGCGAATGGAAAAAGTGAGAGCGTCCTTAAGACGAGGTTCAGACCAGTTTCTCTCTTAGTAATAGTTGCAGATGAAAATTATTGGGGTGCACGAGTGATAAGTTTCGAGCCTAAAAAACCCTTGGCAAGAATCTCTGCAGAGGTTCCCCTTCATTATGAACCCGCCAAAAAAGGAAATTACGTTCAGACTGCTTCGGTCACAGACCATGGCACGGTCAGGATGAATGGAATAAAAACAGCCATAATAAGAAGTATTCCAGGAATAGATGTTAAGTGGGTCATTGAAAGAAACGATGCAGTAACCTACGAGAGCTTTTCTCAGGAAACATGGGGTGGGACGCCGGATCCAAACGGTTGGTTGAGTAGTGGCCCCACCTTGGTTCAAGACAAAGACGTGTGGATAACTTATACTGCCTCCAGTGGTGATGTTAGGCTGGTGACTTCTGATGTTCTTTACCAGATAACTGAAAACGAAATATGCACCTCCCTATGGTGCAGAGACATTTGGTCCTTAATCCCTGTGAGAATAAAAAACTTTCACTCTACAGTTACAGGCTCTTACAGCGGAGGAATACCCTCAAACCTTGAGAGGGAGACAAGATATAAATTGGAGGGTGCAAATGAGTTCGCTATAAGCTTTGATGCACCAACAGACAATGGAGGGGTTTACTTCAGTACTTCCCTCTCAATATGCGGTGGTGAAGGAGTACAGGTGTGCTTTACAGGGAACGTTGAAACATACAGAGAGAGTAAATCCAACTACAGGCCACATTATGAAGTCAAAATTAATAATTGGGGAAGCCATGATGTTCTTTACTATGCATATCTAGACAAGAGTAGCAGAAACTATTACGAAATATTCTTGGAGTGGGGTTAACAATAACAGATCCTTTTTTTAAATTTTACAATATCACTCGGTGGTGACAGTTTTGATTCTAGATACCTCAAGTTTTTCAATCTCGGCAAAAAGTACTTTAACCAAAAAGCAAAAATTATTCTTGTCATGCTGAGCATCTTTGAGGGATTAAAAAGTGAGATTGTAGCCCTTAAAGAGTTTAAGCCTAAGCGGGGTAAATACGGCTCTTTTGAGTTTAAAAATCCTGAAGTGAACAAGTTAGTTGAAGAGATGGGCTTTAAGCTCTATAAGCATCAGGTTGATGCCTTGAAAGCCCTCTATTCTGGAGAGAACATAGTGGTGACAACCCCAACCGCCTCCGGCAAAAGCGAAATTTTTAGACTGGCTATATTTGATAACTATCTCTCAAATCCTCAAGACACGTATCTGCTCGTTTATCCAACGAGGGCATTAATAAACAACCAATACGAAAAGTTCAGCATTGAGAACTTCCACTTTTTCCAGCTTACAGGAAAGATGGTTAGTGCAAGAATTCT
The DNA here is from genome assembly GCF_000246985.2 of Thermococcus litoralis DSM 5473. Classification (NCBI taxonomy): domain Archaea; kingdom Methanobacteriati; phylum Methanobacteriota; class Thermococci; order Thermococcales; family Thermococcaceae; genus Thermococcus; species Thermococcus litoralis. The sequence goes on along the minus strand of NC_022084.1, from coordinate 204,482 downwards.
AACGGGCGATGTTGAGTGGAGCGAGAGGAGGAGGCTCATTAAAGAAAAGCCGAGGGTTGTTTTCACGACTCCGGATATGCTGCACTATAACATTCTAAGGAAGAGAAAAGATTACGAGTGGCTTTTGAGGAATGTGAGGTATCTCGTAGTTGATGAACTTCATATTTACAGGGGTGTTTTCGGAACTAACGCCGCTTACGTTTTTAAACGGCTTCTCAAGGCGCTGGAGAGATACGGGAGGAGACCACAAATAATAGCCCTCTCAGCAACACTGAGGAATCCAAAAGAGTTTGCGGAAACCTTTTTTGGAAAGCCCTTTGATGCTATTACAAAGCCTGCAAACCCCTTCCCAAAACGATACCTCGTGATGTTCGAGCCAAGGAGGCTTAATGAGATGCAGCTTTTAAGGGCAATCGTCGAAAAGCTGGCTGAGAAAGGCATTAAAACCCTTGTTTTCTTTGATTCAAGAAAAGGGACTGAAAAGCTCATGAGGTTTCTTTTGACGTCTCCAGCGGTTTACAAAACCACTACTTACAAGGGCACCCTTCCAAAAAACATTCGCTGGGAAATTGAGAAGGACTTTAAGGAAGGGAAACTTCTCGTGCTTTTGACAACAAACGCTCTGGAGCTTGGAATTGATATAGGCGACCTGGATGCCGTTGTAAACTATGGAATACTACCTGATGGGCTGTTCTCCCTTATCCAGCGCTTCGGAAGAGCAGGAAGAAAACAGGAAAGGGAAGCCATAAATGCAATCGTTTTAAGAAAAAACGGCCTAGACTATTACTATAAGGAGCACGTTGAGGAGCTGGTAGAAAAACTTGAGAAAGGGATAATCGAATACATGCCCATAAACCTCAAAAACCGACTCGTTGTGAAAAAGCACCTCCACTACCTCTTGAGTGAGCTCAAGATTCTTGATTGGGACGAGCTGAACGAGTTTGAGAAGGAGCTTGCCATGGAGCTCGTGGATGAGAAAAAAGCAAAGCTCTACGACAATCCAATTACGGGTAAAAGGGAAATCCGCATCCTGAGGCCAGCTTTTAATTACTCCTCTATAAGAACGGCAAGTGATGAGAGCTATTTCCTCCTGCTCGATGAACCGTGGATAAGGTACAAACTTTTGGAAAAGTCCAGTGTAAGGGACTTAATCCGATTTATAAACTGGCTCAAGCTTAAGGGATATGTAATAGAGGAAGTAGATAAGTCCGAATACTACAGGTCGCTCTTGCCGGGAATGGCGTATTTCTCGAGGGGAGAGCTTTATATTGCAAAAGACAAGCTCAGTCTTGGAAAGTTCCACTTTATCTTCGCCTCTCCACTCAACAAGTTCTGGGAAGTTGATACGTTCCCGTCAAAGAGAGAAGAAGTAGAGGTTCTTAAGATCTACGACAAAAAGGAGTACAAAGGGGTAGAGATCTATATCGGCCGGCTGAGGGTTAGGCACCACTATTGGGGGTTTGCCGTCAAAGGAAAAGATACGCCTCAGTATCTTCAAGAACTGTTGAAGCTCAAGGAAGAAGGGATTCTGAAAGGGGAGCTTTACTCTCCAATGCTGGAGCTCAAAGAGAGTGCTGAGGTTGATGAGGAGTGGAGCATTCTTAACTGGGAAAAGTTTGCGAAGGTTGAGTTTGATGAGCCTTTAATGTGGGAGTTTGAAACGGATGGAATATGGCTTGTGTTTCCCGAGAGCATTAGGGAGATTGCAAACGAGGAGTTTAGGGAGTTCTTCAGGATTGCTGTGGAAAAGGACTATGAAGATATTGCCTTTAGTCTTTACGAGCGCTTGGACAGGAGGTCTCTTTTCCCCGAACTTTTGGGTGCAACGAGTCACTACCTAAGAAACTACATCAAAGAGAGCCTAAAGAATTCGAAGATTGAAGATGAAGAGCTTGCTTTTGCAGTAAAGAAAATGGTGGACAGTAAAGATGGAATCGGAAGCGGACTCCATGCAATAGAGCACAACATGATTAAAATCGCCCCAATTTTCACTTATGTAGACAGCAGGGAGCTCGGTGGATACAGTTATGAAAGTTTTCCAAGTCCTCCCTTTATAGGCAAGCCCATAGTGTTCATATACGATGGAAACGAAGGTGGCTTTGGATTGGCGGAGATCCTCTATAAAAACGCCGAGAAGCTCATGGAGAAGAGTCTTGAACAAATGAAAAAGTGCGAGTGCAAAGACGGCTGTCCGTTGTGTGTTTATTCGCCAAAGTGCGGCACTTTTAACGAATTCCTTGACAAATGGCAGGCCATAAGGGTTTGGGAAAAACTCCTCAGCGGAGATAGTACTGAATGAGCTTTCTCAGCTCTAGGTTTCTTTCTACCTTTTTTCTTAAAAAGCGCTTTAACTGGGAGTTTTCTGCGAGAAGGGCGTTAAGCTCGATAGCCAAAATCTTGTTGTCTTCACTGACTCCATAAGCTTTGTACCTTAACGGTGCCCACTCCTTCTCAAGCTTACTAACTTTTTTCTCAAGCTCCCTGACTTCATTTTCTAGCCTTTTGACATCTCCTTTTGGCTCTTTAAAGCTTCCAGAGAGCACTATTTCGAGGACTTTTTTCTCACTCACAGCATAGCGCTTACTGAGTGTTTTTATCTTCTCTGCGAGTTCATCGGGGAGATCAACTTCAATTCTTCCAAACCCCCGTTTAGGTCTTATTATTAATTTCACGCCTCTTCTCCTCCAGCTCTTTTTTGAGCTCTTCGTTTTCCTTTCTCAGCTTTTCTCTAACGCTTGTCATCAGCTCTTTATCCTTCAAAGCCTTTTCATAGAAAGCCCTAAGCTCTTCCAACTCATCCTCGATTTCCCTCAGCTTTTCTTCAAGCTTTGCCTTTTTCTCAAGGAGAAATGCCTCTCTCTCAGCCTGCAGAGTCTTCTCAGCTTTGGCGAGATTCTTTTCTATCAGTTCCAGGACATCCAGTTCTTTTAGTTTTCTAAATCTTTTTCCTTCTACCTTTATTTCTATTGGCATTTTTCATCATCTCGGTCTTCCTGTCATAGCAGAGAATATAAAAAGCAAGCAGAGACTTCCATTTTCCATACGGCTCGATGATTTCTCTAACATCCCTCTCTTTTACCTCTCTGGGGTTCAGATTAAATATCTTCGCTATTCCCCTTCTCAGCCCCAAATCTCCCGCTGGATATGTGTTCTTCCCAAGACCATAGGCCAAGAAAAGCTCGGCACTCCATTTTCCAATGCCCCTGAATTTTGTGAGGTATTTTATCGCCTCTTCCTCGCTGAGCTTCTCAAGATCTAAGCTTAAGTTTCCCTTGACGTACTCTTCTGTAAGGGATTTTATGTAAGCTGCCCTATATCCGAGCTTAGTCTCTTTGAGCTCTTCGTCACTTAGGTTTAAGATGTCCTCTGGCTTTGGGAAGAGGTAGAGATCCCCGATTTTTCTTCCCACGAGCTTCACAAGGTTGTTAATTGTTCTCATGGCAAATTCAAAGCTCACCTGCTGCTGGGCTATTACCTCCACGAGGGCTTGATATTTGCTCGGTGCCCTTGGTAGGGTTAACCCATAAAACTCCTCAATTAAGAACGAAAACTTTGAGTCTTCTATCTCTGAATAAAAGTTCTCAAGGTCAATATCCAAGCCAAGAATGAATTCAAGCTTCTTTTTGGCATCTTTTCGCTCTTTTTGTGAAAAATATTCCGGAAAATAGAAGTTTTTTCCGTCAAAACCCACTATACCATTCTCTAGCGCTTGTTTGAAGACTCCATTCTCAAACTTCCAGGTGCCGTTTTTTATCATCTCATGGGCTACCTTCTTGAGGTCGATCACTTTAACCATCTGTCCAGCTTAACAGGGTTTTCCTTTATATCCTTTAGCGTTGATACGTAGAGTCTCTTTCCATCCACGGAACGGTGAATTTCAAGTTCTCCTACCTCTTCCAGAAAACGCATGATTTCCTTAACGTCTTTCTCCCTTATTCCAAAGTTTTCTCTTAAGAAATCCCAGTAAGGCTCTGTATGAGAGTATTTGGCTACCTTTCTAATTAAACTCCAAGCAGCCTTGATTTTCTCCTCTCCTTTGGATAGTTTGAACTTTCTTATCTCCTCTTTCATGCCCCCCCATATGATTTTGGGTTCCATTCTTATTAACTTTTCTTGAGAAAACTTAATTAAGCTGAAGAACTATATCCACACAAGGTGGTGGTTATGAGAAAAATCATTTTTATCTCTCTGCTTCTGCTCATATTCTTGGGCCCAGCGCTAGCTGAAGCAAAAACCGTTTACGTTGCTCAAATAAAAGGTGAGATAACTTCCTACACATACGATCAGTTCGATAGGTACATAAGCGAGGCAGAGAAAGCAAACGCAAACGCGATAATAATTCTCCTCGACACTCCCGGCGGTAGAGCGGATGCAATGCAAAACATAATCGAGAGAATAAAATCCGCCGATGTTCCCGTTATAACCTACGTTTATCCACCTGGAGCCATGGCAGCCTCCGCTGGAACATATATTGCCTTGGGTTCACATTTAATAGCCATGGCACCCGGAACAAGCATCGGCGCATGCAGGCCTATTTTAGGTTATTCTCAAAATGGAAGCATTATAGAGGCTCCCCCAAAGGTCGTTAACTTCTACATCTCCTACATAAAAAGCTTGGCAAAGGCCAGTGGAAGAAATGAGACAATGGCAGAAAAGTTCATAACGGAGGATTTGGCCATAGATCCAGAAGAAGCCCTAAAGTACGGAGTTATTGAGGTCATTGCAAACGATGTGGATGACCTCTTGGAAAAAGCAGATGGCATGAAAACTAAAGTTCCCGTAAGGGGAGAATACGTAACTTTAGATCTTAAAGGAGCTGAAGTTAGATATCTAGAGCCGAGTTTAAAGGATAGAGTAATAACATACATCACCGATCCAGCAGTCGCTTACGTTCTCTTAACACTCGGCATATGGGCTCTTGTTTTAGGCTTCCTGAGTCCAGGGTGGCACGTTCCAGAAACGGCTGGAGCAATAATGATTGTCCTAGCCATAATAGGGCTTGGATACTTCGGCTACAGGAGTGCGGGATTGTTGCTGATAATCCTTGCAGTGATATTCTTCATAGCAGAAGCCCTAACGCCTACTTTTGGCCTCTTTACCGTTGCTGGCTTTATAACGTTTGTTTTGGGTAGCATAATGCTCTTCAGCGGAGGTGGGGGAGTGGACTACCTGATTTCAAGGGAAGTTTATTCCCAGATTAGATTGATAATAATAACAATTGGTGCACTGCTTGCTTTGTTCTTTGCCTTTGGAATGGCTGCAGTGATAAGGGCTCATAGAAGAAAAGCACAAACAGGCAAGGAAGAGATGATAGGCCTTTCAGGAGAGGTAGTGGAACCTTTAGCCCCAGAAGGGATGATAAGAGTCAGAGGAGAGCTTTGGAGGGCAAGAAGCAGGGATGGTGAAACAATAAATGTTGGAGAAAAAGTTAAGGTTGTTGGAATGGATGGGCTCAAACTTATCGTGGTTAGGGAAAAAGAAAAAAAGCATGAAAAAGAAAATACTAATGAGGTGAAGTAGAATGGCCTTTGAGTGGATTGTGTATGTTATCATTTTAGTTTTTATTTTGGTGTTTTTAGCCTCGGCTATAAAGATAGTGAAAGAATACGAGAGAGCAGTGATCTTCAGGCTTGGTAGGGTTGTTGGAGCCAGAGGACCGGGATTGTTCTTCATAATCCCAATATTCGAAAAGGCCGTGATAGTTGATTTGAGAACTCAGGTTTTAGACGTTCCAGTTCAAGAAACAATAACAAAGGACAACGTGCCTGTTAGGGTTAATGCCGTTGTTTACTTTAGAGTCGTCGACCCGGTAAAAGCTGTTACCCAGGTTAAGAACTTTATCATGGCAACATCCCAAATTTCCCAAACAACTCTGAGAAGTGTAATCGGTCAAGCGCACTTGGATGAACTGCTCAGTGAGAGGGAAAAGCTCAACAGAGAACTGCAAAGGATAATTGATGAAGCCACTGATCCATGGGGAATAAAAGTTACGGCTGTGGAGATCAAAGATGTTGAGCTTCCAGCTGGAATGCAAAGGGCAATGGCAAGACAAGCAGAGGCAGAGAGAGAAAGGAGAGCAAGAATTACACTTGCTGAGGCAGAAAGACAGGCTGCCGAGAAGCTTAGAGAAGCTGCAGAAATTATCTCCGAGCACCCAATGGCACTCCAGCTTAGAACCTTGCAAACAATAAGTGACGTAGCAAGTGATAAAAGCAATGTTATAGTTCTAACACTCCCGATGGAGATGTTGAAGCTATTCAGGAGCCTTTCTGATACAGCTGAAGTCGCAAAGAAAAAGTTAGAGGAAGAAAAGGAGTAGCCTTTTCTTTACGTTTTTAACTGCCCTTTAATTCTTTTTTAAGGATTAATTGAGTTAACTATAAAAAGTTAGACATCAACATATAAGTTAGATGCATTGATTACAAATTTCGTACATTGGATTTAAAGATATGGAGGGATTAAATTGGGAAGGTCTATTGTTTTCGCCTCTGGAAAAGGTGGCACGGGTAAAACCACAACACTGGCAAATGTTGGTGTCGCTTTGGCACAGTTTGGAAAGGAGGTCATAGTAATTGATGCAGATATTACAATGGCAAATCTGAGCTTAATCCTCGGTATGGAGGATATTCCAATAACCCTCCACGATGTTCTCTCAGGAGAAGCAGAGCTCAGAGATGCCATCTACGAAGGCCCAGCAGGGATTAAAGTAATCCCCGGCGGACTAAGCCTTGAAAAAATAAAGAAGGTAAAGAATCCAGAGAGATTGAAGGAGCTCATAAGGGAGATCTCATCAATGGCGGATTTTGTTTTAATCGATGCCCCTGCTGGTCTGGAGATGACCTCAATTACTGCTCTGCTCATAGGGAAGGAACTTATTTTGGTGACAAACCCAGAGATTTCTGCGATCACAGACTCCCTTAAAACAAAACTTGTGGCAGAAAAGCTTGGAACCCTTCCGTTGGGGACTGTATTGAACAGGGTAACAAATGAAAAAACGGAACTAAGCAGAGAGGACATTGAAGCCATCTTAGAAGTCCCAGTACTTGCAGTAATACCTGAAGACCCAGAAGTGAAGAGGGCAAGTGCTTATGGGATTCCCCTGGTTATCAAAAATCCAATGTCGCCGGCAGCAATAGCCTATAAGCAGCTCGCCGCAAAGCTTGCAGGAGTTAAATACAAGCCTCCGGAACCAGAAAGCCCAATAAAGAGGGTCTTCAAAGCCTTATTTGGAGGGGGGAGAAGATGAGCCCACTTACTTTTCTGGTCATTATCCTCTTGGCTACAAATATAATACTGGCGATACTATACATAGCGGAGAGAAGATCTCCATACTATGTTGGGTATGACACGGAAACAAGGAATACCTTGAAGAGAAGGGTTACCCACCTAAAAGAAGAGCTGGAGTCAGAATTAGTTGAGTTTGATGTTGAGGAATGGGAGAGGGCCCTTGAGGAATCCTTGGAAGAAGAAATACGGAACTTATGAGTTCTCTGTCCCTTAAATTCTTTTTGTCCTTAAGAAAAGCTTAAGTATTCTAGAGTAATATTGTTACATCCCCACTCATTTAGGAGGGTGAAAACATGAGGGCGAAAGTGAAGATTTTGGATGTAGAGACCGGGAGATTTATGGTAGTAATCAACGAGGAAGACGCTAAGAAAGCAAAGCTTCATCCAGAGGACCTAATTAAAATAGAAACCGCAAAAAGAACAATATACGGAGATGTGGTTATAAGCAACATGGTTCAGCCGGGGGAGATAGGGGTTACAAAGGACATAATGCGTGCTTATTCCTTTTCTGAAGGAGAAATGGTAAACGTAGTTCCTGCAGGAACTCCAGAAAGCGTGAGATATGTTAAGAAAAAGATGAATGGTCAAAAGCTTAAGAAGGTTGAAATAGAGGCAATTGTTAAAGACATCGTCGATAGAAAACTTCGGGACATAGAAATAAGTTCTTTTGTAACTTCTCTTGAGATAAACGGACTTGATATGGATGAGATTGCGTGGCTTACAATGGCAATGGCAGAGACTGGAGATATGTTGGATATAGATAGAAAGCCGATTATGGATGTTCACAGCATAGGTGGAGTTCCCGGAAACAAGACAAATGTGCTTGTAGTGCCGATAGTTGCCGCAGCCGGCTTAACAATCCCAAAGACCTCTTCAAGGGCAATAACAAGTGCCGCTGGAACTGCTGATGTGGTAGAAGTTCTTGCTCCAGTGACTTTCTCATTGGACGAAATAAAGAGGATTGTAGAAAAAATTGGCGCCTGTTTGGTGTGGGGTGGAGCCCTTAACTTGGCCCCCGCTGATGACCTAACAATTAAAGCCGAAAGGGCATTAAGCATTGATCCTAGGGGGCTTATGCTTGCGAGCATAATGTCGAAGAAGTACGCCATGGGTTCTCAATACGTTCTCATAGACATACCAACGGGAGAGGGAGTGAAGGTTGAGACCATAGAGGAGGCAAGGTCTCTGGCAAAAGACTTCATAGAGCTGGGAAAGAGACTCGGTCAATATGTGGAAACAGCGATTACTTATGGGGGCCAGCCAATAGGACACACAGTTGGCCCTGCGCTTGAGGCTAAAGAAGCTTTAGAGACCATAATGACAGGCAAAGGTCCGGGGAGTCTGGTCGAGAAGGCCACAGGCTTAGCGGGGATTCTGCTTGAGATGGGCGGAGTAGCACCGGCAGGAATGGGAAAGAAGATGGCGAAAGAAATCCTCGAGAGCGGAAAAGCTTACGAAAAGTTAAAGGAGATAATAGCCGAGCAGGGCGGAGATCCAAATATAAAGCCAGAAGATATCCCAATAGGCGACAAAACTTACACCTTCGTAGCTCAAACCTCTGGATATGTAACAAAGATTGATAACAAAGCGATAACGACAATAGCAAGAGCCGCTGGGGCTCCGGAAGACAAAGGTGCCGGAATTCTGCTCCACGTCAAAGTTGGAGAAAAAGTTAGGGAAGGGGATCCCCTCTTTACAATACACGCAGAGAGCGAAGTTAGACTCGACCAAGCAATAATTCAAGCAAGGAGAATGGAGCCGATAAGAATAGAGGGCATGGTGCTCCAGAGAATTGGAAATATCTAACGTTTTCTATGCCTTTCGTACCATCCCCACTCTTTTTTGGTTCCAAAGCTTCTTACCCCTTCTTTCACAAGCTTTATCCTGAGTTCTTTGGCTAATTCAGGAGTTATCTCGCCGTGCTCCTCCATCCAGTTGATAATTTCCAATGCCTCCTCATCGGTCTCGCATCTTCTTATGAAGTCAATAACCGTAGGATTGTACCCGGAAAAATCCATCAATTCTTCCTCTTCTTCCTCTTCCACTCTATAGCCTTCGATAACAAGACCGGGCTCTTCTTCAAGTTCTTTAGCTAAGTGGGGATATTTTTCTTTAAATTCTTCCTTATCATATTCCTGCCAAGGAAATTCATCAATGGGGCGCTTTTTCTTTTTGTCCACCATACTAGGCACCTCTCTTCAAACTTTACTCCACTGGTCTGTTTATATACTTTGTTGCCTTATCCTTGCAAAGCCCTTATATATTCTTTTGCAGAGTTCTAAACATGAAGGGCTCCTATCTTCTTGTAATCTATTTGGAAAGAGACGCAAACATAAGAACAAAAGCCCGAGAGTTTCATTTGAAGAAAGGGTATTACATTTACGTTGGCTCTGCAATGAACTCCCTCGAAAAAAGGGTTGCAAGACATTTCAGAAAGAAAAAACGTCTTCACTGGCATATTGACTTTCTTCTCCAAAGAGCACAGCTTTTGAGCGCTTATCTAATACCCAGCGAGGAAAGAATTGAGGAGGAACTTTCCCGTATCGTGGGAAAAGTTTTTCAAGGGGTTGAAGGTTTTGGGGCGAGTGATGTTAAAGTAAAAACAAATTTATACTATTCCGCAACTCCTCCAGATGGAACAATATGTAACATCTTAAACTCAAGAAACCTTAGGTGGAAAAGAGTTAAAAGTCCCAAAGAAATTATGAAGTGGAGGGAAGAGAATGCTGAGGATAGGAAAAGTTGAATCTTACATTCACGAGAAGCTCGAGAAAGAAAAACTTCACTTTGTTCTCTTAGACCCTGATGATGTTTCTCCCGAAACTGCTGGGAAGCTTGCCAAAATGAGTGAGGAACTCGGTGTGGATGCAATAATGGTTGGTGGTTCCACAGGGGCAGAGGGAGAAATTCTTGATGAGGTCGTTAAGTCGATAAAAGAGAGTTCCAGCTTACCTGTGATACTCTTTCCGGGTTCACATGGAGGGGTAAGCAAATATGCGGATGCAATATTCTTTATGAGCCTCCTTAATTCACGAAATCCCTTTTTTATTACTGGTGCCCAGGCGCTTGGAGCTTTTACGGTAAAACGCTATGGAATTGAGCCGATACCGATGGCATATCTCATCGTAGAGCCGGGTGAAACAGTTGGATGGGTAAGTGATGCCAAGCCGATTCCAAGGCACAAACCAAAAATAGCTGCTGCTTATGCATTAGCTGGGCAGTACATGGGGATGAGGCTTGTTTACCTTGAAGCGGGAAGCGGTGCTCCAGAACATGTGCCGAATGATATGATTAAAGCTGTTAAAGCCGTAATTGATGTTCCCCTAATAGTTGGAGGCGGCATAAGGAGCTACGAAGATGCAAAAGAGGTTGCCCAGAGCGGTGCGGACATAATCGTTACTGGAACAGCGATAGAAAAAGCGGGATCTTTGGAGGAAGCTAGGAAAAGGCTGGAAAGGATAATAAAAGGGGTCAAAGAAGTCAAGCCTTGAGTTTGACTGGTGAACCTTTGTTCCTAACTTCACTTTTTTGAGGTTCCCAAGAAATCTCCAACAAGCTCTGAGAGGCATTTCCAGAATCCTTCTAGAAACCATATAATCACTATTACGATAACTAACCACACAACTATTGATTACCGTTTTTGTTTCTGAGAGTGTCTTGTTTCCCAAACTTATTTAAATGTGCGCCACCGAGATATTTAATCGGTGATCCAAATGCGCGCTTTTATTTCTGTTGATTTAGAAGGGATGCCTTTTATAGTCAGTCCCCAGCACTTAGTGGAAAAAGGCGCTCTATACAACGAAGCTCGAAAAATAGCTACGGAAATAACTTTAACCGCTGCAGATGCCCTTCATAGGGAAGGTTTTGAAGAGGTCATAGTAGCTGACAGCCACGGTCCGATGGTAAATTTGATTCCCGAGGAGCTTCCCGAATACGTTTACCTCGTCAGAGGTTACCCAAGGCCAATGGCTATGGTTGCTGGAGCTGAAGGATGTGACGTTGCACTATTTTTAGGGTACCATGCAAAGGCCGGAACGGCATATGGTATCTTTGACCACACCTACAGCGGTGCAAACGTTGGAAAGCTTGAGCTAAATGACATAGAAGTCAGCGAATTTCTTCTAAACGGCTTTGCTGTGGGACATTTCAACATTCCAGTGATCCTTGTTGGAGGAGACGAAAAACTCCTCGAGGAGGATGTGGAGAAATTCACTCCATGGGCTGAGAGAGTGGTATTTAAGGAGGCATTCTCAAGGTATTCCGCCATAAGCCCGAGCATGAAGAAAATTAAGAAAGAGCTCGAAAACTCCGTCTTCAGAGCTGTTGAAAAGTACAAAAACGGAGGAACAAAGCCCCTAAAACTTGACTATCCCGTTAGGGTGAGGCTCACTTACAACAACAGCGGCATGGCGGATGTAGGAGAACTTCTACCGGGGGCAAGAAGGATAGATGGAAAAACGGTAGAGTTTGAAGCAAAGGACATTATCGAGGCATACAAGGCATTTCAGCTACTGGTGTTTGCTGCTACTGGAGTTACATCAATACTTAGGCGTTAGGCTTCACTCAGCACTTTGAAGCTGATTTTTCCGTCTCTTACTATCTTTTTGATGTCCTCAAGGAGCTTTTGAACGTTCTCTTCTGCAACTTCCATCCTTATTTCACTAATACCTTTGCTTGTGGGAGGCAAGAAGTGTATGTCCTTAATCTTTCCCCTAACTTCACTCAAAATTTTACTCAAAATTTTTCCCCTTTTCTCATAAGGCAATTTTATGTCCAGTTCAACAATTTTCATAGCTGTCACCACTTTATTTTAGAAAAGAAACCCTATATAACCTTTTTCATGAGCCAGAGATATGAAGCTTTTGAAGGTTTATTCCCCTCGGTTATGAGAAAATTTTTGATTTTTTCATCTAACTATCAATGCCCCGGAGAAACCGCGGGGGATGAGCGAGTGGCGAGCTGTGATTCCCCTTCGCTCCTCCGGGGCACACTTTAAATGTTGAGTGGCTTAAGAAGGTTTATCCTAAATTCATCTTTCTCCTCGATTGAAACAACTGCTGTTGAAATCTCCTCCATAATAGGTAAAACTTCCGGAACCGCTGATTTTATCAAATCTGCGTTGATGAAGTAGAAGGCAATCCTCTTTTTGTTTCCGAGATATTTCAGCACTCCGTATATACTGGGTATGAAATCTTTTCTCTCGCTGTGGAGAATGAAAAGCTTATCAAAACCCAGCACGAGGTTTATCATTTTCTCTTCGGGCAGTTTTTCAAAGATTTTATCGTATTCTCTTTCCAAAACCGTGCTCTCAGTTATTGGGACTCTCCCTAAGACGTTCCCTATGTTTATAGCCCCTCCAATCTTTATTACATTAAGGTCGTTGAGAAGGGAAGTATCTATTCCAGCAATCTCCATCTGAGCTCTGTACATGTGGAGCGTGTCCAAGAAATCATCTACGAGGATCGGGTGGTTATTCTCCCTGCTCCACTTTATAAGTTCGTGGAAGAGCAGATAAATCGGGGCTTTTGAAGAGTACTCCACTAAAACGGTTTCGCCAAATTTTAGTTTTTCCAGTATAGAAAGAAAGTTGTGCACAGCGGCACCCCCGTTTGTGATTTTTCTATTGGTTTAGATAATTTTGAAAATCTTATATATTTTTCTCTTCCTCCTCTTCGTATGGGGATGTTATGACTTTTCTTATCTCTCTGGCAATTTTTTCTCCAATTCCTTCCACCTGCATTAACTCGCTCTCTTTTGCCGTGAAAACCCTCTCCACGCTCCCGAAATGCTTGAGGAGTCTTCTCGCTAAGGTTGCCGACACATAGGGGAGCCCTTCAACGATTAGCCTCTGCCTTTCAGCCAATGTTAAGGCCTTCTTCTCACTTCTAACGGCTACTTCCTTCTTTCTCTCCTCCTGTTCACGCTTGGCGATGAGGTAAATGTAGCTGGCAACTTCACTCGAATCTTTAGCGAAAAGAACTGGGATCTCCCAGTCTACAGTTAAAGCAGCCAAAGCACCTCTAATAGCATTGGGGTGCACGTTCCTAATTCCGTAGAGCTCTCCTTCGATAATAATGACCGGTCTGGAATAGGCCTCTTTTAAACGCTTTGCCTGATCAAAAAGCCTACCATCTATTATTGACTGAATGAAATCATTAGCGGCTTTTCTCTCTATAGCCACGTCTTCACTCACTATATAGTCCCCAACGTCGAGGGTTCTAACTTCCAAATGAGCACCTAGTTCCTTTAGTATTTTTGGAACCTGGCTCTTGAGCTCGCGTGAATCAACATAAACTACAATCCCTTTCGGCTTTTTCACAAAAATGGGCTTTATAGGGAGCTTTTCATACACATCTTTCTCTGGCTCTTCCCTCTTTTCGACAACTTCCTCGGCTTTTTCCTCCTTCTCCTTCGGCTTTACAAAACCTAAGAGGGAGGCCTGTTTTTCTTTTTTAACCATATCCTCCACCTTCTTTAAGAGAGAGATCATCTGCTTCTCCTTATGACGGGAACTCCAGTAGTAAGCTTCGTCCCTCGTGCCCTTTGCCATTAATATAACAACTCTGCCTGGCCTGTGTCTCCCGGTTCTTCCCCTTCTCTGGATGCTCCTTATAGCAGAAGGCACAGGTTCGTAAAAGATAACCAAATCCACTTCGGGAACATCCAGACCTTCTTCGCCAACACTTGTGGCAACGAGAACGTTGAATTCTCCCTGAGAGAAGAGATCTAAAATCTGTTTTTGCTTCTTTTGGCTTAAGCCCTTGTCGTTTTCTTTATTTGCCTGTCCCACAAAACGCATGCTCTTTATTTGCTCTTGAAGGAGCTCTTTTACGATCTTTTTTGCAGTTTCCCTGTAGTTTGTGAAGACGATTATCTTTGAGGCGGGTTTCTTGCTCAATTGCTCTTTAATCAGCTCTTTCATCTTGTCTAACTTTGGATGGTCGATTCCCAATTCTTTTGCTTGGACGAGAAGGGCTATTGCCTTTTTCATTCTCTGATCCTGCATCAGCTCCTTCGTCGACTTTGTCTTTCCCCTCTTGGCCTCTTCATAGAGCTTCTTGAGGTAAGCCCTCAAGGCGGATAATCCTTGGGTTTCGAGAAGTTCTATTGCATGGTGGAGCTTCAGGGCTTTTGCTTGGTAAAACATGAGTTTTCCTACATCATAGTTGCCTTTTGCCATCTCGGCGTTTATTATCTGTCCCGCTTTGAGGATTTCTTTTTTCGGAACATCCGGAGAAGCGCTCTCGATAAGACCTGCCTCAGCCAAGGGCTTCAACGAATCTTTGAGCATTTCCCTTAGAATTTTTCTAACTTCCTTGTAAATCCCCGGCAGCTCTACTCTAACCCATTCAAACTTTATCCCTTGGACGTAGGGTTTAACATCGGGAGAATTCTCGGTTCTAACCTCAATGTGCTCTATGAAGAGGTTCTTAACAATCTCCTTAATCTTCGCCTCATCGCTTCCAGGAGAAGCTGTAAGACCCAAAATTAGGGGATGTTTTGCCTGTTTCATGTACTCTTTGGCTATGTAAACATAAGCATAGTTCCCCACCGCCCTATGGGCTTCATCAAAGACGAGCAGAACAACGTCTTCAAGGCTTATCCTCCCAACAACAAGGTCGTTTTCTATCGTTTGGGGGGTAGCGGTAATAATAATACTTTTCCTCCATATTTCCTCTCTTCTCTCTGGTTGGATCTCGCCAGTTAATGTGTTTATCTTCTCCTCTGGAAGATCAAAAAGTTTCAAAAAGCTTTCTCTATGTTGGAGGGCTAGGGGTTTTGTTGGTGCGAGCATCAGAACTTTCCCGCCGTATTTAGATAAGCGATAGTCAGCTATCATCTGGGCTATTAGAGTTTTCCCTAACCCAGTCGGCAGAACAACTAGGCTGTTTTTGTCTTTGCACTTCGCGTAGATTACTTCTTGATAAACCCTTGGCTGGATAAGGTCTTTCCGCAGATACATTAATCTATATTTTGGCAAGGAGGTTTATAAATACGCCGCCGCACAAAAACCTAAAAAGGGGAAACTCAAACTGTAGTTTAGGTGTTAAAATGCCACACGGGATGGGATGGAGAAGAGGAAGAAGACGAAAAATGCGATTTATAGGGTTTATCCCCGAGGTTAGGCATTTCTATCCAGCTAAGCCACCTTTTGGCCCTCCACAGCCTCCGATTTTCATGACCTACGAGGAGTTTGAGGCCTTAAGGCTGGTGGATTATGAAGGACTAACTCAAGAGGAAGCCGGGCAGAGAATGGGCGTCTCAAGGGGCACTGTGTGGAGGGCTCTAAGTTCTGCAAGAAAAAAGGTAGCCCAAATGCTTGTTGAGGGGAGAGAGCTAATAATCCTTGCCCAGGGAAATGAAATTCCCAGATCATCTCAGGAGCCAAAGGTTACCGATGAAGACTCGTTTTAGTCCTTCTCTTCTGGCGATTGTGTAAGCCCTTTCCATCTGTCTCTTACTGGTGGTTGGCACATCGTGCATTAGATGCTGCGGTGCAAATGCCAAGAGAACGTATGGTATGTCCGGATTCAGCTGAGCAAGGTACCTCGATATTCCACCAACCTCTTTCCCATCTATGTAATGGGGTACAACAAGGGTACTAACTACTAAAAGGGGAGGCTCCTTTCTCTCGTCCATTGCGACTATAATCCTTATGTTCTCCTTTATTCTCTGAAGGGCTTTCCTTCCGTTAACTCCCGTTAAAGCTTCGTAGATACTTGGGCTATATGCTTTCCAGTCAATCTTGACTATTCCCCCACTTTCAAGGCTTATTCTTGCCATTTCCCGCATTATGTTTGGATTTTCAAGCCCATTCGTTTCCCAGCAAATTCTTTTTATTGCTCCAACTTTCTCGGCTCGTTTGAGAATTTCTCTTGAAGCTTTTATTGCATAGGGAGAATGAGGCGTTGGATCTCCGCCAAAATAGCACACACATGATACTCTACTTCTCATTGCTATATCTGCTAGCTCCTTTGAGCTCATTACAACCCCTTCAAAGGGATCTATGCTCCCGTTTTTTATCATGTATTTGTGCTCTATGTTCTGGCAGAAAAGACAATCTAAGTTGCATCCGGCGAAGAAGACTGCTAGGTTGTAAAATCCCCTATGTTCTTTTTCTGGACAAACTGGTCTTGCGACACAGTTTGTTGGGTGAGGATCGAGATACCAATGGAGATATGCCTTATCAAAGCTTCCAGTTATGGGAACTAACTTTCCTTTCCTGTTCCACATTATCCCGCAGTAGCCGGAACTTCCCTCCGGAATTTTGCATTCGTTCACGCAAAGCAGGCATTGAATGCCTTCTCTCGGCACTTCTAGAGGCAAGCCTATGAGCCTACGCCATTTCCGGTGGGACTCCCTTGATATTTTTAGCGCTTCTTCCGGATTTTCTCGCAAGCAGTTAACGCAGACCCCAATTGATTCGCTAATTTCCTCAGATTTATATCCGCACAGCTTACACTTTCTCATACTAATCCTCATTACAACTCAACATTAATGAAGATTTCTGAAAGTGCCCAAAGATTAGAGAGAAGAGAGCTACTCTAAAATCTCCTCTTTAACGACTTCTGCTATTTCTTTGAGCGCTATAGAGGCTTTTGAATCCGGAAATGCCTCAACTACCGGCTTAAGCATTACCATGCTTTTTGGGATTGCTCTATCGTACGGTATCTCACCAATTATTGGTATGCCTTCCTCCTCGGCGAATTCATAAAGTCCCTTAAAGCTTGGATTCAGATCAGCTTTGTTTATTATAAGGTATGCTGGTTCTCTGAAGTGCTGGACAACCTTGTAAACCCTCTTCACGTCACTTAGCGAAGCGGGAGTTGGCTCTGCCACAAGGATCGCTACATCCGCCCCTCCGAGGCTTGCTATCACTTGGCATCCTATTCCGGCTGCCGAATCAACTATCATGTGTTCTATTCCTTTTTCCTTCATGATCCTTTTAGCCCACTCTTTTTCCTCCGTAACGAGCTTTCCGCTGTTTGGCCTTCCCACGTCGAGCTGGGCTGAAATTAGTGGGAAGCCGTATTTGGTTGTTGTTTTCCTAACTATGCCTGAACGTACTTCCTCTAAAGTGATTACCCCTTCCACAGGACATACGAGCTTGCAAACTCCACAACCTTCACAAGTTAGCTCATTAACCACGTAATTTCCATCAACAATCTTTATGCAGTCATAGGGGCATCTTTCAGCGCATATACCGCACCTTATGCAGGTGCTGGTGTTTATCTTTGCCACTTTTGCACCTATGAGCTCTTTTTCCTCTTCCCACATTTCAACCCCAAAGAGCAGGTCGAGGTTTGGAGCGTCGGCATCAGCATCAACTGCTATTAGTGAATATTCATCTTTGAGGAGGTATATGAGTGAAGCAGCTACGCTCGATTTTCCTACTCCACCCTTTCCACTCGCTATCGCGATCTGCATTTTAATCACCCCAAATAACTGGCTACCCTTTCGGCAAGGTCTTTGAAGATTTTAGCTTCCTTTTTATCGGTTAGGACTATAGGTTCTCCCCTAACATAGCTCTGGATAATAGCTTCGCTGTATGGGATTTCCCCAATTATCTCGGCGTTGTATTTCTGCACTATCTCTTCTACTCTCTTTTTCTCTCCAATATCAGCCTTATTGACAACAATCCAAGCCTCTATGCCCATTAATTTGGCGAGCTCAAGGATAAGGGTCAAGTCATGAAGACCCAACGGAGTAGGCTCTGTAACTGCTATGAGAAGCTTTGAATCTTCCAATGCCTTGGAAACAGTGTTGCTTGTTCCTGCTGCTGTGTCCACTAGCAAAAGCTCTTTGTTAAGGGTTTTCGCCCTCTTTTTTGCTGCGGTTACAATAGGCATTGCCCGCTCTTCTCCTTCGAGCAGTTTTCCGGTAACCAAATGGAACTGATAAGGTGTCTCGGTGAGGTAGGTGTGTCCCATAAGCTTCTCTCCTTCCAATATTGCTCCCGTAACTGGGCAGACTATCTCACAAGCCCTGCACCCAGAGCACAAGGTGGGCATTAAGAACGGTGTTCCATCTCTCATTGTGATTATTGCGTTTTCTTCACAAACTTCCGCACATTTTCTGCATTTTATGCACTTCGAATAATCAAAGCGCGGCATGAACATATGAACGGGTTCCTCATTCTGCAACTCAACTCCAAGGAGAATATGATCGTTTGGTGCCTCGACATCTAAATCTGCCAGAGCTAAGTCGAAATACTTCCGTAAGGCTATTGCAAGGTTAATGGCTACAGTTGATTTTCCTGTTCCTCCCTTACCTCCGCTCACTGCTATCTGCATTACCTCACCTCCACAGTTAGGAAACCTAAAACCTTAAAAGTTTTGTGCATATGCTATATTGGTGGTAAAAAATGAAGTGCCTAAAAGTAGTTTTCGGCATGGAAGATGCCCTAAAGGAATTTAGAATGAGCCAAAATTATTGTTGAAAACTTTGAAGAACTCTTAGAGGAAATTAAGAAAAGAAATCTGAAATAAAAACATAGTTATTGGCTGCTCAATCTCCCAATTAGGCTAACCGAAAGACTTTTAAGTTTTTGTGCATATGCTCATAATAGTAGGAGGTGAGGAACATGAAGATTGCAGTACCGAGTGCAAATGGTGGAGGATTGGAAGACAAAATTGCTCCTGTATTCGCAAGGGCACCAGTTTTCACAGTAGTTGATGTAGAAAATGGGGAGATAAAGAGCATAAAGGTGATTCAAAACCAAGCAGCATACGCTGGTGGTGGGGCAGGTCCAATAGCCGTGCAGACGTTGATAAATGAAGGAGTGGATACAATAATCGCCCCACAAATAGGCCCCAATGTCATGGGAGCCCTCCAAGCTGCAGGAATAACTTATTACCTCTTTCCTGCTGGAACTCCCATTAAGGAAGCTGTTGAAAAGGTAATTAAAGAGGGAATGCAGCAAACAGCACAACAAACTTATCTTCCAGCAGTTCCGGCAAATCCAGCCCCAGCTTATCTACCCTATGATTATGGATGGGGAGGAAGAGGCCGTGGCTTTGGCAAAGGATTTGGACGTGGATGGGGCAGAGGAAGAGGTTGGGGGGCAAAATTAGGTTATTGCCCTTGGACAGGAATACCAAATAGAAGAAACTGGCTTTCTAGGTATTTTGGCTGGTGGTGAACTCTTTCTTTTAAATTTTGGGAGCCATAGAATGGCACGCGGATTTGGAAGAAACTATCGAAGAAATTTGTTAAGTTGGCATTTTGGAAGCTTTTATAGGGTCTTAAACGTGTTTCTTCTAATTGGGATGTTATAACTCTTGGCTAAGCTCTTCCTAGTGGCATTAATCTATGCATTGGGCGTTTTGGTTATTTTTATCGTTAGAGGTCTTTTGAGGCCAAGGCTGGGCAGAATTTTTTTGATCTTATGCAAAATTTTTAAATTCGGCTTTCCTAATTTACCTGGAGGTGGTAGGATGAGGATAGCAGTTGCAACTGTAAACGGAGGTTTAGATGATTTTGTCAATCAGCACTTTGGGAGAACACCGACCTTTACGATAGTTGATATTGAAGGTGGGGAGATAAAGAATGTTAGAGTGGTTCCCAATCCGGGTGCAAGCGCTCCTAGAGGTGCTGGAGTTCAAGCAGCTCAGTTTTGCATAAACGAAGGGGTAGATGTTGTTATAGCTGGGCAATTTGGGCCGAATTCTGCCCAAGTACTTGAAGCTTCAGGTATAAAGTTCGTCTCGGCTCTCCCCACAATGAGGGTGGAAGAAGCAGTAAGGGCTTTTCTGAGAGGGGAGCTAACTCAGGCTTTATTTAGGTCAAAAGGAGGTGGAACGGGTCATGTAAGAGGCTTTGGAGGCAGAAGACAAGGGGGATGGTAATCCTTTAACTTCTAAGGGAAAGCCGTTTATACTTATTCCCCCTATTCTTTTTGGTGAACTCTATGAAGTACAGCAAACTTGCCATAAAGATTTTGGAGTACGAAGGAAAGGAGATATACTACGATCCGGTTTACCACGGCAGAACTCTAAAGGTTTTTGGCATCGATGATGACCCCACGAGAGTTATAGATTACATTGGAGACCAATTTCTCGAAAAGGAATACGGGCTGATTTTCTTTGACACAAGAGGAAAGTATCCTAAGGAGAAATTCGACACTATAATAGAAATGGAGGACAATAAGCCTACAGGCCTTGATCCTATAAAGATGGTTAAAAAAGGTCTCTTGAAGGACTTTTACACCGCATCAACGATAATTCAGACCATATACGGATTGGATCGCTCTCTTACCGATAAACTCTATGCCGATATTCTTGGGGGCAAAGTTAAAAGTGTAGCGGATGCAGCCAAGTCAAAGGAACAGTACGGAGAGGTTATAAGAGAAGTTTACACTTCCCTCGATGAGACCTTTTTTGAGGGAGAAGTTCCCAAGCTCGGCAAGAGCATTTTGGTTGACTTTGGAAAAACTTACAGCATAAGTACCGTGGGAATGGCGTTTCTAATCCTTGCGGCGGCTGTTAAAGATAGAAGGAGCACTTTAATAGGAATCGATGATGCGGCGGTTCTTTTCTACACAACCCCCGGAAGTGCAGCCATTCCTCTATTGACTCAACCCATGAGGGGGAGGGTTACAGTATTAGGCTCCAGATACGTTGCGGAAAATCTCCTTAACATACCGGGACCAACGCTAGTTCTTTACAACGATCCAGATCTGCAGAGCATGATTTATGAAGCTAATGGAGTGCCTCAAGGAGATATGAGAAAGCATGTTCTTAAAGGAGAAGGAGCATTTGTATGGAGGACAACCCAAACACTGGAAGTGGATTTTGGCAAGCTCCCCTTTGAGGGATGAATATGAGGATGGTAGTGCTATTTGAAAATCATGCAGGGTTTAAAAGGGCCTTCTCGGGGCCCATGGCTTTTCTCTTTTTGTGGAGCACAATGGGAGGAAGATTTTGGTGGATGCAGGTACGGATGGCACGATTTTGCTTCACAATATGGAAGCGCTCAATATATCTCCCAACGAGATTGATGCAGTATTCATTACTCACGGTCACTACGACCATACTGGGGGGCTTGAAAAGTTTTTAACAGCGAGAAAAGACTCCATAGTGGTTTATGCTCACCCCGATATATTTTTAAGAAGGGTGGCTCTAAAACCCAAGCGCAGGAAAATTGGAATTCCATTTTCACAGGAGCATCTAGAAAAACTCGGAGCCAACTTTATACTAAAGGAAAAACCAGTTAAGATTTTTGATGGGGTATACACAAGCGGTGAGATAGAGAGAACGACTTGGGATAGATCAGTTGGCCATGTCGTGGATGGGAGAAAGCTGATAAAAGACCCTCTAAAAGACGACATGTCACTGCTCGTTGAGCTTGGAGGCAAAATGGTCGTTATAACTGGCTGTGGCCATAGTGGAATTTTGAACATAGTGAGGCACTCAATAAAACTTATGAATAAGCCGATTTTTGCTCTGGTGGGTGGATTTCATCTAACTGGAGCCAAGAGAAATATTTTGGAAGATGCCATTAAAGGCATTAGCGCCCTTGGGGTTGAAAAACTTTATCCAGGGCACTGCACAGGATTTGATGGGATTTGCAGCTTTATGTCTGCTTTTGGAAGTAAAGTAGAACCTTTATACGTAGGAAAAGAGGTCAAATTTGTCCACTAACATTTTTATCCTCCTTTGAACCTATGTTTTATGGTGATGCTAATGTTGAGCATAGACCTTTCTGGAAGATTAGCGTTTACTACGGCCTCAAGCAAGGGCATAGGTTTCGGCGTTGCGAGGGTTCTGGCAAAGGCTGGAGCCGATGTAATACTCCTCTCCAGAAGCGAGGAGAACCTGAAGAGGGCAAAGGAGAATATCAGGGCCGAGAGCGATGTTGAGGTGAGCTACATTGTTGCAGACCTCACCAGGAGGGAAGACCTTGAGAGAACCGTAAAGGAGCTCAGAAACATTGGTGAGCCGGATATATTCTTCTTCTCCACCGGCGGGCCTAAGCCGGGCTACTTCATGGAGATGGACATGGAAGACTGGGAAGGGGCAGTTAAGCTTCTCCTCTATCCGGCTGTCTATCTCACGAAGGCGCTCGTTCCCGCTATGGAGCGGAAGGGCTTTGGAAGGATAGTTTACTCCACCAGTGTGGCAATAAAGGAGCCGATACCGAACATCGCCCTCAGCAACGTGGTCAGAATATCAATGGCCGGCCTCGTGAGAACGCTCGCGAAAGAGCTCGGGCCGAAGGGAATAACAGTCAACGGCATAATGCCCGGCATCATAAGGACGGACAGGATGATACAGCTCGCGAAGGACAGGGCAGCAAGGGAAGGAAAGACCGTTGAAGAGGCGCTCCAGGAGTACGCGAAGCCGATACCCCTTGGAAGGCTGGGAGAACCGGAGGAGATCGGCTACATCGTGGCTTTCTTAGCCAGCGACCTCGGGAGCTACATAAACGGCGCGATGATCCCCGTTGACGGCGGAAGGCTCAACTCGGTGTTCTGAAATGGTTGCTATGTTAAACCTTTCTTTTTACATTGGGTTCTATTTTTAAACGAAAGTATTTTATAGTTTGACAACTTACAATTTACTATAATCACATGGTTTTTTTGACAAATTTTGTCGCCGTGTGAAAAAGCTGGTGGAAAAAATGAAAGGTAGGTTTGCAGGCTTTGCCCTGCTTTTGAGTGTAGTGTTGCTTGGAGCTTTCATCTCTGGATGCATAAACCAAAGTGTTAGTACGGAAACTGTCAGCAGACCTGAGGAGACGGTAACAAAAACCGAAACCGAGACAAAAACTGAGACAGAAACAAAAACTGAAACCACTACAACAGACACCCATCCACCAACGGAAACTGAAACCAAGACAGAGACCGAAACACAAACAGAAACAACGACTGAAACACAGAGCCCAACCGAGACTCCGACGGAAACGCCATCGGAAACCTCCAAGGGGCTCTGGGGGAACATGACCGAGGAAGAGGTCGAGAAGTGGCTTGAAGAGATGGTGAGCATCATAGAGTTCTACAACAACGACATCGAGCACAGCAAGGAGCTTTTGAACAAGACCGGAGCCCAGCTGGACACCATGATGAACAGCCCCGGCATAGTGACCCCGGATGAGGAGTTTGCTTCGCTGATGGAGCTTGCCGAGGGAACGGACAACAAGACGCGGAAGCTCCAGTACCTGGTCAACGCCTCGCTCCTGAGGTTCAGGCAGGCGATAGCCATGAGGAACCTCGTTCTCACGGTCGCTGTGGAGAAAAGCTACTGGGAAGCTTTTAAGAGCGGCAAACCGATAGACGAGTACTACAGAAAGGAAAATGGCATGTTCACGGTCTTTGAGCCTCACTCCGACGTCCTCTCTGTTCAGAAGCTCGAGGCCAGGCAGATGGCCGAGATGACGAAGAAGATAATAGGCGACAGAGAAGTTGTAGGAGTCCATATACTCGTCCCCTCCGCCGATATGGGAGTCATTCTTGGAGAAGGGAGGAGGGACGTCGAGGCAAGGGCGGTTCCAAACCTCGTCCTCCCCAGGGATAAGCCAACGACGTTCAAGGTGATTACCCCGAGCGGCAAGGTGATTGTACGGGAGATTAAGAGGAAAAATAATATCGCTTCATTTCCCACAAACGAGCCGGTGAAGGTGGACTTTGAGATCGGGGGGATTTACACCATAGACGGCGTCAACGGGTGCGTCCTCATACCCGACCAGGAGCCCCCATTTGACATAATCCTCACCCCAGCCCCGCCCTTCAACTCGTGCCCTTACCCAACTGAGAGCACGTTCTTCGTCGTCGGCGACTACAAAGAGCCCACGGAACTCAGCGAGGAAGAAGTTGCAAAGATTTTGGGTCGGGAAAACTCAGGCAGGCCGGTCATAGGCATTCCGCCGGGGACGTACTCAATAGCCCCCAAGGACTTCAACATGGCGATAGTCATCGACCCGAGAACGGGGGAGGTCATCCACAGGGCGGACATGAGCGGTGGAGTCTTCGAGCTCCCGCCCCTCGATGGTGAGGCCGTTCTCTACATCCCCTACGCGAAAGGCGAGACGTGCAGGAGAATAGAGCCGAAGATATCGGACGACGGTGTCGTCATCATAGGCTTTGAGGCGGTTAGGAGCGACTGCGGCTACCCGCCGGACGACTGGCTCATCCCTGACCCAGAGAGCATGCTCATAGTGGAACCCGAAGAAGACAAGCCCTGGGACACTGAAATACCGCCGTACATCGTCTACCGCCAGCCGGAGGAGAGCTACCTTGAACCGGGCAACTACTCGGTAATAGCCGTAAACGTCACCGTAACCCCCGAAGCGGCTCTGATTGACGAGATAATCCCCGCAGGCGAACACCAGGGGAGCGGGACCATAGGTGTAGGTATAGGTAAAACGATAGAGGACCTCCTCAAGCCCTCACCAACGTTCCCTAACCCGGAGAGAACCTCGGGCAAGTTTGAGAACTCCCCGTGGGGCTATCCAATGAGGATGGGACAGGGAGGCAACACCACACCGATGTTCCCAGGGCCCTACAGCCCGTTCCTCCTGGGGGTCTACAACGACACCTACGGCTCACCAGGGCCATACAACCCGTTTGATGTCCCCCCGCTGATGGTAAACGACACCATAGGTTCACCCGGCCCCTACGACCCCTTGGGGCCATCAAGAGTTGGGCCAATAACCCTCGAGATAAAGATAGTCATCAAGCTCGGCAAGACTACGAGAATGGGCGCTGAAGAGCCGCGGGTTCTGATAATCTCAAGCGGGCCAAGGGACGCGAGTGGAAGGAGAATCTACCCCTACTACATACCCCACTTCTCCCTCGACAGGCTCATCATAGAGGTTCTGACCTTGAGGGAGCCAACGACGGGCGAGGAGAGCCAGGTGGCCTTTGTGAAGCTCATAGGAATCGACGGGAAGTTCGACCATAGAGCAGGAATATACAGGGCCAGCGTGGGAGTCCTCGACTGGCCGGGGATGACGATAAGCGAAGAGCAAAAGCACAAATGAAGATATGCGTTGAAGCCCTTTCATTTTCCAAGCTCTTTTTCTTTTTTAGTCATCTTCTCGTAGGCCCCCTTTATTTTCCCATAGCTACCCTTTGTGAACGTGCACTCCTTTACGCAGACAGAGCAGCCGAGGGTTCTTGAGAAGACTACGGCGCACTTTTTGTAGTCTATATGAACTTCCCGGCCGTTCTCCCTCTTTGGAGTTATGTAAATCGCCTGAGCCGGGCAGGCCCTAACGCACGCGTTGCAGCGGTCGCAGAAGTGAGGAATCCATTCATATTCCCAAACGCGCTCGTCGGTGTAGGGAAGCTCCAGATCTGTGTAAACGGCTCCTATCCTCACGCTCGGCCCGTTTTCTGAGGTTATCAAAAGCCCGTGCTTGCCTATGTGGCCAAGACCAGCTTTTTGTGCTAAAAGCGGAAAGTTCGTGCTCCCACCAACTGCCGGATCTGGTTGAGCGTTGTAGCCCCTCTCCCTCAAAAACTCCGCTATCCTGTAGGCCGCCCGGGTTAAGCGGTAATAGGTTCTCCACACCTCGATTCCGGCTCTAACGCTTGGTGCTTTTGCTATCTCCTTCTTCCTCATCTCGCCTATGAGAACTATCGCATTATCGAAGAGCACGGTTCTATTTGAGAAGACCAGCTCCGGAGTAAGCTTCGTGTAGCCGACCTTCAAAACGCCGAGCGATTTCGCATAGCTCTCAAGCTCCTTGAAGAACTTCTGCGGGGCGGTCTTCCTGCCTTTCCCAGGGTCCTTTCTTACGCTCGTCACGCATCTTCTCCCGTAGTAGGCAGTGCCCAGAAGATAGGGGAGAACGAGTGCCATCTTGAGGATATGGATTCCGGGCTTTCCATGTAACGCGACCACCTCGGGCACGAGAAGTCCTTCTGGGGAGTCCGGCGAGTTCTCAAAGGCCGGTTTAAGGGTCGTGTACTTCCTCACGTCCGGGAAGACCGCGTAGACGAACTTTCTCGCGAGCTTCGCCTTGAGGCTCATCTCACCACCGGATACCAATCGGGAAAAAGGAATAAAAGGATGTTGTAACTACTTGAGTTACATTATCTATTGGTGAGCGGTATGATCGATGAGAAGCTCGTTGAAAACCTCAAGCGTCTTGGTCTTAAGGACTATGAGGCTAGGGTTTACGCCGCTTTGGCGCTCCTCGGCCCCTCAAAGGCAAGCGAAGTGGCGAGGGAGAGCGGCGTTCCGAGGCCGAAGGTCTACGAGGTGCTGAAAGAGCTTCACAGGAAGGGCTTCGTTGACTTCAGCGAGGGGAAGCCTGCCTTCTTCCGCGCGGTGGAGCCGGAGAAGGTCATAGGTGCACTCAGGGACAAGTACATAAAGTCGGCCGAGGAGGCGATAATCTCCCTCAAAAGCGGTAGAAGACGGGAGGAGGAGTGGTATCCCGTGTGGTACTTCCAGGGGGAGTGGAACATCCGCGGGAAGGCCGAAGAGTTGATTAAAGGGGCACAAAGGGAGGTCATGGCGGCCTTTGTGGACAGGCGCTTTTCCAGGAAGCTGGCGAGGGCATTAAGGAACGCCAATGGGAGAGGGGCCGAGGTTACCGTGGTTCTCCTTGGAGGAAAGAGGCCGAAGTACCTTGAGGGGATGAGGGTTGAGTCGGTTGACCCGAGGAAGCTCCAGAGGAAGGAGGACCTCAGGGACATCTTCATCAACTCGATGTTTGAAGGTCCCTACGCCGTCAAAGCTCTGATCATCGTCGATTCCAGGGAGTCCCTCATGATATACGAGGAGAAGGGTGCACTAAAGGGCATCCTCGTGACCATTCCCTTCATCCCGACCTTCCAGAGGGCGGCGCTGCTTTACCTCATAAAGGAAAAGGGAACTTAAAGTTTCACACGAGTGCTTACCAAGAGCGTTTGATAGGAAGAAGCAAAAGTTTGCTTTCATAAGGTTCGAAACCCTAAAATACCTTAGAAGTGTAACGATGAATGGGGATGCTGTGATATGGTTCGTGGCATGATTCCCGATCAGACTACAATAAAGCGCTCTGAGATGCTTGCGAAGGAGAAGACCGAAAGATACCAACGCGAAGCTAGAGAAGTGAAGGATTACTCAAAGCTCGAAACCGCTATAGTCCTCCTGCTCGGGATAATCGCCATCGGCTTTGTAATATTCGTGCTGAGCCACTACCTCTGAATGGCATTGGCCAAGAAGCTTCGAAGCCATTTTTCTTATTTATTTTGATTCTCAGGCAGAGGGTGAGAACTCAAGATGAAACTGCCAAAGAGGTACGTCTTCTGGTTCATCATCGCTTCCCTTTCGGCGCTCTTCGGAGAGGTGGCTATCGGTGCCACTCTCTATCCGTTCTTCTCCCCATGGGGGATCCTCGTTATCCTGCCTCTATACGGCCTCCACACGCTCGTTCTGGCCTCTATAGTCTATCGCTTTGGGAGGCCGCGCTTCGAGACCCTCTATCTGGCGGGCGTTATCTTCGGCCTCTACGAGGCGTACATCACCAAGATAATCTGGAACCCAGACTGGGAGTCCCCGATTCAGGTGGGTGGAATCAGCATTCTCGAGCTTCTCGTTGTTGTGTTCTTCTGGCATCCCTTCATGTCCTTCATGATGGCCGTTGGGACTGCCGAACTGCTGACCTCAAGGAGAAAGCTACTTCCCGATTTCGTCTTAAAGCGGCCCCTTCTCTTTGCCATGATTCTTGGGGCCCTAGAGAGTTCAAATTCTCAATCACCGCTCCACTCCTTCCTGTCTCTAGCATCAACATTAACCGTAGTCCTCCTTCTCATATGGTGGTGGAGAAAGCAGTATGAAGGAGAAAACCTGGACGACCTCCTTCCCACGCTGAGAGAGCTAAGGGTTCTTATTCCCCTCCTTTTGGTCTATTACATTGCTCTCGGCCTGGGAATAAAGAGGGAATCAATACCGGGACTTGGGCCTCAGGCCTTCGTCTGGTTTCTCTACGCCCTTACGGGCTTCCTCCTCTATAGAGCGCTCAGAAAGTCGAAAGGGGTGGAAGGTGAGCAGACCGCCGCCCCCCGTTGAGAAAGCTGGTAGTGCTCTCGGTTGTCTGGATCGTCTCTGGAATCGCCTTCTCCACCCTGGAGCTTTTCATCCACGAGCTAAAGTTCCTGATAATCGCCCTTCTCTGGCTTTCTGGGGCAGTGGTTGGGCTTGTAAGCTTCTTCAGGGGTGCACGGTGGGCACTGGAGGAGTGAGACACCTTTTTTATGGACAAAAAGTCTTCTACTAGGACCTGTCGATTTCAAAGGCAAAATAAGGGAATTTCCTAAAACTGTCTCAAACATTGCCATCCTTAGAGAGGTTCCCTTTTAAGGCTCTCTCAACTTCAAGCTCGAAGAAGGCTTCCTCTGCCTTGAGGACTTTTATCACGGTCTCCCTGCTGAGCCCGGTTCTTGCCACTATGAAATCAACGAGCTCCCTGTTTATCCTATCCAGCACCGAACTCCCCCCATGGATTTGGAAAATAAAAGAGAGCGAAAGTCCAGACTACCTCCGCAGAGGCAAGTTTACGACGACGAGACCGATTATTGAGACTGCGGCGAGGGCTAAGTAGAGAGTTTTTCCACCATCAGACTTCTCCGGAAGCTCGTATTTGATGGCTCCTTCTTCAAAGCGGATGTTTTTCGCATCCTTTGGAACCTCTACAGTTATCGTCTCAACTAGCCTTCCCTCGCCTCCGAAGATGGGTTGCACTGCTGTCAGAACAACAACGTTGCCGTTGGTGCTTGATAGAGTTAGATCGCCTTCCCCTATCCTGTACTCCCAGTAGGAGCCTTTGTTTACGGCTGCTCCTAAGATCGTGTAGGTAGCCTTGAGCTGATTGTTTGAGTCGTCCCACTCGATCTGCATGTCCTTGTACTCTACATCCGCCCTCTTGTTCTCGAACTCCCTCTTCAGCATATAGGTCGTTGGATACGCCTGCTTCATCTGGAGGTAGAGGTTGGGGGTAAACTTCCAGGTTTCAGTCACGTGCGCGTTTCCGGCACCGTCAATGCTCACCTTCATCGTGCCGTCTATCTTGTACTCCTCGATCTTTATCTCGGCCGCCGCGAAGGGCAGGAAAATGAGTATGAGCAAAACGACCAGGGCTAACTTCCTCATCGCCATCACCCCACACGGAACGTGCTAACTATGTACTCCCCAAGCTGGTTGTATGCGTCGTAGTTGGCGCTGTTCTTATCTATGTCGTAGACGACGGCGAAGCCCATTCCTCCAGCGGTGAAGTACCTCGCCAGGGCCGCGTAGTCTCCGTAGTCTGACGAGAGCGAGTAGATGACCGTGTAAGCTGTAAGGCCAGCTATGCTTGATTGCGTTTCTTGCCTCGCCTTTATGGTTATGCCGGCTTCTCCCAGACTGCTCTCAAAGGCATAGATCATGTCCTCGACGCCCGCTCCCTGCGCATAAAGCACCATGAACTCGAACTCGCCATCGGGGCTTATCATGTAAACGTAGCCCCCGTAATCCTCTGGAGCATCCCAGTCTGCAGGGTAGCTGAACGAGAAGTAGACCCCGTTGTAGGTCGCCCAGTTCCCTCCAGTGTTTCCACCGTTGTTATTGTTGTTTCCGCCGTTATTGCCGCCTCCATTGCCATTGGTGTTTCCGCCACCGCCTCCCTGGTTAGCTCCTCCAAGGGTTATGCCCCACTTGCTCAGTACGTCGGCGGGAAGCTCGGGGAGCTCAGGCGGGACTATGCCCTGACTCTGGAGCTCGGCTATGTCGAGTATGAAGTGCGGCCCGCTCATTGCCTTCTGCCAAGTCTCTAATCCTACCTGCACCGCCTCCTGGAAGGAGACACCGCTGTTTATAGCGGTGGCTTCAATGGGGATTATCGCCCCGCTCGGGAGCTCGATAAGCGGGAAGGCGTGGCCGGGCATGAGGACGATGTAAGCCTTAAGCCCCTGGCTCATGGCCAACGAGGCGAACCAAAGTGCCAAATCAACGCACGTTCCGCTCTTGTCCCTTATTACGTCCCTCGGGAACATTATGTGCTCTGAAAACTTGCCTGTCCAGTAGCCTGTGCCCTCGGTCTTGTAGGAGAAGCCGTTCCTTAGGGCGAGCTCCCACATTCCGCTGAGGCTTTTAATAGCTTCATCATCGCTTAGGCTTGCTCCGGCTCCGCCGGCTAACTTATTGCCCATGTCTGCAAATTCTCTGACGACCGGGTCACTTGGGGTTACCCACGCCGCTAAGAGTTCAGCGTTGTTAAAGACGTCGTAGAAGCTCCCCGTGCTCTCTTCGGGCGAGAGTGATGAGAAGACGAAGTCGTTTACTCCGAGGATGCTGAGGCTTCTTGTCATGGTTTCCTCCCTCTCCTCGCCGTTAATCCTGTAGCGAATGGTTATGTGGAGGTTTATTGGAGTTGATGCTGTTAGCTTGGTAACTTCGCTTGAAAGGATCGGATAGTAGAGGTCAACTATCGTGCCGTTCGGTACGAGAACCGGGTAGTTCTTCTCGCTCTGTGTTGCGTATCTGTCTATCGAGTAGGTTATCCTGATGTCGGTGATGTCGCCTTTCCCAGTATTCCTCAGAACGACTTTTGCCACCCAGAAACCGAGCTTTGGGTTCCCGTAAACCTTGTAGGCGCCGCTCATGATCTGATCCTTGCTGTAAACTTTGTACTCCAGTTTTCCAGAGCCCCCTTTTCCAAAGGCTCCCGCGTAGCCCGCCAGCGAAAAGACCAGAATGCCGGCGAGGATTATCGACAGTATAATCTTTGGACTAACCCCCATGGCCATCCCTCATATTGGAGAGCGCTTCCAATGTACTTACGTTGTAGGTTTGACGAAAACACTCAAACCCAAAGTAAGTCTTATTAGGATTGAAGGCCAATAACAACGATGAAAGTTCCATCTCAAGGTGGTCGAGGTGCCGCGAAAGAAGGAAAACGTGCCCTCGGTTTTGAAGCTCCTCTCCAGCGAGATCAACCTTGAGATACTCTCGGTGCTCCGCTCCGGCTCCTTCAACCCGAGGGAGCTCGCCAAAATCCTTGGGAAAAACGAGACCGATATTTCGAGAAGGTTGAAGGCCCTCGAAAGGGCCGGGCTGGTAGAGGGTAGGTGGATCCGTTTTGGAGATAAAAACGTGAGGAGATACTCCCTAAAAGTTGACGGGCTTAAGGTGAACTTCGAACCGGAGGGGATCAAGGTAGCGGCCGCGAGGGAGGAGGAGTATACTCCCACAGTAGTCAAGGAGGAAGCTCCAAGCGTCGAGGATTTCTTCGGGAGGGAAAGTGAACTCAAGCTTCTTAGTTCGGTGAAAGAGCCCATTCTAGTAATTTACGGGATGGCAGGCATAGGTAAGACCACCTTAGCGGCCAAAGCGTTTCCCGATGCTTTCTGGTATCCTGTGAGGGAAGGCGATGGCTTCGAGTACTTTACTTGGCAGGTCGGCCTTTATCTAAACCGCCTCGGTTACCCAGATCTCATCGAGTACCTGAGAGCTGGAAACATTGAGGAGAGGGAAGTATTCGAAATAATCCTCAGGGGTCTTGAGAAGACCGGGGCAGTAATAGTTGTTGACGACTTCCACAGGTGCAGGGACGAGAGGCTTGGGAGGTTCATAGCTTTTCTCGCCGAGAAAATGAAAACCGGAAAGGTGGTGGT
The DNA here is from genome assembly GCF_000246985.2 of Thermococcus litoralis DSM 5473. Lineage (NCBI taxonomy): Archaea > Methanobacteriati > Methanobacteriota > Thermococci > Thermococcales > Thermococcaceae > Thermococcus > Thermococcus litoralis. The sequence continues at coordinate 172,613 of NC_022084.1, read as the reverse complement.
TCTCTCCCGGGAAAAGCCTAGGTTCGGTGTGAGGGGAGTTTTTTACCTCAAACTGGACGGGCTTGACGTTGAAAGTTCCTATGAACTGCTGACCGCCAAGGGGGGAAGCGTGAATATTGAAGATTTTGCCGAGGTATACCGGCTCACGAGGGGCCATCCCCTAGCTCTGATCCTCTTCTCCCAGGCGTATCCAGGGAGCGTGGATGCCGCGGCGGAGAACTTCTTTGAATTCCTCCTTGAGGAGGTCTATGAGAGGTTGAGCGATGAAGAAAAGCTCCTCCTTCAGATTATATCTCTCTTTGGCGAACCACTTGAGTACGAAGCGTTTAAAAGGCTCTATGGGGAGAAATCGCTCTTTCCCGTTCTTCACTCCCTCCTCAGGAAGGGTCTTGTGGAGAGGAGGAGTGATCTGTACTTCATCCACGATCTCGTAAGGGGCTTCGTCGAGAGGATTCGGGAAGTTGATGAGGAAAAGTATTACAGGAAATACGTTGAGTACCTGATGGGGAAGAACGAGGAGGGGGCCTTCATACGGGCCTTTGAATACGCGCTCCGGCTTGGGGATGAGGAATTGATAAAGAGGCTCGTGGAGCTGAGGCTCAGGAAGTTCAAGAGACTCGTGAGGAGCTTTAAGGGGCCCTATCTCAAGGTGCTCTCCGCGGGGAGAGGAAACCCCTACGTTGACCTTGAGCTTGGTCACCTCTACTTCCAGAACGGCTTCTTCGAGAAGGCCCTTGAAACCTGGCTCGGGGTAAAGGGCAAAGTTGAGGGAATATTCAAAGCCGACGTGCTTACCTCCATAGCTGACGCGTACATGGAGACGGAGAGGCTGGATGAGGCGGAGAGGTATCTCATGGAGCTGAAAAAGATTGCAGAGGGCTCCAGCGACCCGGAGATAAGGCTCTGGTACTACATGATGCTCACCAAGTTCTATTACTACAGAGAAGAACCGGAGAAAGCTATGGAGAGCGCCTTCATGGAGCTGAAGATACTGAGGGATATGGGTGGCAACCCCGAGCTGGAGTCCATAGTCCTTCTCCACATCGGCGACATAAACTCCTGGATGGGAAGGCCAGAAGAGGCGTTGAAGTACTACACCGAAGCGATAGAGGTGGCGAGGCTTCACGGCCTCTCCTTCTTCGAGAATTTGGCCCACATGGAGCTGGCAAAGGTTTACTACCACCTTGGAGACTATGCAAAGGCCGTCCAGCACTCCAGCAGGGCCGTTGAGTACTTCAGGAGGATGAGGAACTACCGGAGGGCAGTCGATTCTCTTGGCTACCGCTGTGTGTCCTTCATAGGGGCCAGAGAGCTAGAAAAGGCGGAGGAGGACGCCAAGGAAATGATAATGATGGGCCAGAGCTCGAACTATCCTCTGACGTGGGCGGGATACATCTTCCTTGCCGTGGTAAAGAACCTGAGAGGTGAACCTTGGGAGGAGTACCTAGCCCTCGGGAGGGAAAAGATGGGAGATAACAGATATCTCTATGAGGCAGTTCTGGAGGAGCTGAGCAGGGTCTTTGACGTCTCGACCTTCAAGGAGAAAGGGTAGTAAACCATGGCAATGATTTGTTTCCCACCGGAGGTAGCGCTCCCTAAACACAAGAGTTATATCCCTCCGGACGAATCCATGCTGGTGATTCTATGGCTATTATGAGGCTGTGGCACGGGCGCGTGCCGAGAGAGAAGGGAGACGCCTACGAGCGCTTTTTGATAGAGCGGGCGGTTCCTGACTACAGTTCCGTCGAGGGGCTTTTGAAGCTCTACTTCACGAGGAGGGACGAGGAGAACGAAACCCACTTCCTGCTCGTGACGATATGGGATTCATGGGAGTCCATCAAGAAGTTCGCGGGCGAAAACCCTGAACTGGCCAAATACTACCCGGAGGACGACGAGTTCCTGCTTGAGAAGGAGAAGTACGTCCAGCACTACGAGATATTCTATGAAAGGTAATGAGGGATGCGAAAGCGATATAAAACAGAAAAGACAATAATGGGTTAATCCGAAAACTGTCCTTAGGTGATGATTATGGGATTAATAGAGGATAAGGCCTTGGTGGAGGCTGCCCTGTTTGTTGCGGGACGACCTTTAAGCCTTAAAGAGCTATCCAAAGCCCTTGGAATTAAATCTCTCGACTATCTCGAAAAGCTTATTGAACTTATAGCGGCTGAATATGCCGAGAGGAAAAGTGCCATAGAAGTTGTAAGGGTTCTCGGTGATAAATATGTGATGCAGGTTAAACAAGAATACTCCCAAAGGGTTATTCATCTCATGCCAAGGCCGGATCTAAGAACTGGAGAGCTCAAAACTCTCGCTTTAATAGCTTATCTACAGCCAATAGAGCAGAGCAAACTGGTAAAGCTCAGGGGGAGCCAAGCTTATGAACACATAAAACGCCTGTTGGAAATGGGTCTTATCTATGCAGAGCCTTATGAGAGGACTAAAATCCTTGGAACAACCCAGAAGTTTGCAGAGCTTTACGGATTCCCAGAAAACGACCCTTTGATAATAAAGGAAGCCTTCAAAAAGGTTGTTCATGCTGAATATTCCGACTTAATAGCAAAAATAGAGAAGCAACAAGAAGAGAAAAACGTGGAGTAGTAATTTCTTATACCCCTCGTTTTTCTTTTTCTGCACTATGAAGAAATTTTAAGGGCCTATTAAAGATTCAAAAACTTTAAATACCTGCTCTGCGAATTACTATTCAGGTGAGTGTATATGACGGTTATAACGAAAGAGGAGATTGTGGATAGGATAAGGAAAAAAACGGGTATGAGCCTAAAGGAAATAGAGCATAAAATCAAGGAGATAGCTCAGACTAATGAAATCTCTGAACACGCAGCCGCACTTCTTTTGGCAGAACAGCTTGGAGTAGAAACCGAGGAGGAAGAGCCTGCTCTGATCCATATTGCCGATTTAGTTCCTGGAATGAGGAACATAAACGTAGTTGGTAGAGTTTTGCGCAAGTATCCTGTTAGAGAATACACTAAGAAGGATGGCTCAACAGGAAGGGTTGCTGCTCTTTTAATCTACGACAACACTGGAAGGGCAAGGGTTGTTTTGTGGGATTCCGAGATCGCAAAGTATTATAATGAGATTCAGCCCGGTACAGTTGTCAAAATTATAAACGCGGATGTGAGAGAAAGTCTTAGAGGTCTTCCGGAGCTTCATGTTAACTTCAGGAGCAGAGTTATAATAAATCCCGAAGATCCAAGGGTTAAGGAAATCCCACCAATTGAGGAGGTTAGGAGCTACAACTACACGAGAAAAAACATAGGGGACTTGATGGGTGGAGAAAAGTTCGTCGAAGTTAGGGGTACAATAGCGAAGCTTTACAGGGTTATAGCCTACGATGCATGTCCTCAATGTAGGAAAAAGGTTGATTACGATCCGGCAACGGAGACATGGGTGTGTATAGAGCACGGTGAGGTTAAACCTATAAAAGCCACTATACTGGACTTTGGTCTCGATGACTCAACAGGCTACATAAGGGTTACCCTCTTTGGGGACGATGTAGTGGAGATTCTTGGGGCTGAGCCGGAGGATATTAGCGAGAAGCTTAAAGAGCTTGTAAACACTGGCCTAACTATGAGGGAAGCCGGAAGAAAGCTTGCAGAAGAAGAGTTCTACCATGTTCTCGGAAAAGAGATAATCGTCAGGGGGAACGTCGTTGAGGACAGATTCTTGGGGCTTATATTGAAAGCATCTTCATGGGATGAGGTTGAGTACGAAAAAGAAATTGAAAGAGTCAGGAGAGAGCTCTTGAAGGAGGTAGAGTGAGATGGAAGAAGTTCCTCAAATTAGGAGAAGAAAACCTGCGGTTGAAAAGAAAATTGCAGAGATAACTCCGGAAGATGTTAGAGTCTCATTGATCGGCAAGGTTGTTAAAGTTGACAAAATAGACTATATCTTTTGGCTTGATGACGGAACTGGAGTTATAGCCATTGAATGTGAGGAGAACATCTTGCCAAAAATTGGACAAACGGTTAGGGTAATTGGAAGGGTCATTAGGAACGAAAAGGTTCACATATATGGGGAGGTTGTTCAAGATTTCAGCAATGTAAATCTCGAATACCTTGAGGAGATTCAAGAACTAGAGAAGAAACTCTTACCTAAACTTGAAAACGCTCTTGTGTGGTGGTTAGAATGAAAAAGAGATTACCTTCAACAAGGGTCTACATAAAAGACATTCTAGAGGGATTTTATGTTAAGGGCGAGGGGGATTTCGAACCAAATTACCTTATCACAAAGGATGCAAGAAAAGTATATAGGGCAAAGATAGTGGGAACAGTGGTTAGAGAGCCCATAATTGCGGAAGATGAAACTTATGGAAAGTTCCAAGTAGATGATGGAACCGGAGTAATATGGGTTCTTGGATTTAGAGACGACACTAAGTTTGCCCGCTTGGTAAAGAGAGGAGACATGGTTCAATTGATTGGAAAGATAGCCGAGTGGAGAGATGACAAACAAATACTCGTTGAGGGAGTTAGCAAAGTCGACCCTAATATGTGGATACTGCACCGATACGAGGCACTTAAAGACAAGGTTGAGCACATTAAAAAAGCCAGAACAGCGTTTGAGATATACAACACCTATGGAATTACCGCAAAGGCCAAGGTTATCGCAAAGAACAAGGGAATAAGTGAAGATTTGCTCACTACAATAGATGAGCTTTACGGCATAATAATGGAGCAAAAAGCCGAAGAGGCTGCTTTTGAGGAGGAATTGTTTGAGGAGGAATCTGCAGAAGTTAGTAAGGAACTTGAAGAGGTCAAGAAGGCTGTGTTGGAGATACTTAGGTCAAAGGGAACTGCAGTTTCATTGAAGTTCATCCAGAGAAAACTTCAAGATAAATACGATCCAGAGACAATTGAGGATGCAGTTAGAGCTCTCCTTGCAGAAGGAGAAATTTTTGAGCCTGAAGTCGGCTATTATCAAATACTCGAGTAGCCTCTTTCTTTTTAAATTTTAAAAAAGAAGGTCAGTATTGCTCTCTCATTGTCCTAATTACCGGATCGTAAATTAGGGTTGAAGTTATTCCATCTATAAGTCTGTAGAACTCGTTTTTGCCTCTCTCTAGATCCATGCTCTCTATCTTTAAAAGCTCGCACTTGCTCCCTAGTATCCACCTTCCAAGCACAATCTTTTCCCTTCCATCTTGCTCGATATCTATCCTTATAACGCCGTAAGGAATATCCGCAGTCCACCAGTTAGCTTTAAACATAACCTGCCATCCAAGTTCTTCTAAAACACTTGCAAGCCTGTCCATAGTTTCTCCAGGGCCATAGGGGGTTTTGAAGGTGATGACCATCCACAACTCCTTATCGGATAATTTATCTTTGATTTGCTCCTTGAATTCCATATTCTCACACCTCCTTTGTCAGTGAGCCTAACAAGAAGCTGAACACCGCCAAATAAATGGCGAGTTTTAACTTCCGTTGAACTTTCCCAGCGGTAATTGGGGAGGGGTCTTTTAAAATTTCGTATGATGAAAATAAAATTATCCCGTCTACAACTATTATCGGAAGGTATCCAAGACCAATTCCGGCTTTTACGGGTAAGAATGAAGCGATTACAGTTGCAATGCTAAATAGAACACCAAGTTTTGATGCTTTTTCAACTCCCCAAACGATAGGGAGGGTTTTGGCTCCATGGGCTTTATCCCCTTCAACATCCTCCACATCCTTGAATATCTCCCTTGCGACGTTCACTAAAAACGCACAGAGGGCAAGATATCCGGCAAGGCCAATTTTACCTACAGCAATAGCCCCGTAAAGAGGAGTAGCTCCAGTAAGGGTTGCTACTGCTAGATTCCCAACAAGTGGTGTGGGTTTGAGTCTCCAAGCGTAGAGGTACATCAGTAGATATGCTCCAAAGGCAAAGAAAAATGCCCACAGATTAAGCATATAAGCTATAAAAAGTCCTAAAGCAGATAAGCATAGTCCATAAACGAGGGCGACTTTTCTTGAGAGTGCTCCTCGGGGAAGTGGTCTGTTGGGTCGATTGATTTTGTCAATCTCATAATCAAAATAATCGTTGATTATATTGCCCCAGCTGCACCCTAAGAATACCACAAGAAAAATCATCAAGCTTTTTTCATAGCTGGGAAGATTGCCTAATGCTACAGTAGCGCCCAAAATTCCAACTAAACCTGCTACAACACAGTTAGCTGGCCTTAGAATTTCCAAGAATCCCTTGAGTTCCATTAGGCACACCTAATATTAAAATGGTAGAGCGGTTAAAAAACCTTTCTCTAAAGGGCATCCCTGTGTAAAAGCCCAAGTTCTTCTCCGTCTTCCCGAACTCTAATTCTCCCAAACCTTATTTCGACGGCGTTTTTAATTTCATTTTCATTTAAAGGAGTTAGCACATGGGCTTTAAGCTCTTTGAAGTTTATCAGCTTCAGAATTCCAAGTCCCAGGCAAAAACCATCTTTGTCTATAAAACCAATAAGGAGGTTACTCAAGTTTTCTAGATCCACTGCGTTCATGGCATTTTTATCAAAATTTCTTGGGAAACTCCCGATATCAGCCTTTACAACAAAATACCTGCTGGCAATTTTTCTCCCATGGAAAATAAGCCACCTAAATAGACTCTCCAGGAGACCTTTCTCTTCTTCACTTATTTCTTTTCCCTGAAACATCAAAGTACCGCTGATGTAAAACTTTCGAAGGTCTAGAATGTATTCACTGGAGTTTTCAAAGTACTTTTTCCACTTTTCTTTTCTTATTTGCCTTCTTTCTTCCCTTGTATGAAGCTTTGCGTTTTCACTGATCGCTAGCCGAATTACTCTTGTTTTGTTTTCAAAAGGCCTGAGGATGTCCTCAAGCTCGTCTTTTCTCTGTAAAGCAAGTACCAGATCAGGCTTAACCATCTCTATTTTCATTCTTTTTAACTCAACTCCCGAACCATGAACTAGACCGGTAGTGTCTATTATAACGATGTCAGCTCTTCGTTTCATAGCCTCATTCACAAGGAGCTTAACTCCAGTTACCATCTCTCCAAAAAACTGATTTGGTGTTATTGTACCTACAAAATAGTGCTTTACAGGTTTTATTTCTTCCATTGTTGTGAAAATGCTGTCAGGAAACCCAAGACTTATGAGAGCAGGAGGCAAAATGCCCTTTTGACCAACGTCGCTGTCCACAATCGCCACTCTAAATCCTTGAGAGAGAAGTTCATTGGCTAGAAACACAGTTAGAGTTGTTTTCCCACTGTCGACCCCACCCAATATCATAATCTTGAGGGGCTTTTTCTCTTCTTGAATGATCTTGAGGACTTCATTTCTATCTTCTGGAACTTCCTGTGTGTATTTGGCCTTATTCATGATTGAAAGTAAAAAGGAAACAATTAAAAAGTTAACCCCAGAGTCTATGGGGGACTAAGTAGCGGAATCAATTTACAAAGACCAAAAGATTTATTAAACTATTAAACCTAATAGTTTGTGATTGCAAAATAAACAAAATGAGGTGGTAAAAAATGAATACCGAAGCTACACTTACATCAAGACAAGTAGAATTGCTCAAAAAGCTTTACAAAGAGGGAAAAACCATAGAGGTACACACTGTTGAAAAAACTCAAGATGAGATAGCCGAGGAATTGGGAATAACAAGACAGGCTTTAAGCAATCATCTCAAGACCCTCAAGGAGCTCGGATACATAAGAACGGGTAGAGGGTTTATAGATCTCACCGACAAAGCGTTGGAGTTTCTGGGTGAAAAGAAAGGAGATGTATTCATTTTTGTCAGAATTGAACCCACAAAAAGAAAATCCGTTTACGATGCAATCAAAAAGCTCAAAGTTAAGCGCGTTTACAGGGTTACTGGAGATATAGACCTTATTGTTGAAGCAGATAAAACCAGACTTGATGAGATACTTGAAGAAATAGCCTCTCTCGATGGAGTTAGGGAGACAATCGCCCACGTTGTTCTCGAGACTCTTTGATCTTTTCTTCTATCAATTTTCTAAGCTGGTCTAAATTTGTCCCAAATTTTGCAGAGATTGGAATAAAAGTATCCTTGTAATCTTCCCACGTCCCATTGAGCCCAAATTTCTCTATGAGACGATTTATGGTTGCATTTAAGTTTTTCACTTTGTCCATCTTGTTGACTGCAACTATGGTTGGTATGTTAAGTTCTTGAAGAAACTGGAAGAACTCGACATCGATGGGTATCTCTCCCCTTTTCTCCCACCGCTCAATGATTTCAAGGGCACTTTTTCCATCTACAACCAAAACCGCAAGCTCAATTTTATCGGCGTTGTCTTCTATAAAGTGCACTATTTCAGTTTTTATCTTTTCTTGAACATGTTTTGGTACTCCACTCATAAATCCAAAACCCGGCATGTCAACTATCGTTTTCCCTCGCCATCCTATCTCTATTGGTTTTCTCGTTACACCCGGCCTCTTGCCTCTCTTAACGTACTTTCCAGTAAGCCTAAATATCAGCGTGCTTTTCCCAACATTTGACCGTCCAACAAAGATTATCATTGACTCTCACCTTTTGACCTCGGAAAGGCTTAAGTAGAGTAACTTCAAAAATCTTTCTTAGGTGAGTGCCATGGAGAACCAACAGGGGAACCAGCTTGTTAATAAGTTTGTTGTTTCATTGACCGATGGACAGATACTTGGTTATGTGACCGACATTAATGTGGAAGTTGATCACGACCAGTTTTATTTTATTCTAAAAATCAAGCCCCTGGAGAACATAAGCAAGAGCGGTGAACTCCAGCCCGGCATGTTCTCAAGTGAAAGAAAGATAAAGATCAAGCCCACCGACATTGTCAGCGTTGGCCCGGATGTCATAATCCTCGGAAACGGTCAGGTTCCACCAATAAGGGAGATAGAGAGGCTCCACAACATAGCTTCGGAATACAACGCTTTGGTGAAAGAGCTGGAGCACAAAGAAAAGGTTATTGCAGAGCTTAAGGAGGAAAACTCAAAGCTGATTAAACAGATTGACGAACTTACCAGAGAGGTAAAGAGGCTTCAGGTTCTCAAAGAGGACTTTGAACACTTAAAAGAACAGCTTATAAAGCAAGAAGGACAGCTTGAGATGGCGAAAGAGTATATAAAGCTCCTAGAAGGGTTAAGGCATGATATAGACCAGATAAAAGCAGACGTCGAGACTCTCATAAAGGGATACATCGAGGACGTGATTAGAAAAATAGTGAATGAAGAGTTAAACGCAAGGGGCTTAAAGAAAACTCTCCTCTAGCCAAATATTTGATGACCAAACACATTAAGCAGTATCTCAATAGCCACAAATATCAATACTATTGCTATTGCCCCTTTGGGGCTTATTTTTATTGCCCTTGTGTCTTCGTCAAAGAATCTCATCAAACCCGCACCGGTTGGAGGGAGAGTTGTTTTTTCCTTGGCCATTGTATCACCTCTTGTTGAGAAGATGAGCATAAAGCATATAAAAAAGTTTTTGTTGAAGGGGCGTGTTTAGTTTCACCCCCTGTTATTTAAACAGTATTTGACTCTGAGGAGGATTTTCAGACCATAACACATTACCCCAAGCAAAATTCGGGTTACAGTAGTCTTTTTCAGAAAACAGGGGATCCTACTGCCAAACCAAGTTGTAAACGCACCCCAGAACCCCTCATGAGGATTCCTATGCCCGTACTCTTCTTCAGAAAACACTCTGTCTCTCCTCTTACTACCAAAACCACCTGGAGGGTTCTTAGTTTTCTTAACAATCGGCCGATAACCCTTTTCCACCACAGTGTTCAGAACTTTCTTTGAATCATAAGCCCCATCAGCATAAAAATTCCCAGAACCCTCCGGCAGGAGTTCAATCAGCTCGTTCTCAGAAGTTGTGATCTTCACAGCAACCGGATACAGTAAACCCGGCAGGATTCTCGTTATTGCCTGAACTTCTATTCTGTCCTTTTTTTATTTGTGATAATGGTTGAGTCTGCTTGAGTGCTGGCGTAGGGTAATTTCTGGAGTTTTTTCAGGAGGTGGTTTGTCAGTTCTTCGAGGTTCAGCTTTTTCTCCCAGTTGTGGAGGGTTGAGTAGTGAATGTTTGCTCCGAAGAATTTTCTGCCGTAGTGCTGGGCGTCTCTGAGGGGTAGGTTGTAGTATTGTTTAAAGAGGAGTATTGCCAGTATTGTTTTTACTGGAAATTTTTTGGATTTTGGCAGGTTCTTCAGCTTTCCTTCTGATTCGAAGTCTGCTAAAATGTCAAGGATTGTGAATGCCACGCTTTCAGGGTCTTTGAGTCTGTGATCCCATCTGGGGATCACGGCAACCACCTGAAAGAATTCAGCAAAAACCCCAATAAAAGTTACTATAAACACGCCCCTATTTGAGAGGCTGAATTTCCGAATACTGCATCCCCGCCCTGAAGGGCGAGGCTTTCAGAAGAGAAAAGTAAAACTCCAGCCCTCAAAAGAGCAAGAAAAAGCACTCAAAGAGTTAGCCCTAATCAGCTCTAAAGCTTGGAACAAAGTAAACTACCTCCGCAGGCAGGAATTCTTTGAGGGAAAGCCCGTCGATTTTCTCAAAACCGAGAAAATAGTCTATAAAGAGTTTAAATCCGAAATAGGCTCGGCAACAGTCCAGCAAATTTGCAGGAAGAACGCCGAAAGCTGGCGTTCATTCTTCTCCCTAATCAAAAAGAAGAAGGAACTTCCAAAGTGGTTCAAGCCAAAACCACCGAACTACTTGAAAGATAATGGAAAAAGGAAACCATTAATAATCCTCAGAAACGACCAATACAAAATTGAGGGAAGCAAACTAATCCTCAAAGGCCTCGGAAAGTTCAAAAAATTGGAAGTTCAGTTCAAGGGAAGAATACACTTGAAGGGCAAGCAGGGAAGGTTAGAGATTGTTTATGATAACGTGAAGAGAAAATGGTATGCTCACATTAGTTATACGGTAGAAGAGAGAAAGAATGACAAAGGATGGGTGAGAGTTCCAAGACAACCCTTGGGCAACCTCTCCGCTGGAATAGACCTTGGAATAAACAACCTAATGGCCGTTTACGTTGAAAACGGGGAGAGTTTTCTCGTGAATGGAAGACCGCTGAAAAGCATTGCCTTCTACTGGAGGAAGAGGATTGCCGAGTATCAGTCTAAAATCAACAAGTCGGGATGTAAAAAGAGCAGAAAGCTCACTAGAATGCATCAAAAGGCTAAGCTCCAAGCCAAACACTACATTAATACTGCCGTTAGGCAAACTATTGAGAGGCTCTACCAGAGGGGCGTCTCCAGAATAATTGTCGGTTATCCAAAGGGCATCAGTAGGAATTCTGATAAGGGTAGGAAGCAGAATTATCTTCTTTCCCACGTCTGGCAGTTTAACTACATTATTAAGCGTCTAAAAGAAGTTGCTGAGGAGTATGGTATTCGTGTTTTGGTGGTTGATGAGGCTTTTACTTCAAAAACCTGCCCTGTCTGCGGGAAGCCCCACGAAGGGGCGAGGTTTGTTCGTGGATTATTTAAGTGTCCCGCAACGGGGGTTATCTTCAATGCAGACCTCGTTGGAGCGTTTAATATTTTAAAAAAGGTTGTGAAAACGATAACCCCGAGCCTCTCGGGTTTGTCGGGAGGTAGGGGTAATTGGGGGAAGGCCCTCCCAGAGGGGTTTGAGGAACCTGTTTCAGTTTGGGTCTGAATGAGACCCCTCAAACCTTCCCGCCGTTGGCGAGGGGTTAGCTCGTTGGAACCCTCGTCGTTCACGGCGGGGAGGAGGTCAGGTTTTTAGAAAATAAGCAAGAGGACAATCTGCATTCGAAATTCTTATTAACATCAAAGGCAAAGATATTATTTAGAGCGGAGGGTTAGTTAATGAGAATTGAAATCAAACTTAAACCTGAAAATAAGAATGCTATAGTGCCCTTTAATTACAACGATGAAATTCATGACCAGCTGCTTGAAAAGATTTTCCTTGCGGCGCCAGATTTAGCTGAGGTGCTTCAAACGGAGTATAAGGATTGCTTCACCTTTTCCAGGATAATGATTAGAGAGAGGGAGATTATTCCCGATAAAGGAATTAAAGTGCTCTCGGATGATATATCCCTCTACGTTTCATCTTCTCTCACCGAAATCATAAAGGCAATTGCAGAGGGGTTTATCTCGAATCCTATCCTAAAGGTGGGAGAAGCGACGTTCTCCATGGCCGACATAAAAATACTCCGGGAGCCAAAGATAAGGGATGGGACGCTTTTTTCAACGTTAAGTCCCATAGTTGTCAGGACAGCCAAGTTTGAAGACAATAAGGTCAAGATATGGGATCTTTATCCAAACAACGAAGGATTCCAAGACAAACTCAGGAAAATAATGCTTACAAAGTTTTCAGAGATAAATGGCAGACTCCCAGAGGATACCAACTTTCACCTTGATGTCATAAAATTCAAACCCGTGAGAATAAAGGTTGGTAAGACGTATTACAGAGGCTCTCTGATGGTTTTCCGGTATTATGGGTCGAAGGAGATAGCAAAGTTTGGATACGAAAACGGCTTTGGAGACAAAACCAGCTATGGTTTCGGGATGGTCAAAGTAATTGATGAAGAAGAAGGACAATAATGCCCAAGACTGTTTCTATCCCCCAAACCATGGCAACGAGCTGAGGCTCTTTTACTTTCTTTATTCTCATCAGCAAACCCAGAAAGCTTAAGTAAGGCGGGGCTTTTAAAGTTCCATCCTCCAAAACCTCTGTCCTTCCCAAAGGTCTGCCTTTAAATCGTATTTTTGACTTGAGGAGGAAGTCCACAAAATGGGGTAGTAGCAAAAACGCTGCAAATACTTCAACTTTACCTAAAATGCCAACCAGTCCTATCAATGCCCCAAGGGACAACGTTCCAGTGTCCCCGGGGAAGATTCTAGCGGGGTACCTATTCCACCACAAAAATCCAAAGGCTACAGCACTTCCTGTCAATGCCAAAATTTGGGCATTTCCAGAGGTTATCAACCCCAAAAAGAAGAGGGCTATAGCGGAAGTCCCCACCTCCAGCCCATTGAATCCCGCTAGGAGGTTCACCAGATTTGCAGAACCAGTTATGAAGAGTACTGCAAAGAGATAGTAGAGTAAGCCCAGTTCAAAGGAAGCCACCAGAATATCCAGATCAGTATTTATGGATATCGAGATTACTATTGAGGAGACCAGCAAAGATAACAGAACTTTATGAGACTGTCTAAGCTGAGTTATGTCATCTATTATACCTATAATCCCAAAGAGAAGAAATATCAGAAGAGCCTTTGCGAGAGTTTCATTTAGAAGAGACACAAGACTTAGAGGCAATACGAGTAAAAGAACAATGCCTCCCATTTCTGGAACCTCGGGTTTACCTAGCTTATGAATATCTCTTCCAACTATGCCGGCTTTTCTCATTAACGAACCGATGTAGGGGGTAAAAAGAAGGGAAAGAATAAAACCCACAACAGGCGTTATCATTATAACCACCCAAACTAAATTAAGCAAGGACTTAATAACTCTTCCGCTACTATAAGAAATGTCACAGGGTGAAAAAGCATGGACATCCAGCTAGTTGTCTTCGATCTCGATGGAACCCTTGTGGGTGCGCCAATGGACTTTGCAGAAGTAAAGGAGAGATTAAGAGAGAGGCTTGAGAAGGAGGGAATATCAAAGGAGCTCATCGGTGATTTGACGCCTATGTATGAAACTCTGCTCAAGATATCCCAAATTACGGGTATGGATTTTGAATATCTGCATTCATTCCTCGTTGAACTGGAAGTAGAAAGGGCTAAGGACAGCTATTTGTTCGAAGGTTCCAGAGAGTTGCTAGAGCTTTTAAAAGAAAATGGGATAAAAATTGCCCTGATGACTAGGAGCTCTAGAAAGGCCACAGAATATGTGCTAAAAAAACATGATATTGAGGAATTTTTTGACCTTGTAGTTACCAGGGATGATGTACCTCCAGAAGACGTTAAGCCAAATCCCGGCCATTTAAAGACAATACTAGAGCATTTTAATGTTCCACCAACAAAAGTAGTTGTAGTGGGAGATCATGGATATGACCTGCTCCCGGCAAAAGAACTAAGGTGTCTGAGTGTACTTATAACCTCCAACGAAAGCGGAAGAATGAGCTTTAAAATCGAAGAAGATGCAAACTTTGAAGTAATGAACGTCAAAGAGGCGATTGAACTCTTCAAGCGATTGCTCAAGACATACGTTGTTGTACCGGCGTACAATGAAGAGAAAACAATAGGTAACGTCCTGCGGGATTTGCTCCAGTATTTCAGAGGAGAAGAGATTGTGGTCGTAAATGACGGGAGCAGAGACAGAACTAGAGAATTGGCTCAAGAAAAAGGCGTGGTAGTGTTAACGCACCTCGTAAACAGAGGGCTTGGGGGAGCATTGGGGACAGGGATAAGGTATGCCCTCCTTAAAGGAGCTGAATTGATACTAACCTTCGATGCAGATGGCCAGCATTTAGTTGATGATGCCCTAAGAGTAATGAAGCCAGTTGCAGAAGGGAAGGCAGATTTTGCCGTGGGCTCGAGGTTGAAAGGGGACGTAAGTGAAATGCCTTTTGTAAAACGCTTTGGAAATTTTGTTCTTGACTTTATAACGGCAGTGTTTGCTAAAAAATACGTTTCCGATTCCCAAAGCGGATTGCGATGCTTGAATAGAGAATGTGCATCCAAAATAAAAATCACATGCGATAGATACGCTGTTTCAAGTGAAATAATAATCGAAGCCTCAAAGAACGGATGCAGAATAGTTGAAGTACCCATAAAAGCGGTTTATACCGAATATTCCAAAAAGAAAGGGACCAATATTTTAGAGGGCGTAAAAATAGCTTTTAACTTGCTGTTAGATAGGATGAGGTGATAAAAATGTATGCCGTACAATACATCGCCGTTATTATTATCCTGGCACTTATGGTATACGTACTTGGAAAATACGGGAGAAAAGAGCTTGACTGGCAGGATCTGGTGTTCTGGGAAGCTTTGCTCCTCATAATGCTGATAATTTCCCTGAAACCGGTGGAGATTTCCTTAACAATAAAAAACATACTCGGGTTTGGAAGGGGTCTAGATGCATTGTTTGTGGTCTCTATAGGCCTCAGCTACCTGCTGTTGTTTAGGCTTTACATCGCAATAGACAAAGCCGAAAGGGAAATAACCGAGCTAACACGTCAGATCGCAATAGAATTCCAGGAAATCAAGGAAATGCTAGAAAAACTAGAAAGGGATTAGTCATCTCCAAAAAGCTCTTCCAGGAATGCCTTAACCCTCTCCTTGGGGACTTTAAACTGTCTTATTTTCACAATCCCTTTCTCTTGGGCTTCTTTCAGCAAAATCTCAGTTGCCTTGTTTGGATACATCTCCTCGTAAACTATCTCCCTAACTCCCGCATTCACCAGTAACTTAAAGCAGACATCGCATGGAAAGTGGGTAACGTAAAGTGTGGCCCCTTCAAGGCTTATCCCCTTTCTAGCCGCCATTGCTATGACGTTCTGTTCTGCATGAACCGCTCTATGACAGTGATCATCAACTATTAAGCAACCCACATCTATACAGTGATCCATATTCCTCGGGGCACCATTATAGCCTGTCGCTAAAATGTAGCTGTCTTTTACGGCAACTGCTCCAACCCTAAGTCTAGGGCATGTGGCCCTTAGACTCACGAGCTTTGCAATGAGCATGAAGTATTCATCTTTCGTGGGACGTATTTTCTTTATATGCTCTGCTCGCTCTTTATCTAGAACTATTTCTACCTCCATAGTACCACCTAATAAAAAAGAAGCTACAAGCTTAAAAGAATTTTTGATCAGTTGAAAATCCTTCCCCTGAGGGTCATAGCTTCAACTTCTGCCATAATCTTCCATATCCTCTCTTCATAGCTTGGGTGTGTCTCAAAGAACGATTTTTGATAAGGTCTTTCTATTTTTGGCTCTATAGAAGGCAGCGCAGATTCCTTAACTTCGATCCTTAAGTCCTCGTAGTACTTAAGTTCTTCAAGGGCTCTTTTTAGAGCCAATGGAACAGGTATTAAGCGCAATGCCGTTTCATCAGCTTTAAATTCTCTCTGTTTTAAATAATCAGACCTACGAACCTCGTAAAGGAGGTAAAATATGAAGGAAGCCAATAAAACCAAAGTGTTTCTGGAGATTAGGAAATTCAAAAGAGTTATAGCAAACATAAGGTATCTCCCATAAGAGATGAGCGGGAAGAGGACAGTATCTCCGTTTTTTATATGGCCTATCTCATGGGCCGCAACTGCAAGGATTTCTTCTTCATCGAGAACCTCAAATAGACCCATAGAAAGCACAACCGAATTTCTAAAAGAGTAAGCATTGGGTATATAGTCATCCAGCAGATAAATTTCGGGAGTTGCTATCCCAGCCTTATTTGCCATCCTCATTATTCCATCGTAGAGCCATGGGAGGTCTTCATAGGAAAGCTTTCTTTGTTTCTTATTTAAGGAGCTCTTAATAGTCCACAGGTACAGTCCAGCAAGAATAAGAAATACCCCAACTACGAATAACAGGCCTAGTTTTCCCAAGTACAAAATTGTAATCAACACCTGGGCGAGGAATATAAGTTTAAGCATCTGTTATCACTTCTTTATCTTTGAGAGGTACGCAACGGTTGCCTCCTTAAAATTACTCATGAGGGCATTCAAAATGCTCTCTACAACTTTCTTCTCAAACTCCTCTTTGCTTGTAGCCACACTGTAAACGTATCTCATTCATCCTCTTCCCGTATCCACACTTCTCTTTAATAGCCCTCTTTCACAGAGCCTGTTCATTAGTATACTAACTGTAGAACGTCTTAAGTTCTCATGCTTATCTTTTAGATATTCATAAACCTCTCCAGCCGTTGCAACTTTCACCTTCCACATATACTCCATTATCTCGGCTTCCATTGGAGGTAGAACTGCTCTTAAACCGTCTTCATTTATCTTGAATTCATGAGGCTGCATTGAACATCTCCTCCGATCTATCCACTACCTAGTTTAATTAACCCGGCATCATACATAAATTTTTTGGAACATGAACTCCATGTAGAAGAGCCTATTTGGCGGGCCGGGGGGGATTTGAACCCCCGACCTGCGGATTAAGAGTCCGCCGCTCTAACCATGCTAAGCTACCGGCCCACGCCCAATCCAATAAGGATTGAAGGCTATTTATAAACCTTTCGGTTAAAGGGGGCGTGTTTAGTTTCACCCCCTGTTATTTAAACAGTATTTGACTCTGAGGAGGATTTTCAGACCATAACACATTACCCCAAGCAAAATTCGGGTTACAGTAGTCTTTTTCAGAAAACAGGGGATCCTACTGCCAAACCACGTTGTAAACGCACCCCAGAACCCCTCATGAGGATTCCTATGCCTGTACTCTTCTTCAGAAAACACTCTATCTCTCTTCTTACTACCAAAACCACCTGGAGGGTTCTTAGTTTTCTTAACAATCGGCCGATAACCCTTTTCCACCACAGTGTTCAGAACTTTCTTTGAATCATAAGCCCCATCAGCATAAAAATTCCCAGAACCCTCCGGCAGGAGTTCAATCAGCTCGTTCTCAGAAGTTGTGATCTTCACAGCAACCGGATACAGTAAACCCGGCAGGATTCTCGTTATTGCCTGAACTTCTATTCTGTCCTTTTTTTATTTGTGATAATGGTTGAGTCTGCTTGAGTGCTGGCGTAGGGTAATTTCTGGAGTTTTTTCAGGAGGTGGTTTGTCAGTTCTTCGAGGTTCAGCTTTTTCTCCCAGTTGTGGAGGGTTGAGTAGTGAATGTTTGCTCCGAAGAATTTTCTGCCGTAGTGCTGGGCGTCTCTGAGGGGTAGGTTGTAGTATTGTTTAAAGAGGAGTATTGCCAGTATTGTTTTTACTGGAAATTTTTTGGATTTTGGCAGGTTCTTCAGCTTTCCTTCTGATTCGAAGTCTGCTAAAACGTCGAGGATTATGAATGCCACGCTTTCAGGGTCTTTGAGTTTGTGATCCCATCTGGGGATCACGACAACCACCTGAAAGAATTCAGCAAAAACCCTAATAAAGGTTACTATAAACACGCCCCGGTTAAAGGGGACAGAAAAATTTATAAACAAACTAAGAAGACAAATAAACGGCGCTCTTGCGGGGGTTGCCGAGCCTGGTCAAAGGCGCGGGATTGAGGGTCCCGTCCCGTAGGGGTTCCGGGGTTCAAATCCCCGCCCCCGCACCAAAAAGAACTTTTCTGAGTGCATTAAAAACAAACTAACCTTCTCTCCATCGAGAATGTGATGGCCCAGAAGAAAATGTAAAAACAAAGAATTCACTCGCCAAACTTTTCCTTATAAAGCTTAGCAAGTTTCTTGATTCCTATTGGAATTTCTTCCTTGCTTGGCCTTGAGAAGTTAAGCCTTATAGCATTCTTTCCAGACTCGTCTGTGTAGAAAGGCTTTCCTGGAACTACCACAACTCCCTCCCTTTCCATGAGCTCGTTGGCAAATGAGATGCCATCTGCTCCCTCTGGAAGGAAAAACATAACAAACATTCCCGCTATTGGCTTTGTAAATTCTGCATTTGGCAAGTGATTTTCAAGAGCCTTCAGCATGATGTCCCTCTTCTCTTTATAACCGAGCAGTGCTCCTTCCAAGTGATACTTCTCAAAATAGCCCCTCTTTAAGTATTCTAGGGCAATGTATTGGGAAATAGCTGGAGCACAGAAGTCAATTGGCTGTTTCTGCATGAGAACTTTTTTGAGGATTTCTCCCTCTGCTATTATCCATCCAATTCTGAATCCTGTTCCAAGGACTTTGCTGAGCGTTCCCGCCACGATAACTCTTCCTTCATTGTCCAAAGCCTTTAAGGGGACTATATCCCCTCCTTCATATCTCATGAAATTATAAGCAGTGTCCTCAATTATTAGGAGGTCGTATTTAGAGGCAATCTCAAGTAGTGCCTTTCTCCGTTCCATGCTCATAGTGACGCCCATTGGATTCTGACCAGTCGGGATGGTGTAGATCAGCTTAACTTTCTGTCCTTTAGCTTTAAGCTCCTTTATTTTCTCCTCCAACAGATCAACCCTCATCCCATCGTTATCAACTGGAACCCCCTCAATTTTGGCTCCCAACTGTTCAAATGCCAATAATGTGTTTATGTACGATGGGTTCTCTGTTATCACGACATCTCCAGGGTCTATCAAAACCCTTCCAAGAAGATCCAATGCTCCCGTTCCTCCTATTGTAATAACAATGTTTTCTGGAGAAACTTCTAAATGGTCGTATTTTTTCAAGAATGCTGCCAGCTCTTCCCTAAGCTCCGGGATTCCATTTGCCGGAGTATACATAACGGATTTTGGTTCCTTTTCAAGAACTTCTTTTGCTATTTCCCCAAGAACAGCTCTTGGAATTAACTCCGGATCTGGATCTCCAGCTGCGAGAGAAATTAGCTTTACCCCTTTCTTTTGGAGTTCTGAAGCCTTTTTCATCACATCAGCCAAAGCTGAGCCCTTAATCCAATTCGCCCTTCCGGCTAGGTATTTTGTGTAATCCATTCAACATCACCATTAACTAATCTTCATAAAGATATTTATACGTTTTGACCATTATCTTAGAAGGGGAAATACCATGAAGCCCAAGGTGTTTATAACACGACAAATTCCGGAAAATGGAATTAAGATGATTGAGAAATTCTATGAAATAGAACTCTGGAAAGATCCGAAGGCACCTCCACGGGGAGTGCTTCTAGAGAAAGTCAGAGAGGTTGATGCCTTAGTGACCCTTGTAACGGACAAAGTAGATAAAGAACTACTGGAAAACGCTCCAAAGTTAAAAATAATAGCCCAATATGCAGTCGGCTATGATAACATAGACATAGAAGAGGCTACAAAAAGGGGAATATACGTTACAAACACTCCCGGAGTCCTTACGGATGCAACGGCTGACCTTGCATTTGCCCTTCTTCTAGCAGTTGCGAGGAGAATTGTAGAGGCTGATGCCTTTGTGAGGAGTGGCGAATGGAAGAAAAGCGAAGTCGGCTGGCATCCTCTAATGTTTCTAGGATATGGATTGAAAGGAAAGACTTTAGGGATAGTGGGCTTTGGAAGAATCGGCCAGGCCCTCGCAAAGAGAGCCAAAGGGTTCGGGATGAAAATCATCTATTACTCAAGAACACGTAAACCTGAAGCAGAAGAAGAGATTGGCGCAGAGTATGTGGATTTTGAAACCCTTTTGAAAGAGAGCGACTTTATAAGCCTTCACGTTCCCCTAACCAAAGAGACCTACCACATGATAGGAGAGAAGGAGCTCAAGCTTATGAAACCCAACGCAATCCTAATAAACACATCTAGAGGGGCAGTTGTCGATACTAATGCCCTAATCAAAGCATTAAAAGAAGGGTGGATTGCTGGAGCAGGCTTGGATGTATTTGAAGAAGAACCCTACTATAACGAGGAGCTTTTCAAGTTGAAGAACGTTGTTTTAGCTCCCCACATAGGCAGCGCAACTCATGAAGCACGAGAAGGCATGGCGGAGCTGGTTGCAAAGAACCTAATAGCATTTGCCAAAGGTGAAATCCCACCGAACCTTGTCAACAAAGATGTTCTGACATCCTCCCCGCCGTGAACGGCGAGGGTTCGGCTTTAACCCCTCGCCATTGACGGGAAGGTTTGAGGGGTCTCATTCAGACCCAAACTGAAACAGGTTCCTCAAACCCCTCTGGGAGGGCCTTCCCCCAATTACCCCTACCTCCCGACAAACCCGAGAGGCTCGGGGTTATCATTTTGTTGAAAGCTCCAACTAAGTCTGAATTGAAAACAAGCCCCGTCTCGGGACACTTAAAAAGACCACGAACAAAACGTGCCCCTTCGTGGGGCCTCCCGCAAACGGGGCAGGTTTTTGAAGTAAAAGCCTCATCAACCACCAAAACACGAATACCATACTCCTCAGCAACTTCTTTTAGACGTTTAATAATGTAGTTAAACTGCCAGACGTGGGAAAGAAGATAATTCTGCTTCCTACCCTTATCAGAATTCCTACTGATGCCCTTTGGATAACCGACAATTATTCTGGAGACGCCCCTCTGGTAGAGCCTCTCAATAGTTTGCCTTACTGCCGTGTTAATGTAGTGTTTGGCTTGGAGCTTAGCCTTTTGATGCATTCTTGTGAGCTTTCTGCTCTTTTTACATCCCGACTTGTTGATTTTAGACTGATACTCGGCAATCCTCTTCCTCCAGTAGAAGGCTATGCTCTTGAGTGGTATACCGTTCACTAAAAAGCTCTCCCCGTTTTCAACGTAGACGGCCATTAGGTTGTTTATTCCAAGGTCTATTCCAGCGGAGAGGTTGCCCAAAGGTTCTTTTGGAAGTTTGATCCACTCTTGGTCATAAAACCTCTCCTCAACCGTGTATGAGATGTGAGCATACCACTTCCGCCTTATCGGGTCGTAAGTTATCTCTAATCTTCCCTGTTTACCCTTCAAGTGTATTCTTCCCTTGAACTGAACTTCCAATTTTTTGAACTTTCCGAGGCCTTTGAGGATTAGTTTATTCCCCTCAATTTTGTATTGGTCATTCCTGAGGAGGATTAAGCCTCCTTCCCTGATGTAGTTCGGTGGTTTTGGCTTGAACCACTTTGGAAGTTCCTTCTTCTTTTTGATTAGGGAGAAGAATGAACGCCAGGCCTCGGCATTCTTCCTGCAAATTTGCTGAACCGTTGCCGAGCCTATTTCTTTCTTGTACTTCTCATAAACGATTTTTTCTGTTTTGTTAAAATCCACAGGCTCGTGGTTAAAGAAGAGTTGCCTTCTCAGATAGTTTACTTCATTCCAAGCTTTCGCTCCAATATCGGCTAACTCGAAGAGGACTCTCTCGGCTTCCTTTGAAGGTTGGAGTTTAACCGTTACTGTTCGCTTCATTCTTCCTTGCTCTCAACTTTTTTAATCCAGTCTCTAATCGCTTGTTCTACGGCTATGCTCAAGGCACCTCTCCTGTTTCCGTACATTTTCATAACAACTTCTCTAAACTTTTTGTCTAACTCATCAGGGAGATAAACATCAAGTCTTTTCACCATTATCCACCCTATAGTGTATTATGGTGTTAAAGGTTTAAATATTTTTCGCTTTCCTGCCTTCAGGCTGAGTCCTAAATTACTGCATCTCCGCCCTAAAGGGCGAGGCTTTCGGAAGAGAAAAGTAAAACATCTCAAGGGCAAACTTTTTAAAGCCCTTTTATCACCCACTATTGGCAATCTTATAAGGGGCGGCTGGCAGTAGCTGGCCGTCACCGGGAGGTGTTGGAAATGGCAAGGTTGCATGCAAGAAAAAGAGGAAAGTCTGGATCAAAGAAGCCACCGAGGACAGCCCCACCTACATGGGTGGAGTACACTGCTGAGGAAGTTGAAAATCTTGTTGTTAAGCTTAGGAAGGAAGGTTATAGTGCTGCCATGATAGGCACTATTTTGAGGGACCAATATGGAATTCCGAGTGTTAGGCTCATCACTGGAAAGAAAATAACCAAGATACTCGAAGAGAACGGCCTTGCTCCAGAGATTCCAGAGGACTTAATGTTCCTCATTAGAAAGGCAGTCAAACTTAGGAAGCACCTAGAACAGCATCCCAAAGACCTCCATTCAATGAGGGGTCTTCAGCTTACTGAGAGCAAGATCAGGAGACTTGTAAAATACTACAGGAGAACCGGAAAGCTACCAGCAAAGTGGAGATACGATCCAGAGCAAGCAAAGCTTCTCGTTCGCTGATTTTCACCTTTTTCCTTATTAAGGTGGTATAATGGATAAGAACGCATTTTTAGAGAAGGTTAGGGAAGGTGCAGAGCTAATAAAAATGCACATTGAGTTAGGCCATACTATCCGTATTGTTTCACACAGGGATGCAGATGGCATAACTGCCGGTGCAATTTTAGCAAAAGCGCTTGCTAGGGAAGGTGCGGATTTTCATCTCAGCATAGTGAAACAGCTTGGGGAAGATACGTTAAAAGAGCTTGCAGAAGAAAAGCAGAAAATTTATGTTTTCAGTGATCTTGGAAGCGGGTCTATAAAGCTGATTGAGAACTATCTAAAGGATGCTAGTGTTGTTATAGCAGATCACCATCCCCCAGAAGATGGCGAAATCGAACAAGAAAACCATATACTTGTAAATCCCACTCAATTTGGGGCAGATAGCGTTAGAGACTTGAGCGGTTCTGGTGTTGCTTACTTCATAGCAAGGGCGATAAACGAAAGAAACAAAGACCTAAGCTACTTGGCTTTGGTTGGTGCAGTTGGTGATATGCAGGAAATCGACGGACAATTTCATGGAATGAACCTTGATATAGTAGAAGATGCAAAAGAGTTGGACTTGATAGAACTCCGCAAAGAACTGAGGCTCTTTGGAAGAGAAACTCGGACTTTGGCTCAGATGCTTGCTTATGCGTCAAATCCAGAGCTTCCGGGTATTACTGGGGATTTGAGAAATGCAATAGAATTCCTGCGCAGCAAGGGCTTTGATCCAGATATGAAGTACTGGCAGCTTAGAGAAGAGGAAAAAAGAAAGCTCCACGATGCACTTGTTATTCACTTGATTAAGAACAACGCTTCTAAAGAGGACATTGACAGGCTTATCGGTGACGTTGTGCTAATTAAGCTCTATCCCGAGGGAGACCCTAGGCACGAGGCAAGGGAATTTGCTACCCTCCTAAATGCTACAGGAAGGCTTAACATGGGCACTTTGGGCGTTGCAATATGCTTGGGGGACGAGAAGGCATTCAAAGATGCATTAAAACTCGTGGATGAGTACAAGAGAGAGCAAATAGAGATGAGAAGATACCTGATACAAAACTGGAGCAATGCAGTTGAAAAAGAACATGCCTACATATTCTATGCAGGCAAAAACATCAAAGACACGATGGTTGGAATAGCAGCAACAATGGCGATAAATGCCCAGCTTGCAAAGCCAGAAAAACCCGTTATTGTCCTAGCAGACAGCGAAGAGGACGGATTGGTAAAAGGTTCTGCTAGAACGACGAAAAAAGGAATTGAAAAAGGATATGACTTGGGAGAAGCCTTAAGAAAAGCCGCAGAAATTCTTGGAGGAGAAGGAGGAGGGCATGCAATAGCAGCAGGCATAAGAATTCCCAAAGATAAAATAGACGAATTTGCTGAGCTAATAGACAAGCTCCTTGAAGAGCAGAACTCAAGCGGTGGGACAGATGAAAATTAAAGCTAGGGCAGAGATAATTTGGGAGTATGGGGATGAAAGTATCGCCAAGGCAATTGCCGAGGCCGTTGAGGTGGACAATCTGAATCTACCAGAAAACTTTAAATTTAGAACTTACTGGGAAGATGGTAGAGTCATAACAAAAGTTAAATACCTTGGTGAGATTGAAAGCTTGATAGTAGCGCTGGATGATTTGGTGTTTTCAATCAAGATCGCTGAGGATGTCATAAAGAAATGAAATTGGAGGTGTTAAGATGGCAAGAGCTAACCCAAGGAAGAGGGCTGCCGCTGCAAGGGATAAGTGGAAGCTTAAGAACTGGTATATAGTTTACGCTCCAGAATTTTTCGGGAGCAAGGAAATTGGTTTAACTCCCGCAGATGATCCCGAAAAGGTAAAGGGGAGGGTAATTGAGACCACTTTGAAGGATTTAACCGGAGACTTCACAAAGGGTCAGGTAAAGCTTTACTTCCAGATTTACGACGTTAAAGGGCAGAACGCCTACACTAAGTTTAAGGGCCACAAGTTGGCGAGAAGCTACATAAGAAGCCTTGTTAGGAGAAGAACCACGAGAATTGACGGTATCTTCAACATAACAACAAAGGACGGCTACAAGCTTAGAGTTATGGGTATGGTTATAGCAATAAGAAGAATCCAGACAAGCCAGGAGAGGGCTATCAGAGAAATAATGGAGAACATAATCCGTAAGAAGGCGGAGGAGCTTAACTTCACAGACTTTGTGCTTGAGGCAGTTAACGGAAAAATGGCTGCTGAAATAGCAAGAGAAGCCAAGAAGATATATCCACTCAAGAGAGCTGAGATAAGAAAGATAAAGGTTCTTGCAGAGCCAGAGGCTTGATTATTTCTCTTTTCTCTTAGCTTTTGGTGGTTTTCATGAAGTTTTTAATTAAAACTCAGCGGGGAATGGAGGCTGTTGCTGCCAATTATATTAAGGATGTTCTTGAGGATGCCAAAGTTTGGATAGCTCCTCAGGGGTATTCTGGTCTTGTTCTTGTGGAAACCGAAGATAAAGATGCGGAACAAAAGCTTTTTGATATTCCCGAGATAGAGAGAGTTATCCCCGTGCTCTTTGAAGTGCCTGCAACAATTGAGGACATCTTAAGCGTCTCAGAGCAAATAGCTGCTTACATAAAGGAAGGCGAAAGCTTTGCAGTAAAAACTAAAAGAAGAGGAAAACACGAGTTTTCAAGTGTTGATGTTAACGTAGCCCTCGGGGGAAAGATAAAGGAGCTTACAAACGCTGAAGTTGACTTGACCTTCCCAGATAAAGCTGTTTTAGTGGAAATCATCGGAGATAGGGCTTACATATCCATCACCGGAAAAGAGGAATGGAAGAAGTTTACTCCAGAGAAGATAGACGCAAGAAAGCTCTTTAAAAAAGTTACAATAGTTCAGATGCCCTACTGGGGTGATTACAAGGCTTGTAGAAATTTTGGTGAGAAAATCGGGAGAGCCGCTCAAGCTTTTGAGGTGAGAGAGCTCATTATAGCACCTAAAGAGAAGATGGATGCCTATGAGCTGATGGAATTCATAAAAGGTGTAAAAATCGGTCAGGAGTCTAGGCATCAGATCCAGCGGGAGGCATACCCTTGGAAAGTGGAAAAAGTCCCAGTTAGCGTGTGGGATCTTTATCAAGTTATAAGGGACAAAAGACGAAACAAAAGGTTGCTTATAATAACCGATCCAAAGGGGCACAGCGTTTCTGAAGTAAAAGAAAACCTCGCAAAAGACCTATACTATGCCAAGGAAGTTGTGGTTTTTATAGGTTCGAGTGAAGGCATCCCGAGGGGACTTTTTAGATACGCAGACTATGTCATTGATCTTGCTCCTTACATGACTTTTGCAACGGAACACGGAATTCCAGCTGCTCTAATTGTCCTCTGGACTATCTATGAGGAAGAATTGAGGAAAAAAGGAGACAACGTGTAGCTCAGATCCTAAGGTCGTCATCACAATTCAGCAATCCGCCATTTCATCACAGCAGGAAAAGGAAAATTATCCCTCCAATTATTCCCCCTATGATGGTGGCTAAAAAGTTTGTGTGGTGGTTGTTTATAACTCCCTTATTCTCAAGTGTTGCACCGAGTAAGCTATCAATGTTGCACCCTATAAATCCACCAAGGGTTACTGCAAAGAGCATTTCCATTTTCTGAGGAGTTAAAAACACCGAAAAAATGCTTATAACAAATGCTCCAATTAGGGCTATGAGCTCACCTTGCCATGAGATAGCACCATTTTCTCCCACATTTGCTGGCTTTAGGTTTGTTATCATTTTTGGAGCCTTGCCGAATATCTTCCCCAGCTCACTGGCGAGAGTGTCAGCATTTGCAGTCGCTATCGCGGAAAACGTAGCTGCCCAAAAAACATCTTGCTTGGTGTAGTATTCAATTAGCAAGAATATTACAGCGGCAAGACCATTCCCAAGAACATTCTGCCAGCTTCTTGTCCCCTTTCCTTCTTGAGCAATTCCTCTTTTGATTTTTTCTGCAAGGTGATACTTAGTCGCAAAAACTCCAAGAAGGACAAAGGTAAGTAACGCTAAAAACGGGAAAATCCCCCCAAATACGATGGTCGTTACTCCAATAAGTGCGGCTGCTATAGTGCCTTTGGCATCGAGGGCCTTTAGTTTATATGCCAAAGTGCCCAATACTGCAATTACTGCAACAGTGGCAATGTTCATTGTACTCACCGCTTATGACTCTGCCAGTCTCTTTTGTCCGAGCTTTTATTAGCTTTTCTTTCACATATTGCCGAAAAAAGAAAAGTTTTCAGACGAGCTCAAATTTGACGACTTCTGTTATGAATGTTACGTCAACTTTCTCCACATTTTTGAGTCTTCCAGTTATTTCCGTTATTTTTTTCTCAATTTCTTTCATATCTTTGGGTACTAAGAGGTGGACTACAAGATTGTGGGCTCCAATAGCTCTCTCCATTACCTTAACATTTTCATCGTTTTTGAGGATCTCTATCTGCTCATCTATTGAAGTTCCGGGAGTGAGGGTTATCCCAAGTATCACGTATATATACCCTAATCTGTCAAAATCTGGGATGATTGTGTACTTCTTTATTATTCCCTCCCTTTCTAATCTCTCTAAACGTCTTGAAACCCTTTGACGAGTTGTATTTAGGTATTCCGCAAGTTGCCTATAGTTTAGTCTTGCATTTTTCGAGAGCAGTTTTATTATCTGTAAATCAAACTTGTCAATTTTTTCCTCATGTACAACCACCCTCATACATTTTTTGTTACCAATTTATTTAAATATTTCGAAAAATCCCTAACAGAGTGATGGACAAATAGGAATCTCATCGGATAATAAGTTGCAGAGGTTCAGTCTTCATTACGCCATCTATCTCTGTCCCTCGTTGAGTACTTGGAGATGCTCTCAAGAAGGGCCTCTCCTGCATCTATTTCATAATAGTTCGCGATGCACAAAAGAGCGAACAGTACATCGCCAATTTCTTCCTTAATTTTCTTCTTTTCTCCCTTTTCTTTAATACCCTCAAATTTTAACATTTCTCTCGATAACTCTCCGAGCTCTTCAACAACCGCACCAAGCATTTCAAAAGGCTCCCAGTATCCGCCAAAACTTTTTATCACCCTATCTACTTCCCTTTGAAGCCGTTCCATGATCCTCACCAAATAAAATAAAGCTTTAAAGAAGCTCTTTTTCCAGCATATCAACGTATTTCTTAAGTTCCTCAAGGTTTGTCCTGTAGAATCTAAGCTTTCCTTCCCTTCTCTCGTGTAGAAGATTCATTCCTTTAAGGGTTCTGAGGTGATGACTTATGAGGGTCTGATCTTGGTTCAATGCCTTTGCTATTAAGCAAACGCACATCCATCTGTTTTTGAGCATTTTTAGTATCCCCGCTCTTATTGGGTTTGATAGGACCTTCACGAACTCTATTAAATCCTTGGAAAGCTCAGTTTCAACCTCCTCTTCCAAATCGAGTATCTCACACGAAGCTAAGCATTTTTGCACGGTTCTTCTCTGCTTTTCGTTTAAGCCTTCAAGAAGTTCCCTAACCTTCATGGAGAGTCACCACAGTATTTAAGAAAACCTGCATTTATAAAAATTTTCATATGAATTCTAACGTCACTCAATTATCTCTATTTCGATTTCTCTCCCTTCGCTGTTATAGGCTTTTACGCTCTCTTCCTTGAAGGGATACGCGATTATTATATGAACCCCTCCGAATTTGGAGAAAAAGCTCACGTCTGTCCGAGAAGGTCTTGAGGAAGGAACCGGATGCGAATGAACTGTTCCCTTTATGTTTTCATCGTGGGGCAATAACCATGTGTCGAAATAAACAGAGCTTTTCCCGAAATAGCCCTTTGGAATTATAAGGACTTCCTCAAAGATTCCATCCTTTTCTCTTAGAAATCCCCCAAATTCGTTGGGATAAAAATCTCTCGCTAGTTGTAGGAGATACTCCAAAAGTTCTTTCCTAATTTTTACTTTCATTCTTTCTTTCCTCCAGCATATCTAGAGGGGAGTAAAGAGTATAGCCTTGCTTTCCCCTTACCAGCTGGCATGCCTTGTCTACTTCTTTTTTAATTCCATCCCATAGCTCCGGATTACCTTCTTTAAACTCTTCCAGTAATGCTTTGAGTTTCTCTTTGTACTTCACAACTTCTGGGTCACTTCTTAATTTTTCTGGTTCTTCATCTTTTAGCTCCTTTTCAATTATATATGTCCCTAGGAATGCAGCAGGAAATCTAGACACAGGAAACACAAGGAACAAAGCGGAGTGAAGCGCCGTTGGAGTATATTCACTTATTGAATTTAACCCTCTTCCCAAGACTCCGTATTTCTTTGGGATCAGCCTCTTTCTGGTGAATATAATGCTCTTCCTGAATAATTTCTTCTTGGATTCAAGCTCTATGTATCCTTCGTGAACAAGTTCAGCTAGTGTAGCCCCTACAATAGAATAAGCAACGTCATAACCGTCATATCTCTTCTGCCACTGGAAATACTTGGCACCTTTCCTAATTGAAGGGTTTTCCCTCGCAAAATCTTCGAGGAACAAAAGCACAACGAGTGCCGGGCTGAGCTCTTCCATGTTCTTCCCCAGATATATAATGCTCATCATAATACTATAAATCTATCCCAAGAAGACTTTTAAACCTCCCGCCTTACCTCTACCCATGCGGGCATACATACTTGCCTTTCCGGAGAGGAAGTGGGAGAACTATCTGGCTCCAATACTTGAAGAACCCATGGTAAAGATAGTAGAGAAAAGGCTTTTAAACGCGAAGAGAATTGATGAGGTCTTTACGGTAGTCAGAAAAGACGAATTAAGAAAGTTTTCACTCCATGTTTCGAATCCTATTGGCGTGAGTGCAAGAAACAAGCTTGAAGCCCTTCACAAAGCGTTGCCCTTTTCGGGAGATATCTTCCTTGTAGAGGGCAACATGCCCTTGGTGATGCCGTTTTTGGTGAATTATCTTTCAACGCTATTTTACGAATCATATACCGATGCTTTAATCCCAGTGTGGGCAGATGGGAGCCTTGAAATTACCCACGCTTTTTACAATGCAAGAGCGCTAAGAAAAGCCATTGAGACGTGCTTAAGCGAAAACGAGAGAAGACTAAGTTGCATTGCAAGGCACCTTGACTACGAAAAGGTAAGTATAGAGGAGCTTATCAAGAGAAATCCAAAGGTTTCGCTGAGCTTCTTTAGAGTAAAGAATTCCCTCGACATTAAATTTGTGGAAGAAAATATTAGAAAGGGGCTCTAAATTTTAATGCTTTTATGAACCCTATCGGCAATTAGAACAGCAAGTCCTCCTTTTAGGGCATCTATTGGAATAAAGGGGGCAACTCCAAGCAAAAAGGCCTTTTCAAAA
This sequence comes from Thermococcus litoralis DSM 5473, assembly GCF_000246985.2. NCBI lineage: Archaea > Methanobacteriati > Methanobacteriota > Thermococci > Thermococcales > Thermococcaceae > Thermococcus > Thermococcus litoralis. The sequence continues at coordinate 142,634 of NC_022084.1, read as the reverse complement.
TCTCCTCCCATAAAAAGTCCCAATCTGAACCAGCCCAGCAAGTAGATTGCTAGAATCCCTATCGCAGAGCCTATGGCATAGTCCTTTATTCTTCTCCCTCTTTCGCTTACCAATCCTGCTAAAAACGCTGCAATTGGGAACGATAAGAGATAGCCACCAGTAGGGCCGTATATATGTACAAATCCTCCGCTGAAGTTCGCAAAAACAGGAAGTCCTATGGCGCCCATGAAGAGGTACACCACTTGGCTTAAAAATCCCAGTTTTGCTCCCAGGATTAACCCACTTAGCAAAACAAATAGAACTTGAAGCGTTATTGGCACAGTGCCAATTGGAATTGCTATTTGAGCTCCGACTGCCGTTAAAGCCGCAAAGAGCCCAACATAAGATACCTCCCTAGCCTTCATCTTATCACCCATATCGTAAAAATTTTGTTAACTTTAAAAATTTTTTTGTTAACGAATTCAAAACTTTTTAATTCTCACTTCATAGCGATTTTCATGAAGGGAGCAATTAGAGACAGCTCGATAAAACGCGAAATACTAAAAAAATTAAGGTGTAGAAAAGTTGTTTCGGGTGATGAAATTGCCCGAGAAGTTAAAACATCCCGTGTAGCTGTTTGGAAGCATATAAACGAATTGAAAACTCTGGGCTATTCTATAATTTCGACCCCAAAGGGCTACATCTTAATTAGTGAACCTCGTAAACCTTACCCATGGGAGCTCGACTTCGAAAGCTATTATTTTAAAGAAATTGAATCTACAATGGATATCGCAAGAGAACTCGCCGAAAAAGGGGCAAAAAATGTTTTTGTAATAGCTGAAAAACAGACACGAGGGAGAGGAAGGGTTGGAAGTGAATGGAGCTCTCCGGAGGGAGGTTTGTACTTTTCTCTAATTCTAAAACCCGAGTTGTCCTTGGCTGATGTAAATAGAATCGTATATCCTTTTTTGGAAGCATTAAAAGAAGGGTTAGAGGACTATGGACTCCCTGTAGAAGTTGCTCCAAATGGGAATATTTTTGTGAATGGAAAAAAGATAGCCGGTATCTTGGTAGAGGTTGAGGGTGAACTCGACCAAGTGAAATACGTGATAATTGGGGTTGGAGTGAACGTAAATAACCCAACTCCCGTAAATGGAACTTCAATGAAAGAGGAACTTAAAAAAGAAGTAGATCTGCTTGAGTTTACACGTAGTCTCTTTACAAAAATATATAAACATCTCTCAGCAGAGGCAATTTTTTAAAGCATCACCTCAAACTCTTGAAAGATGATAGAGGTAAGGGATCTGTGGCATATCTACGAGGGGAAGAAAGAAGCCCTTAGGGGAGTTAGGCTAACTTTCGGAAACGAGATTATAGCCCTAGTTGGCCCTAATGGTTCTGGGAAAACAACCCTCGCAAAGCATTTGAATGGACTTTTGAAGCCGACAAAAGGTGAAGTCATAGTGGATGGCATGGACACTAGAAAACACAGCGTTGCCGAGCTTGCGAGAGTCGTTGGTTACGTTTTTCAGAATCCAGAGCACATGTTTTTTGAGGAGAACGTCTTTAGGGAAGTTGCTTTTGGTCCTAAAAATCTCGGTCTCTCAGAGGAGGAGATTGAGGAGAGGGTCAAATGGGCGTTAAGAGAGGTTAACCTCGAGGGTTATGAGGATCGCTCACCTTATTCTCTCAGCGGTGGGGAAAAGCAGCGCTTAGCAATAGCATGCATTTTGGCTATGAAGCCCAAATATCTAATCCTCGACGAACCCACAACAGGGCTCGATGAAAAAAATGCCGAAGGCATAAAGAAGATAATCAGAAAACTTTACAGAGAAGGGCATGGAATACTCCTAATAACCCATGAAATGGACTTGGTTCTTGAGCTGGCAGAGAGGGTTGTACTTCTATACCAAGGAAAAAAGGTTTTTGATGGGGACGTTAAAGAGTTTTTTGAGCTTGATTTAAGAAAATACGACTTAGACAGGCCAAGGCTTCTCACAATAAGTGAGGAGATAGGTTTGGAATTCTTCAGGAGTGTTGAGGAGTTCGTAAAAGCCTTGGAGATGAGAACATGATGTACACGCTATACCTTGAAAGGGACTCCCTCCTTCACCGTCTTGATCCGAGGGTGAAGATAATTGGCTCTCTTTTTGGCATAATAGCTTTAATCCTCTTTAACTCTCCCATACTTCTATCCCTCCTTTTCCTCCTGATAGTCCTCACCCTTGTCATCCTAGGCAAGATAACCATTGGAGAAATCTTTAACGTTCTCAAACCACTAATCCCGATCTCCATAGTTGCAATGATTATATGGCCGTTTATTCTAAAACCGTGGTATTTTGGTCTCTTTATAGGTTTCGGCTATGGAATAAGGCTTCTTTCGGTTGCCCTGCTCACTTTGGGTCTGATAATGACAACGCCCCAAAGGGATCTCATCCTTGGCTTCATTAAAATGGGGATGCCCTATGAAATTGGCCTTACCTTGACTATTGCCCTCAGATACATCCCAACTCTCTACATGCTGGCTCAAACTATAATGGATGCTCAAAAGTCAAGAGGGCTTGAGCTTGAAAGGGGCAGCTTCATCCAGAGAGCTAAAAATACTGTTCCCATTTTAATCCCTCTGATAGTCGCATCAATAAAAACCGCCCACGAGCTCAGTATAGCCCTGGAAAGCAGGGCATTTGGAGCAAGCAAACGAAGAACTTTTCTCCATAACATCAAGATGGAGGTAAAGGACTACATAGCGCTCGGAATAACTTTTACCCTATTCTTCCTCGCAGTTTATGCGAGATACTTCCTCGGGGTTGGATACATTAAACTATTCTAAAATCAGCTTTATCTTTGAGTCTATGGGTATGCTATGCTCTCCCGTGTTTTTTACAAACTCTGGGGGAGCTTTGAGGACTGTCAGATTTAACCTGTAGTGCCCCCTATAGCCGCTGATCCTCATGACCAAAAGATGTTCAAAAAGCTCAGGGATGAAGAAGAGCCTCCTAAACTCGGAGATCAAATTAAGTTCGTTTATCTCAAGGGCATTGTGGGAGAGTATCAGAAATATGCCCTTCCTATCGACGATTTTTCTCAATTCCAGCATGCCCTTTTTGTCCATCTCTTCAAGAATCCCAAAGTTCGAGACAAAGACAAAGGAGTCATCATGAACCATCTCAAGTGCATCCAGAAGCTCCCCTAGGGTGTAAACCTTACCCATTAAGATGTTCTCGCTTTTCTCTGAGAACTTGCTGAGCATCTTTAGTGAAAACCCGTTGGTGGGCTCAAGGTAGTAGGTTGGAATTTCCAAATTTAGGGCGTTTGCAATTGAAGAGTATTGGATCAGGGTTTGGGCAAAGGCATCGGTGGTTATAACCCCCGCTATGCTGCTGTTTTCTAATCCACCAACTAACGGGGTAAGCTCTTCGAGCATCTCAATGATATTCTTTGGGGTATCACTCGGCCTGAAGAACATCGACATCAATAAAACTTTGACGTCCTAATATTTATATTTTTTGAATGAGCTAAAACTGTTGGATATTTTCCCATCCTTTTGTTAAGTTCCTTTAGAGTAAGTTGAGAGTATAGCTAAAAATGGATTCATTATGACATTTTGATTGAAAGGAAGCGTATAAAATCCAATAAAATGCAAAGATCTTAAAGTATTGTATAACCATTAAATCCTTTCCAGAATTTATTAAACCCTGTTATCTCCCTTTCCGTGTTTTTAAAACTGTATAAAGCTATGCAGACTGTTTTAAAGGACGAAACTTTAAAAAATTGAAAATCGAACTTTTCCCAAACGTTTATATATTACTAACACCTACAAGTTCTAAGCGGTTGTTGTAATTTGAACTGTTTTTAAATCAATCTGTTTAACTTAACATTCGTCAGGGGATGGTATTGTGGAAGAAATGAATGTTAACATTGAGAAAGAGATCCTTCAGCTTCTTAAGGAAAAAGGAGAGCTAACGGTTTCGTTCCTAACCCGCTTTCTCAATGAGAGGGGTGTTGAATGTACTAGGCAGAAGGTCGAAAGAACTTTAAGAAACCTATCACAAGCAGGAAAAGTTGAGTTCTTTTATAGAAATGGAAATCACAGAAGACACTATCGGCTGGTGAGATAATGGGCATTCCCAGAGGGGCGGGAGTAAATGGAGAAAATGACACAATGAGCCCCTCCTCAATGATCCTCGGAAACGACAGGAGAATGCTCCTCCTAAGGTTCCTCCAGGATAATAATGGGAAGGCCGAATTAAGGGAGATTGTGGATTTTATAGCTGAAAACGAAGGACAAAACGATAGAAAGCACAGAAAGAGCGTCTATGTAAGTCTGCTCCAGACCCATATCCCGAAAATGGAAAGAGCGGGGATAATAAAATTTGATCACAATACGGTAAATTTACTTAAGGTTCCGGAAGATGTCGACGTTTATATGGAAGTGGTTTCAAAGCACGACATAAGCTGGAGCACCTTTTACTCAGGAGTTTCTGTCCTCTTTGCTCTCTTAGGTATCTGGCTCAACAACATACCCCTTGTGATAATTTCAGCGATATACTTTACTTTGTCAATCATTCAGCACTTCAAGACTTACAGGGTTATCAGTAGATCCAGTGACCAATAAAGTACACGGAGTTTATAAAGTAACGACAGATTACCCGATGGTAAGTCGGAATTAACTATATACTCAAAGAGGTAAGAAAACACTGAGTGCCCCATGTCAATGGGGCACCCTTCGAAAAAATTGGAGGCGAAAGATTTGAAGAAAGTTTTAGCACTTGGAATGTTAGGCCTTTTATTGGCCTTCGCAATGGCCCTCGGCACTAGTGCAACGTTCAGAGACTTCGAGGTTACAAGAAGTACTCATATTAGCGTAGTAGCAGATGACAACGAGCTTATTGACCTACGCCCAGGGCAGCCGTATGCATACATCGATGACGATGGCAAGCTAGTAATTGACATATCAAAAGACAATCCAAACTGGCCGGGAAACCCAGATTCAGACTATTACGACCCTGATTGGACAGAGGAAATGGGAATTGGCATCAGTGTTGGCTCAAACTACAACTTTGACCACGTTTTCTACGCGAGCAACCATCTTTGGGAGAACAAGAACATTACCATAAGAATAATCTCAAGCAGTGATAGTGTAGCGTTCTTCCACCCAGACGGGTTGGTGTATGGTACAACTACTGGAGAAACCCCAACTGAATCAGATGAGGCAATAACCGACATATGCTTTGTGTTAGAGCCTGGAACTGAGCTCGGTATTTCAATGGAGTTTGCTGGAGGAGCTCTAGGAATGTACAACTCCACTATAACCGTGTACGCATGGCCTGAAGAAGACTTCCAATGCCCTAACATAGGAGGTGCACCACAATGAAAAAAATACTAGGAATCTTAATTTTGATTGCAGGAATAGTCATAGCGGTCAGTGCAAGTAGCGCAAATTTTGCTTACTTTGAGGCCACAAGAAATGTTACTGTCACCGTAGTTCCAGATGATAATGAGCTTATAGACTTGAAGCCTTTACAACCTTATGCCTATATTAACAGTAACGGTGAAATGGTTCTACAACTATCAGATACAAACACCAACTGGCCGGGCCATATTGCAAACCCGAATTACAACGCAACTTGGGCTGAGATGGAATATGGGACTGGTGTAAGCCCAGACAGCATTTATGTCTTCGAAGAAGTCTTTGAAGTTAGCAACCACCTTTGGGAAGACGTAGATATCTGTGTGAAGGTCACGTACTCTGGAGATGGAGGAATATTGTTCTTTACAGGTGACTATGTTGAAGGTGCAGGACAAACAAGTTTGCAATTTACAGTACCTCACGGAGAAGCCGTAAAAGTTGGGATGGTACTTGATAGTAGCGGCTTGGTAGAGGGACAAGGCATTAACGGAGACCTTCAATTTACAGCAGACAATGGTGAATGCGAAGATTGATTACCCTTTCCATCTTGGAGCCTTTGCTCCTTTTATCTAAATTTTAGGGGGAGAGAAAAGTGAGAAAAATCATCAAATTTACTGTTCTACCGATCATATTAGTCATAACGTTTTTTGCTTGGGGAGTTTTTGTTGTGAAACCAATCCCCGTTGTTCTTGCTGTTGATGATAACGTTTCAATTTCTATAGAAAATCCCCTCCCACCTTACGCTTATCTAAGCAATGGTCACTTGAAGATTGACATCAGCAATCAGAGTCCCCTCTACTCGGGCTTTGGGGAAGGTCTCTCACCCGATACTGTTTACGTCTTCAACAATGTTTTTGAGATATACAACAATCAGAGCGAGACTGGAGAGTCTGTTATATGTGTGACCATAAGCTCGCCAACACAAGTTGTTGGCCTTTTTGTGAGCCCCTACACAGGCACTTGGAGTCAAAGTATAGAGTTTGAAGTCCCTGCAAACCAGAGTGTTCAAGTTGGAATGCGCTTTGATACCACCGGCTTATCCTTGGGGTATTATGACCAAAACATTACAATACAGGCATTTGGAGGTTCTTGCGGATGAAGAAGCTCCTTGAATATTTCCTGATTCTCGCGGTTTCCGTGTTTGTTGTCGGGTCTATCGTTGGGGCTCTTCTTGATAGGCCTGTTTTCATGTCTTATGTTTCCTCCGATAGCATGACCCCTACCTTGAATAGGGGGGATTTGTTCTTCATAAATCCAATTTCAAGGAGCGCCGATGTGGGAGATATAATTGTCTTTAACCTGAGGGGTGGCTGGACTGTGCATAGAGTTGTGGCGATTGTTGAAGAAGGCTACATTACCAAAGGCGACAACAACGTTGCAACCGACCAGCAAGGAGGAAGAGCAGAGCCGGTTTCAAAAGATAAAATAGCGGGGAAAGTCATCACTCTCGGCAATTCACCGTTAAAAATCCCTCAATTGGGCACATACATTCAGAGGGGAATCTCGGGAAGAAGTAAAATGCTCCTCGCTGCTTTGATGATAATCGCTGGTGCTCTTGCCTTTACCGGGGAATCAAAGCACAAAAGAAAGAGGGCAAAGTTCATTAAAGTTAAGTTTAAAACGCTTTACATCTTAACTTCAGCCTTTCTCTTAATAATGCTCTCGGCATCGATTTTCGTTTCATGGCAGGTGTTTCCAATAGAGTACGCAGTAACATCCGCGGGGGGGCAGAGGGAAGGCTGGGTTTTGCCGGGTTCCACATTTGAGAGAGAAATCACAATCAAAAACGGGAACTTCTATCCAATGATCTACTACCTTGAGCCTCAGACTGGAGGAATTTCAAGCCTATCAAAAACTCAGCTTGAATTAGGGCCTCAAGAGGAAGAGAAGGTTAAAGTTACAATAAACGCGCCCGAAGAGACCTCTTTATTCACGGATAAGGTTAGGGTAAACGCCTACATCCCACTGCTGCCTAAATCGCTTATAGGCTTTCTATATAGAGCAAATCCAGTGTTGCCTGTTTTTGCAATCCTCCTTGAGACTTCAGTTTTTCTGGGAGTTCTTTACCTCATTTCAGGAATCGGGAATGAAGACGTGTTGAAAATCAGAAATAGAAGATCGAGCTTATTAAGGCAAATCAAGATGGAGGTGTTTGGAAGATGAGAAAACTTATCCCAGTTATACTTTTGTTGCTTCTCTCATCACTGATAGTCATTGGTTCAAGCGGGACTTTTGTCTACTTTAATGCAGAGAGAGGTAAAAGTTGCGGTTGTCGATCACGATGAAGAGTATCTGAGCTTCATGTGTTATGATGGCTATGCAGCAACGGTAATAGTTGACCAAAACAGCGAACTTACTTTTGATGCACTAACCGTTGGCAACTACTTAAACGAACTCGAAACGGTTGATATCTGGCTGGATCCGGATTACTCTAACTTTCCAAGTGGAGTGGATATGTGGATAGAGAGCGAAGACGGCGTAACAAGACCAGTTAATTCCCAGGAATACTACACCTTCTCGGGCAACATTAGTGTTGGAAACGCAGATCCAGGAACTTATGAAGCCCCCATAACCCTCTATGCCACTTGGGAGGGCGGAGATGCTGTGGTAGAGACTTGCCCGATAAAGGTGATAATCCTGAGCGGACCGAAGATAAGGAAGATCCTCTTGAGCGGCAACACAACTAACATTCCATTAAAGACTTATCAAGAATGGGTGTTCCAGATAGAGGTTAACAATTCAGGGACGCCGAGGAACTTGACCATAAAAGATACAATACCGGCGGAATTTGATGTACTCTCTGTGTCGGAAAGTGCAGGGAATGCTACGTATGCTCCAGCGGGGGGTGGACAAGCAGCAACAAAACTTGAATGGAGCGTTGAACTAGGGGCAGGAGAGAGCACACACCTAAATGTGACAATAGCGACGAGATTAAGTCCTTCAGGGAAATTCTATGCGTTTACAAGTTGTGACACCTACGACCTAAACGAAGGTGCAGAGATAGTTGGGTATGGAATAGTTAGCAACAAGCTCACAGTAGAGGCTAACATTGGTTGTGAAGATGACAACGACAATACCGGAAGTAGCAACACAACGAATGAAAATAATGGGAATGGAGAATCTCATGGGAGAGGTTGATTTATTGGGAGGAAATTTGTATGGATAGAGATAATATAAAAGAAAAACTGAAAGACATGGTAACTAGAAGAGAAGTCCTTGCAGTGTCGCTTGTTCTCTTCTTGTTTTTTGGATTCTATTCAATAAAGCTGATGGGAGTTAGCTCTGTTGTAACCACTCAGCAGACAGTTGGCAAATACACTCAAGAGGGAGAGCTAATTCACGTGGCTTTGTTAAAAAACAACACGCTTTATGGAGAAAGGCTCAGTAGGGAAGAATACCCCATTCCCCTAGTAGAGAGCTTTGTAGTGACATATAGCTATCGCTTTACTCCAATGACCTCAATAAGGGGAACTTACAACACTCAGGGAATAGTTCAATATACAGTGAACAGAGGTAGTGAGGAAGTAGTTCTGTGGGAAGAGAAGCTCTTCGAAAAGTCTGGGGAGCTGAAGGATGGCAAATTTGCTGTACAGTACGAGCTTAATCTGACCAAACTCGCAAACAGGACAAGTGAAATAGTAGAGCAGCTCGGCTTGAAGAGGTTAAACCGAAAGATAACGTTTGTTACTAGGGTTAATGTTGAAGGGAATGTTTATGGAAGGAAGATAACTGAAAGCTTTGAGCACAGTTCATCTTTAGTTAGGGATTCAAGCGCTGGCCTTTACTACTTCACCAACGAAAAAGAAAGCATGCAGAAAACGGTGATAGAAAAAGGAGCGAAGAAAACAGTAGTGAGAATTATCGGCTTGCCTTTCTACGCAGATACTGCAAAGAAAGTGGCTCCTATATTAGCTCTACTGTTCTTAACTCCCCTATTGGGTGGGGTTTACACGATAAGAGCCCAAAGGCCCAAGAACGAATTTAAGGACTTATCCCCCTACATAACGGAGGGAGCCCCAATTCATGTGGAGAAAAGGGCAATTCTGGCCACAAAAGAAGACCTAAAGAAAACCTTTGACCTCTTGGACAAGCCAATCCTTCATTACAAGGATGGCGAAGAGGACGTTTATACGATAATTGACGGCAACATAGCATATGAATATAGAAAAAGAGAAAACAACTGATTTTTCTCTTCTTTTTTAATTTAAAATCAAAAGAGAGCGGCACCTATACCCAAGATTAATGCAAAAACAAACACCACTAGTATCTCTACAATAATTGTCATTAGCCATGCTATTGTTGCTTTTATCCAGTCTGTATTGAAGACCGTTTTTATGACCCAGATGTATGCTATTATCCCTAATATCCATCCTATGACCGGTATCCAGCCTATAAGCAGAGCTAGGATTCCACCACCAACGACAGCTATCATGGACTTTCCGAGAGTTGCTTCCTCTATCCCTGCAAACTTCGCTCCGAGCATCAGGAAAAATCCTCCAATTATCAGGGATATTAAGATCACCAGCACTGCCATGAGTCCCATGGCTGCCATAAGTCCAGGAACAAACGGAAGCATAGGCATTGCAATCACCTCGGAAATTATTAGCTTTCATTTTTATTTAAACTTTTCATTTTGAATGAGAAAAAGCTTTAAGGAAGCAAAGAAAAGCCTTCTGGGGATGTGAGATGGAATCAGTAGAGAAGTTTATATGGGAGTATTTTATAAGACCTATGTACACAAGAGAGGGCTACAATCCATACAACACCCTTGTTTATGCAGTAATTCTAGGATTAGCAATTATTTACACGTACAGATGGATAATACAGCCTCTTAGGATAAAGGTTGATGAAAAGCTTTTCTATGCCGTTACTCCGATGGTTGTGTTCGGTGCAACCGTTAGAGCCCTTGTCGATGGAGGAGTTTTGAAGCCTCATCCCCTTATTTTGACTCCGGGAATATTTTTCACGGCATTCTTGTTGATTTTACCCGCTATTCTCGTGGACTCAAGGTTAAAAATGTACCCAAAAATTACGGTAGCATGGGGAACGATTTTGGCTTTGTATGCCAACTATCTCTTGATCACAAACGTCAAAAGCTGGAAGCCATACGAGCTGACGATATTCTACACACTAATATTTCTCCTGCCAATTTTAGTCTATTACAAATTCAGACCTTTTGAAAAGCTCTATTTGTTCCCTGTTTTCGCCCATATCTTTGACATAGGATCCACAGTTGTGGCTATCCACTACTACGGCTATCGGGAAGTTCACTGGATTGAGAACATTCTCGTTCAGAAGTTCGGAGCTTTTGTGTACTACCCATGGATAGTGGTTATCCTTGTAGCGGTTTACTATGGTCTAAAATATTTGGTGCCCGACGAGGAGGAGAGGAGTTTTTGGTATTTGGCAGTTTACATACTTGGACTTGGACCAGCTATAAGGGATCCAGCTCAGATGATTTTACAAATTGGTTAGTCTTTTCTTAGCTTTTCTCCTCAACTTTTGAGTTAACACAGGAATCAAATGAGCATATATAGGTAAATACGTCTTCGAGGGTTACTGTCTCGTTTTGAATATCAACGACATTATAATTTGTTAGAACAGAGAAAATGTCCTTCAGATTATTTCGTTTAATGTAGAGTTCCAAGTAAGTTAAACCGTTTTGGATATAAACGTTAATCCTTTCTGCGATTCCGTCAAAATCCTTAGTTTTAACATCTCCCGTAACTTTAATTAGAAGTTTTCTCTCCGCTTTTAAAGCTTGGAATTTTTCGATGAGTTCTTTTGGTTTGCCTTCGGCGATTTTCCGCTTATTGAAAAAGAGAACCCTATCACATAGAGCTTCAGCCTCGTTCAAGTTGTGTGTTGTTAGTATTATTGTTGTCCCGAATTCCTTGGAGAGTTCTAAAATAACATCCCATATTTCCCTCTTAGTGAACACATCCAAATAAACCGTTGGCTCATCTAAAATGAGAACTTCAGGCTGAATTATCAAAGATAAGGCTAGGTAAACCTTTTGCCTCATCCCAGCAGAGAGTTTTTGATACCACTCGTTTTTCTTATCTTTGAGATTTAAAAGTTCCAAAGCATAGTTAATCCTTTTTTCAGCTTCAACTTTGGGAATTCCCCAGAGTTCTGCAATAAATCTCAAGTTCTTCTCCACGCTTACACGCCATTGAAAGAGCCCGAATAAATCCCTCTCACCACCAAAAATCGTGAAAATTTTGCCCTTGATTTTATCATGCTCCTTTACCGAATCGTACCCGTTAATATAAAGATTCCCCCTCGTGGGGATTACGAGGGCATTGGCAATCTTACAAAAAGTTGTCTTTCCAGCACCATTAGGGCCCAAAAGACCAAAAACCTCACCCTCTCTAACTCTGAAATTTAAATCAATCAAAGCTGGGATTTTCTCTCTGGGTTTTCCAAGAAAGTCTCTCAAACTCTTCAGGTCAAAGAGCGATTTTATTGGAGGGGGATAAAACTTAGTCAAGTTAACTGACTCAATCATTTTGCTCCCTTAGTTCCTTTGATGAAGTTACTTATAACTATTGCTCTTTTTCTTTAATTACGGTTTCATGACATTTATAAAAAAGTTTCAAGGATTTTATAAATAAGTTGCAGTAAAACTTATTTATCGTTTCACTAAAAATGTAGATGAAAAACTTGTTGAGGGGTGAAAGTAGATGGTGGAAGGATTTAAATTTGAGATATTTGAGGAGTATGAAGAAGGGCCTATTTTAGAACCACTAGATGATGACGACCCGATCATAATAATAGCTTGCTGTTGTTGCGGAGGTGGAGGGGACAATTGGAAAATCTTCTCAACTAAACCCAATCCTTAGATTTTTAATTAATTTTTTTAAATTTTTTGATTTTTGGGTGGCCAAAATGTTAGTGGTTAAAGATCTAAATGTTGAATACGATAATGTGAAAGTTTTAAAGGGCATATCTTTTGCTTTAAATAGTGGAGAAAAAGCTATTATATTGGGAACTAATGGGGCTGGAAAAACTACACTATTAAAGTCACTACTGGGATTGATCCCTATTAAAAGTGGCAAAATTCAAATCTGTGGAAAGCCTTACGAGAAGGTAGTTGGAGAAAAGAAAGTCTCTACAAATCTAGAATCTGTTTACAAATTAGTGTATTCTATAAAGGTATCAGAATTAATTGATCTTTATTGTGATTTAAAGGAAATACCCTCTCAGCAAATTCTTAATTTTATAAAAGAAATGAAACTAGAGCATATTCTTGAAAAGAAATTTTACAATTTATCCAGCGGTGAGAAAAAATGCTTAACGAATCTCTTAGCGTTTTTCACAGATTCTAAACTAATATTGCTCGATGAACCTTTTGAGGGTCTCGATCCTTGGCGGACAAATAAAACAGTTGAAATCCTAAACTCTCTGAAATCATCTATCATCATGACAACCCATCGACTGGATATTCTGAGTAAATTTAGCACTTTTAAAGTATATTTCCTATTTAATGGTCACTTATATGGACCGATTAGGAGTGCATCTGACCTTGTTAATTGCTATGTAACATTTTCGGATATTGAAGAGGGTGAGTCAGATATAGTTCTTAGGATTCAGGGAGATAAGAAAAATGTTATTTTAACTAGGAGACCGATAGGACAAAAGATTTCAGATTATGCCAGTATAGATGAAATATATAGGGTGATGCTAGAATGACTAAGTATCTAAAGTACTTTATTATAAGCATGTTTAGAAGCAGAGGTCTAATCTTCTTTGGATTGTTCCTTATTTTGCTGTCCTTGATACCAAACATGTTATCTATATCGGATTCTGCACATTATAGTCTAAAAGTTTTAAACCATGCCAGTCGCTGGTATGGTTTGGCAATTCTGATTTCTTTTAGCATAGTAAGTGGGACACTAGCGCAGATGATTTATTTTAGCTCATCAGCGATTATATACCTTCACAGGCATTCAAAACTATCAATAAACAGATATTACTTTGAGAGCACATTGGGAGCGATGGTTATCTTTGGAATATACGCTCTTATAATACTATTTGCAACGATAGTTGGGTATTCATATGTTTCAAAAAATATTATATTTCCTAAAAAATTGCTAATGCTGGTTCTATTTACCATGCTAGCAGGCCTATTTTATTTTTCACTTTCATTTTCACTTCAGGCAATAGCAACCCTTCTTAAAAAAGCACATTTAATTGAGTATTTAGCCTACTTCCTAATATCCCTCACATTTCTTCTTGGATATCTTCAAGTTAATACGTCACTTGATGTTTCTTTACTAGTATTCCTTTCTCCGTTAAACAGTATCCTTAGCCTTCTTATATATGGCTACTCGGGGATTTTATCCTTTTCTGTAGAATTTCTGTTAGTAACTTCCCTGTTTTATATAACAGTGCTTCAGCTCATAAGTGTGTGGTCACTTAAAAGATTGAAAGAAGTCAGAATAGAGGATAAGTTGATTTAAGAGGTGGTAGAGATGGCAAATTCAAAAAGGAAGAATGCACGTATATGGTTTAACTGTGGTATTAATTTGATTTTCTCTGCTCCAAATGAACTTATATTTAGAGATGTTAATGGGAAATTAATTAGATTATATGGTAAAAATATTAGAACTATTTTTAATAAAATTAAAGAAATTTTAGATAATAATGAAATCTATTCAATTGCAGACTTACAAGAGTCCCTAGAAACAGAGTTTCCAGATAATAAAAACATTATTAAGGAAGTTGTTAACTATATGTTTAAGCAGGGCATTTTAATATATGAAAACAAAGATAGACTATTGCCCGAATTGTCTCTTGAGGAGCTAATTAGAATGCATGATCATATATGTTTTCTCAAAAGTCTAGGATATACAGACTACCAGAAACATCTAAAGAAGAGCAAGGTCTTGATAGTAGGTCTCGGCAAGTTGGGGGCTAATATTGCATATAACTTGTGTAATGTTGGTGTAGGTTCAGTTATTTTGTTTGATAGAACTTTTATTTCTCCAACCGAAATAAGTGATATTTACACTAAAGATGCAATAGGTATGAAGAAGGCAGATTATCTAAGAAAAAAACTAACTTCTATCTTTCCTGAAATAGAGGTGCAAAATTTACCAGATACTATAAACATTAGCAATTATCTAAATGATAGTGATTTTGATATTATAATAGTAAATTCAGAACATTTTAATATAAAATTACTTAGCGAGCTTAACGATCTCTTGTATAAAATTAGCACTCCTTACATGTACGCCTGGATAGAGGGGTCAAGGGGGTACATCGGTCCTCTTATTTATCCTCCAGATACTTCATGTTTCAACTGTTACTTAACATGGAGATTTTTTGGAACTTTTATGGAAGATAAAATAAAAGCTATAAATAATTATGGTTCTTCTGGTTATATATTTCCTCTAGATAAAATTATAGGAGCTCTTACAGTTCTTGAAGTTTGTAAAGCAATTGGTAGTTTAGGAACTCCATTATTTAATAAAATAATTTTGGTTGAGGTGCTCCCTACCCTCACGATTAGGTATATCCCTATTTTAAAGGATCCAAAATGTAATGTCTGTGAGGGGAGGTGGTTTAAATGAGGATAAATTGTCATGTTAGCAATATTGAAGTTTTTGAATTGTCTAATTATCCCCTTCCAGTCGAGAAAGTTATTATCTTTGAGCCTTATCATACGGATATAAATCTCTTTTTAGCCACTGTTATAGGAGATAAGAAGTATGTCAAAAGACTATTGGGATCTTGCTGGGACTATCCTTTTAGTGGTTCTGGAGTCGGGATAACTGAACGAGAAGCTGTTCTCCGTGCATTTGGAGAATATACAGAACGTTTTATTGGGATGTATTACCAGTTTATAGCTAGAGATAAAATGATCTTTGCTACTTATAGGGATTTAGATAAAATGGGACTTAATGCGCTCAGCCCACATAGTATACAATTGTTTCATAAAAGGCAATATCAGCAAAAAGACTTTCCATATTCTAAATTTTGTGAAGATAGTTTGATAAAGTGGATGCCAGGGAAATCATTAATTACAAACGAGGAAGTTTATGTTCCTGCATCTTTTGTATTTACTCCCTATATTCCCGAAAGGGGAGAGAATTTAATTAGTCCCTCTGTAACAACTGGGAGTGCTGCGCATAGTAATTTAACTCAGGCTATCATTAATGGTATATATGAGGTTATTGAGAGAGATACTGCTAGAATATATTGGTATGGGAACCTTAGATCAACCAAACTAAAAGTAGACAATAAAGACATTAAGGACTTTATAGATTTTATCAAAAATAAAAAAGATATAGAGGTAATAATCACATATATGGAAAATGATCTTAATATACCTACATTTATGGCATCAATAATAATTGGAAAAAATAATAGAAAGAGCGTTGTTACTGGTCTTTCTTCTAACATTAATCCAATTAATGGTTTAAAAAAAGCAATAACTGAGGCATTTCATACATATCTATGGAAACTACTAACACAACCAAGTCCAAAACAACAATTAGAAAATTTTACTGATCACGTAGCCTTATATTTAGATCCGAAAATGTACATCCATTTTATCGATTTTATAAATAGTAATGAAGAACTTTCATTACAGTCACTAATATTAGCCTCAGCAGTTTATTCCTTCGACTCCGCAGAGAGGCATCTTAACATGCTTATAAGACTTTTAAAAAACAAAGTGCTGGACTTAATCGTAGTTGATATCACTCCGGAAATTCTCAGGAAAACAGGTATTCATGTGGTTAAGGTAATAATCCCCCCACTGCTAAGTATCCTGGCGGGTCACATTCAGTATTTGGGTGATAAGCGATTGTATAACTTTTCAGGTCATTCTTATGAAGAGCTAAGGTGTATTCCTCATCCATATCCATAAGGTGATGCTGAATGGTTCATTATTTTGTGAAGGTAACAAAAAATCGTAAAAAATCTACCATATTAGATCTGGGGTTATTATTTCACAAGAACACAAGTATAAACCCCTCTAATGCCAAAGAAACAAGTGAGAGAATACAAAAGTTTTACAGAACAGTAAACATTGATGAATTTTTATTTCCATCTAAACAGTATGTAGATAGAACAAGAATAAAACTACCTAGAATTGATGTAACCAGCTTCTCTTATGATTTAGTACGGGCTATTGTAACTCGCAGATCTATCAGAACATTTTCATATGAACCAATTAAGTTGAATGAACTTTCTGTACTTCTTAAACTCTCAAGTGGCGTTGTTTTAATACAAGATGAAGAAAATCACTCCATTTATCATAGATCCTTTCCAACTGCAGGAGGGCTAAATTCTTGTCATGTATACTTGATATCGCTCAATGTAGATGACTTACCTTTTGGATCTTATTATTATGATCCTCTTACACATGAATTAATTAAAATTGAAGAGTATCAAATTTCACAAAAAAATGAATTTTTAGATACGTTGGTTAAGGTTCTTGGTAATCAAGAATGGATTAGAACTGCTGGTTTAATATTAATAATTACAGGGGATTACTCTAAAATAAGGTTGAAGTATGGAGACAGAGGATATAGATATTTACTCCTTGAAGCTGGCCATATTATGCAAAATTTTTATCTCATCGCATCTATGCTTAACTTAGGAGTATGTTCTATTGGTGGTTTTTACGACGATTATATTGCAAAATTAATCCATGTAGATAACACTAATGAACTAGTTTTGTATTTAGGAGGAATGGGTAAATTAGTGTGAAGATACTCAAAAATGATGCTTAAATGGACATGACAAATACCTCAAACATATTTTGAATTTATACCTTTACACTATGACTCAAAACAAGAAATTCACTTGAGTTAAATAGTGCAGGAGAGTATATTAGTGATAATAAAACTACTGTTTAGTGAGGGGGAATGCTGATGAAAAGAAAAGCACTTGCTGTATTCCTTATCTCTTTTCTTGTGCTTTCCGTGGGATATATTCTATGGAGTAATAACCCGGTCCCATCATCAAAACAAGAGAAATTGCAACTCTACATTGAGTATCCTTCAAAAGTCGAAGAAAAAAGTATATATGGAGCTTTTCCCTATTTTCTGACGAATTATTCTGTTATTGCAAACATAACTGTAATTACCCTCAATCATCACTTAAAAGTGAGGTGGGATTTTATAATCACGAATAGATCTGGAAATTATACTGTACTCTACATAAAGTCTCCAAATTTTGGTAGATTGAGTATGGTGGTTGAAGGAGTACAAGTAAACATATCGAAACTCTCTCGCTATTCACTACCTCAGTATTATGCTCAAGTAATACTTTTGAATGTAACATATCCAAAAGGCATTCCAATACATGGAACACTAGAGTATGAAACAACAATAAACTCCTCTTTTACTAAATACATACTTGGGGATTTTGTGAAATTTTCTCCAATTTATTATCCTGAGACATATCCTTCAACAATAGTTTTCTCAACTGAATGGCTTCTTCCAATATCATCTGTAGGAATTCTCGTTAACTCAAATTCCCTCTATAACCCGATTCCAGAAATATATAATCTCACCCTCATTTTACCTTCAAACTATATCGTGCTCTCTGATTATTATTTACCTAGAGTATGGCATAAAGATGAAAAATTAGTGGTGATGTTCAAAAATGTTAAACCTAATCCAACAAATTACCGGTTTATTTACATTTACAATCAAAACCTTTTTCAGAAAACCAAAATTACTATTAGAAATATTAAATTAATCATTTACAGCCCAAAGAATAATTACTTGAATGCTCAAGAACTCGCAAATATCACAGCACAAATAGTCTGGCACTATGTAGATCGCTTAAGTATACTTCCTTATCAAGAAATCAATGTATTTTTTAATCCGGACATTATCTTTGGAGAAGAGTTTGAATATTTCGGGAAAGGCATTATAATCGTCGGGTTTCGTGCACATCATGGATTTTTGAGAAATGAGGACATTTTACCAACAATTGCTCATGAGCTTGCCCACCTATGGTTTGGGAGTTATGTCCACTTTGGTCGGCTCGATGAAAGCCTCGCCACACTCATGGAATTTGATGTGAGTGAACTTACTGGTGAAAACTTGAAAGAAAGAGAAGATCGAGCAGTAAGGAATTTCAAACGTTACGGAATGCCTCTTGCCCAAGTTTACCAAGATGGAATACTTGACCCGCAAGTGAGACTTGGTGTTGAATATTATAAGGGTGCTTTTGTTTTTCGTTCTCTGCAGTTTGTTCTTGGTAATGAGACTTTCTTTGAAGGTTTAAGAGAGCTTTTGAGAGAGTGTCATGGTAAAGAGTGCAATTTAACTGATGTTCAAAATGTTTTCGAGAAAGTTAGCGGACAAGACTTAGACTGGTTTTTCAAAGAATGGTTTTATACTGCTAAGGTTCCTGATTATGAAGTAAAAAACCTAACTGTAACGCAGAAAAACAGTAAATATTCATTGACCTTTGAAATTGTCGATAAGAGTAATTTTACAATGCCCCTTGAGGTTGAGGTAATAACTCCAAAAGAAAAGCTCGTTAAAAAAGTCTGGATTAGAGGGGAAGCAAAGGTAAGTTTTGAACTAAATGATAAGCCCCTAAAGATAATCCTCGACCCAAACGAATGGATGGTAAATGAAAATAAAAAAGATAACGTTAAAGGAATAGAGATTATAATCGAGTGATGACTTTAACGTTTCTGTTTACTGCATTAACGTTCATCACTGCTCACTACTCATTATTAAAAATCAATGAAATTACTTATAAGCATTGCTCTTTTTTTCTTTAATTATGGTTTCATGCTATTTATAAAAAAGTTTCAAGAGTTTATAAATCAGTTGCAGTAAAACTTATTTATTGTTTCAACAAAAAATATAGGTGAAAAACTTGTTGGGGTGATTGAGGTGGAGTTTGAGATCATAGAAAAAGGTTCAGGAGAAGGAATTACTGGAAACCTCTCATGTACCTGTTATGGAGGATCGAGTCTTTGCGGAGATGATTGCAGTCTATATTGCCCAGGAGTTTGCATACCTAAGTGTATCGCCGTATTTATTCCAACGGGTTTCTGTATCGGAATAGATTGTGAGTGTAACCAGCAGTGCGAATATTGTGTCTGTTATTAACTACTAATCGTTTGTTTTTTGTTTTGTTATTTCTCAATTGAAGATGTGGAGGGAAATAGATGTCGTATAAATCCTCTAAATATAATTTGTTCATCGAAAGAAAACGAGAAGTTATATCATTTAACACATTGAGAAACATAATAGCTAAGTGTGATATTGAAACAAAAGAAATCTTGGAAAATGAAACGTTTAATAAATTGCCTCCAGACTTGTTAAATAAGATGATTTCTGAAGGAATAATAGTTAACAAAGAACTAAACGAGCTTAATATCATTAAACTTACAAGAATGATGTATTATGGACAACTTCTACATTATTTAAGTATTGGACTGACTTTAGTAATGACATATTCTTGTAATTTGAGATGTCCCTACTGTTATGAAGGAGATATAAAAAGCAAAGGTGGGTTATTAACCCGAGAGAAAATTGAGACAATACTCACTTTTGCAAGTGCTCATGCACAAGGAGACAAAAAACCAACAATCTCAGTTAGTTTCTATGGAGGAGAACCTCTTTTAAATTGGAAAGGATGTGAATATACACTACAAAGATTAGAAGAAATGAAAGAGAATAAAGAAATCCGTGATTATTCAGCAGGTTTTGTCACTAATGGAACACTAATTAATGAGGACATTGTTGACGCAATCAATAACTACAACGTATATTCAATGCAGATAACATTGGATGGTCCAAAAGAGATCCATGATAAAAGAAGAATAAAATCAAATGGAGAGGGAACATTTGATCAAATAATCGAAAATATAAAACTTTTAAATCGGAGAATAGCTAATAAAAACTTCCATTTGGCATTAAGAATAAATGTTGACAAAACAAACTATAAAAAAATCCCAGAATTGTTAGACTTCTTAAAGGATGAGGGTCTAGGAGGTATACCAATTTCCTATGGAATTGTGAGAGGAAATCTTCCTTATTGTAGTTCCAACTGCGGTGTTTACTTTTCTGGGAGCGATCTTCAGAAGTATCTCCCATATCTTTGGAAAGAAGCTTACAGGCGAGGATTCGAGGTTTGGACTAGACCTAACTTACGATTCATTTATTGCGGATATGACAATCCATTTGGATACGTTATTGACCCAGAATTAAAGGTATATCCGTGTTGGGAGATGGTTGGAATTGAGGATTATCAAATTGGGGAAATACAGAAAGATGGAACAATGAAAATTACTCCATTTTATTATGATGCGAAATCTAGGGATCCTACAGAATATGATGAGTGCAAGAATTGCAAACTTTTGCCAGTTTGCATGGGTGGATGTGCAATGGAGTCAATTCGAAAAAATGGACATCCCAATGGTCCAGGATGTGACATAAATAAATATATTTGGAAAGAAGGATTAAAATTTTATCTAATGAAGAAGTATCCCAACCTATTTAGCAAGGAAACTCTAATAGAGAACTTAGGGAGAGTTCCAAATAGAGATGAACAAACCAAAAATCGTATAATGTTCAATACTTAATACATTATTTATTTTTAATAATGATGACAATACATCGAAACAAAATGGTGGGAAGTTATGATGATTGGAAAAAAGGTGATTGTTATTTTCATTTCTTTTATCATCATACTCCCTAGTGGATGCCTCAGGATTCCAACTGAGCAGAAAACTTCTTCTCAAATGCAAGCAAATTCAGAACTACATGTTGAATATCCTTTACAAGCAGAAGCGCAAGTGATATACGAACCTGAAATAGATGATATTTTTAGGAGAATTTCAGTGGATTATTCTCTGGTTGGAAATGTAAGTACCTCAATTACACATCATCATTTAAGGCTGAAATGGGACTTCATGATCGTAAACAGAACCCAAGATAGTACAATAATTTACATATTAACCCCAAACTTTGGTAACTTGAATATCACATTTGAAGAACAGCAAGTTAATTTATCGAGACTCTCTTATTACTTATTGCCTGATTATAATGTCAAGATATTTCTCCTGAATTTAACATATTCAAAAGATAAACCACTCTTCGGAACACTGGAATATGAGACGACGATAGATTCTCTGTTTCTCTATTACGTAGCTCAATTTTCCAAGTCTTTTTATTATCCAGAAAACTATCCTTATGCAATATACTTTTCACCGAATTTCGTTTTCCCCGTATCTCCTGCAGGGATAATTGGGAAAGTTTCTCGGGGAAATATCGTTCTTGTTCTTCCTTCGAGGTATGCAGTAATCTCTGAGTACCCGTTAGAAGTAAACTCTAAGAATAATCAAACGATTATAATAATTGACAATTCCAAACCATGGGGTTCTGTGTATATTTATAAAAGAGGATTTTTCCAGGAAACTAAACTAACAATAGGGGACAACAATACTTGGTTAGTAATTTATGCTCCAAGCAATATGAGATTATATTCTAAGGAACTTACTAACGCTACTGTAAAAATAATTAAGCATTACATAGATAGATTGATGGATCCCCCTTATTCCGAAATCAACGTAATTTTTCATCCAGATCTTCCATTTGGAAATGGAGAGGAATTTGAGGATTCTGGAAAAGGAATTGCAATTGTTGGAATTCGAGATAGCAAAAGGATTGAAGACATTTTACCAACCCTTGCACATGAAGTTGCTCATCTGTGGTTTGGAAGTTATACTGATCTCACTCCAGGAATTGAGGAAGGTCTTGCTACATTCATGGGAAGTGATGCGGGATATCTCAGCTATAGCTTAGGTTACACAGAAAGGCAAATATTGAAATATTCTTCACAATACAGGAAACCATTGATTCAGGCCTATAAAGAAGTTATCTCCAATCCCCAAGTTAGGAATGCCATTAAATATTATAAGGGTGCTTTTGTCTTCCGCTCCCTACAATTCGTGCTCGGGAATGAGACTTTCTTTAAAGGGCTAAGGGAGCTTTTGAGGGAATGTCATGACAAAGAGTGCAATTTAACTGATGTTCAAGGTATTTTTGAAAAAGTCAGTGGACAAGATTTAGATTGGTTCTTCAAAGAATGGTTTTACTCTTCAAAAGTGCCGGATTATGATGTAAGAAGCCTAAGTTTAGAAGAGAAGAATGGGAAGTATCTTCTAACCTTTGAGATTATAGATAAAAACAATTTTACAATGCCCCTCGAGGTTGAGGTGATAACTTCAAAAGAAAAGCTCGTTAAAAAAGTCTGGATTANAGGGNAAGCNANNGTAAGTTTTGAACTAAATGATAAGCCCCTAAAGATAATCCTCGACCCAAACGAATGGATGGTGAATGAGAATAAAGAATACACCACAGAAGGAATAAAAATAACAGTGGAATAACAATCACACTGTCTTCACAACATAAGTTTTCCCATTCTTCTTCCGTTCTATCAATCCCTTCTTTTCCAGAGTTTGAATAATTCTGCAAGCCTTAACTTTTCCAAACCTCTCACCAACTTCCTTTTGAGTGACTTCACCCTTCTGAATTATGAATTCCAAGATTTCCCTTTCTGAGTCGGTTAATCTTTCATTGTATACCTGGTCAAGATTAACTTCTAATCTAAGGAGTAATACTACCTTTCCCTCTTCACAGCTTGCTCTTAATATGTGAACCCTCATGCGATCACACCTCTTACACATGCCCTAAAGTTCCTAATTCCCTTGCTTTATTAAAGCCCCATAAAAAAGTAAGATATCCCAAGAAGAGCATTACAAAAGTTATGGTCAGCATGTTTGCCAAACTTGGGAGAATTTGAATCAATGAGTATCCTCCTCCCATTGTTAACCTACCCATTTGAAGGATGTATGTTTCAGGGTGAATTTTTGATAATGGTTGAAGCCAGCCTGGCAGGGCTTCTGGCGGAAAGTAAAGCCCGCTAACAAGCTGAGCAGTAACGTTGAAGAACCAGTTTAACGGGTCTTGAGTCGCTTTGGTGGCAATTCTAAAGCCTGCCGAAAACAGATCAAGGGCAAAAATTAGCAAAACGCCGCTCAAAATGACAATTACAACACCAAGGTTAAGATGAATGGTTAATCCGAAAAAGAGGACATAAATTGTGGTTATTATCAAAGTTAACCCTAAATTCCATAAAATTCGCCAGGCGTTAATTCCGATGAAAATTGCTGTTAAGGAAGCTGGTGAATTGTATAATACTGGAAATATTCTTCCCAAAACGAATGAGGAAATGCTTCCCCTCGGGAGAAATACCAAGTTGTGGATTATTGAGCCTATTAACAGATAATCGAGATAGTTTGTGGTGCCATATTGGGAGATGTTAGCGTTGATTGTGATTAGATTTGCAAAAATCCCAATGAAGAGAATGTTCAAGCCTAAGCTGATGAACTGGAGGACTAAGTCAAAGCGCCTTGAAAAGAAAACTTCCTTTTGTATGAAAACGAATGCTCTAATCACCTTGATGTCCTTGACCATTGCACTAATGTTCAACACTGCTCACCACTCATTATTAAAAATCAGTGAGATTACTTATAAATATTGCTTTTTTTTTCTTTGATTATGGTTTCATGCCATTTATAAATAAAGTTTCAAGAATTTATAAATAAGTTGCAGTAAAACTTATTTATCGTTTCACCGAAAGTATAAATGAAAAACTTGGCAGGGGGTGTTGTGAATGAAGATTGAGATATTGAAAGTAGAGAATGGGAAGATCATTGAGCCAGAAAATCTTGGAATGGAAATATGTATGACAGGTTGTGGTGGCGGTGGGGGAGGTGCCCTCTATTCAGACCTCTGCTACAATGTTTGTGCGGCTTGGGGATATCTTGGCTGTGCTTCAGATGCTAATATGAAATGAGAGCGGCATTCTCTTATTTATTTTTATTCTGCTGTAGGGACTATGGCTCTAATGGGGAGGATTGTATATTGAAAGTTAATAAATATTTGCTGAATCTTAAGCTTGAGGAAGACAAATACATTATAATAAACCTATTAAATCAAAAGGCGTTTTATTGTGATAAAGAAGTTAAGGATGCTCTTTCTACCGAACATATAGGTACATTGCCCTTATCGATTCTTAATACTCTAAAAGAACTTGGGATTATCCTTCCACATGATTATGATTACATTAAACAGTTTCAACAGATGGCTAAAAAACATGTGTTAAATCCAAATCAATTTAAGTTTTATGGTTTTGAGATTATACTAAATTGGAATTGTAACTTTGCATGCAATTTTTGTATACAACGAAAAAATTGGGGACAAAGGGAGAGCATATCTCATAAAAAATTACAAAAAATCTTAGAATTTATTGATATGTATGGAGACAAACCTCCACATGTGGCTATAAGTGGTGGGGAACCCCTACTCCCAGGTAATTACGAAATAATTGAGAGATTGCTCAGATATTTAGTTGAGAAGAACGGGGAACTTGTAATAACCACAAATGGTTTTACACTCTCTAAGTATCTCCATTTATTTGAAAAATATCATTCTGTAATTTCCTTAATACGAATAAGTATTGCCGGTCCCCAGGAGATACATGATAAAAAGAGAGTTCATAAAACCGGTGCGCCGACGTTTAACATTGTATTTGGCAATCTTAAAAAGGCTATGAAAACTGAATTATTGCCAAAACTTAGAATCGTTACGCATTTTGACCAAGAGAATATCCCTTACTTGGATAAATGGGTCAAAATATTGTTGGAAGAAGGGATTCTTGGAAAGGTTCCAGTAATGTTTTCAGTAGTAGAAAATGGTGGAAATATTAACTCCCAAAGATTTGAGGAATACAAAAATAGAGAGTATATATCTAAAAAATTAATAAAATATTTTTCACAAAATAAATGGGCACTTAAATACATCGAAGTGGATAATGGAACAGGGGAGTTTGAAATAATTAAAAACATAATCTTACATGGGGTACTCCCTAATGTGCGTTTATACTCATGCAATGGACTTGCAGGTAGAGAAGCAGTTATGGCACCCGATGGATATGTTTATCCCTGTGTAATACTTGCCAGAGAAAAAACATTTAGAATCGGTAAATACTATCCTGCTTCAGAGATATTTTGGGATTCAATAACAAAAGTAAGAAGTAGAAACTTAACAACCTTAAATAAATGCCATAGTTGTCCATTATTGCCCATCTGCAGTGGGGGATGTCCTTTTAAAGATTTATCAAAAAAAGAGTTGGAGAAGGTGAAGCGGGGATTGATACCCATTACAGATTGTGTAAGTTGTATGAATAAAGGCCTTATGGAAAATGAAGTGAGTCAACTCTTTTTTGAATTTAAGAAAGTAATGGGGCAAGGAGGCTAGACAAATGAAAAAAAAGTTTGCCGTGTTATGTATGATAACGTTGTTTATAACGTGCCTCCATCCGTTTTTTCAAGTTGTTCAGGCCCAAGAAGCTCAAATTAACGTGGAAGTTAACCCTAACTTGGAATTATTTAGTGTGATTTATGTTCTGGCCTTCAATGGGAGTGATTCGTTTATAATAGCACCCGAAGATTATGTTAACGATGTCTTGACGTACTTTGCCCCTTACAAAGAGCATGAGGCGGTCGAATACATTAGGAAAATTCTCGATAAGTCTTACCCGTATTACCACCGTGATAGTGTGATAATGGATTTAAGCACTAGACTAGTGGCTTTAGATTACCTGCCAAATGAGACTAATCTTGGCGATTTAAAGCCCCTGGCAGAGTTTGCCAAAGAGAGCAACTTCATGGAGTTTTACAAAGCTCACGAGAAAGAATACGCTGAATACACCTCAAGCATAAAGCCTTACTTACTGGGCGTCCCAAAGCTGCACAGGGAATTCTTTGGACATGCCGCTAAAGAATACCGAGTCGAATACTCGTACTCATTGAGAATACGTGCTCATGTAGTATTCCAAGGAGGAACAGCCTACTGCATAGACTACATCTATCCAGTCAAATATGAAGAAGAAAAGATTCAGGACGTTGTTGCAATATTCCATGAGTTTACACATCCTTTTGTTAATAATTTTCTGGGGAAAACCTACAAGCTTTTCGAGAACAAAAGTTATTACCTGGATGAAATCAAAAACCAACTACCCATGACTACAATGTATGATTCAGCGCATTTTGGATCATTCATTCAGTATCTTAACGAGGTTTTAACAGAAAGCCTCGCAGAGTACTTCGCCTTAGAGAGTGGTGTTCCCCAAGAGTCAGTTAAGTATAGAACACTTAAACTCTCCTCTGGGTTGTATCCTCTCGAAGATTTTTTGAAAGAATATAAGTATTTTGAAAAAATCAGGAAAGATAATGAAACTCTGCTTGATTACGCTCCCACTATGGCCGAACACATGGGGGAGTGGGCAACTCCAGAGAACATCAGTAGATACTTTAATAAGAGAGCTCCTGTCATGGGACTCCCACTTATAAACAGAGGCACATACCTTGGCAAGATTGTAATTGTTTACGGTACCCAAAACCCCGATAAAAGTGGTGTGGAGTACGATAAAAAAACTGCGGAGGAGTTGAGGGAGTTTCTTGAGAACTCATTTATCATAGGCTACAGCAACGCCCCCAAAATAATTGTCAAAGAGGATGTTAATTTGACAGATGAAGACCTAAGGGGGAATTTAATTCTTATTGGCGGTCCTGTAGCGAATGAAATTACGAGGAAGCTAAATGACCAACTTCCAGTAGCTTTTGTGCATTATGAGGATGGTTGGAGTTTAAAGCGGAATCCGAGTGCTGTTGAGGATTTCGGTGCGTTTCTGCTAACACCTGATAACCTCATAGAACTCCCATTGAACAGCACGATTCCCTATGATGAGTCCATGGGTGTGCTGCAGACTATTAGGAATCCCTGGAATGAGAAAAACTACATTATGGTGCTTGCTGGTTTAACACGATATGGAACAAAAAATATTTCAAAGAACTTAAACTTTATAGTTAGTTATAAAATCTTTGGAGGAAACTACACAGAATTAGGATTTTACAAGCAATATAAAGGGTGAAAGCCATGCACCTCTCTTATTTTACAAACATCATCCCACTAACCGGAAATGAATATCTCTTGCTGAAGCCTGGTTCAAAACCCTTGACAGTGGATGGAGAAGTTGTTGAAACGATTAAAACTCCAAGCTGTGCTCCAAAAGAAGTTATAAACGCTCTGATAAAAGAAGGATTTATTACAAACTTAAAGCCGGAAGAAGAAGTTGCATTATTTTACAGTTTTTTAGAACAAAACGAATCCCAAATAAAAGGTAAATATAGCATTGCAATAACATACAACTGCAACTTTGCTTGCACTTACTGCTATGAAAGGAACATAAGTAAGGATAGCACAATCAGCAGAGAAATGATTGATAGGTTTTATGAAATAGCTTTTTCAAATAGGGACAAGATAAGGGATAGCATTGGAATTACAGGTGGGGAACCTTTAATGTATGAAAATGCCGAAATTTTGGAATATCTTCTACGAGAAGGAAAGAGAAAAAGGATTTGCTTTTGATATCATAACCAATGGTTATGAGCTAATTGAATTTTTTGGGGATGCTACAGAAAAACAATGTAAAAATCGTAAAAGTAACGTTAGACGGTTCCAAAGAAGTCCACGACAAAAGGAGGATTCACAGGAAAGACAAGAGGACTTATGATAAAATTTTAGACGGAATTAAAGAAGCTCAGGCTAATGGAATTAAAGTAATAATCTTTGTAAATGTGGACGCTCAAAATATCAATTACATCCCACAACTCGTTAATGAACTTAAAGAAAATGAAATAAAAGCCACAATTTTATTAAAAAGGGTTAATGAACGTTCAGGAACAAAGTATCCCTATATTCTAACTCCAAAAGAATACTTCGAGAGAGTCTTCAAAATAATAAGGGAGTATAGACTAAAAGAGGTCAAGGTTTATGAATTCGATGTGTTTTATGCAAGCCTTTTCAATGCTCTCTCATCAGGAACTTCAATTCCCGCAAAGTTAAGGTATTGTGGAGGAGTTACTCCCAATGTTTTGATATTTGATCCAAGAGGTGACATTTATACATGTGATTACCTTTTAGGTAATAAAAGAGCTAGTGTTGGCACTTACTACCCAGAGTTTAAATTGAACACAAACTATTACATCTGGAAGAATAGAACAGCAGGCAAGATAAAGGAATGCTTTAACTGCAGGCTATCTCTTTTGTGTTCTGGTGGATGCCCCATGGAGGCATATAGAGCTCATGGAACATTGTACAAACCCTATTGCGAAGAAACTAAGTATCTGCCTGACTACATAAAACTTTGGCTTTCCCTGAGGAGGGAAGATAATGATTAGTCCTTTTGTCGTCAAAATAAAACTCTGCAATGACCAATATATGCTGATAAACACCAAAAACGGATCAATGATAAAAGTCGACAGCGAAGCATTAAACGAGCTTGAGAAGGAAACCCCTAATTTGGAAGATGACATTTTGTTTATTTTAAGACAGTATGGGTTCATAACCGATGAATATGACATCAATGGTTGTTTGTATCAAAGCTATTAAATCCCTGTAAGATTCAAGAAGGGGCAAATAATGATTTAAATCAATAGCGTTCGTCATAATTATAAATCTATACCCATATGATGAGCCAATTTCAAGAATGTACTCAATCATTTCATAGAGTCTCTTTTGGAGGGGTTCCCCACCGTAGAGTTGGATATTTCGGGTTTTGCTTTTTTTATCGTCAACTTCTCCATTATCAAACTTTAAAATAGCCTCAAAGATTTTATCTACTTGTTCTTTTGTTAAGTCTCTTTCCCTTTTTATGTTTCTTTGATAACAGTAAGAACAATTAAGGTTGCAAGTGTAAGTCACAACAATAATGTGATAGTTATTTGGGTAAATATTATCCCAGAGCCAATTAAAATAATCTTTAAGTTCTTTGCTGGTCCAAAAGAAATCCATGATGCGTATCGATATGATGGAGCATTCGAAAGAACAACCTCAAACATAGAGAAAGCTATCGATGCGGGATTTAGAGTTGATTTGAGAACAAATGTCAACAAAGAAAATTATAAATGCTTGGAAGAACTTGCAAAATTTTATATTGAAAAAGGTTGGACAAACAAAGAAAATGTCAGATTTTATTTAGCCCCAGTTAGGGAAAAATTTGGTCCCTGCTACTTTAACCCGAATTTATCCTATGATGAAATCCTAAGTCTATTCAAGAGTGAGTTAATAACAAAAACTTTTGGAGTATTCAATGGTCTCTTTGTCAAGTTCTATGAGGGGATTTGGATTCCACAGTTTTATAACTGTCCAGCTCATTACAGGCAGATATTTTATGATCCCTATGGTGATTTATACACGTGCATGAGTGCTCTGAGAACAAAAGAACTTAGGATTGGAAAATACTACCCGAGTCTTGAACTAAATGAGAACTTTCAGTTATACAGAAAACGAAATATTTTCAACATTGAAAAATGCAGAACCTGCGAATTTGCTCTGCTCTGTGGAGGAGGATGTAGCTACAATGCATTTCTAAGGGCAGGTAATTTAACCAATCCCGACTGCTATAGCATGGAAATATTAAAGGAAAAGTTTTTCAATTTGTTTCAAGATAGAAACGTCTTATATTACTATTTTAGAGTCAAATGATAGTCCACAGCAGAGGCATAATATTTAAGGCAATGACTATCTATTCAGATAAAGGTGAAGCCTTTATGGATAGGGTAATAGCATGTGGTTTAGTTTTTATTCTCATAACTGCCACATTTGGGTGCATATCATATCTCCACTCAACGACCACAGTTCAACAAAAAGATACTGCAATCCCTGTACAAACACTAGAAAATGCCAGCCTTATTAATGTTGCGGTTTACAAAGACTGGCTCCACAATTCCACACAATATTTCGAAATCTATTATCCAAAAGAAGTTTATGAAAACCCAGTATTGCAGTCAAAACTCAACATGCTCATCCTTGGTGCAGACAGCACCTATGAAAGCTATTCCAAGATTTTTGGAACCGAACCACAAAAAGCAAAAATCTATCTCTACCCCTCAAAAGAAGAGCTCGAAAACATTACAGAGAAAAACACCCTCTGGTTTGTGGATTATCAGAAAAGGGAAATACACATTGCTCTAATTGAAGAGACTGGTATGTATTTATCGTTTGAAATTGTTCCGGCGCTCTTAGAATTTGCGGCAGGCAAAACACTTCCAGATGCGCTTGCCATTGGATTCGGAGTGCTGGACTTCAAAATACCAATGAGCCTTCAAGAGAAAACGACAAAATACGTAAGTATAAATCAGTTAAACTCCCTAAACCTTAGGGAAAATTACAACGAAACCTTATATACTGAAGCCGGAGATTTGTTGAGATACATTGCAGATACTCACGGTCCGCAGGTTCTTATAAAAGTCTTAAAAGGGGGCAACATCCCAGAAATCGATGACGGAAAGTTCCGGGAATTTCTGAATGCTGAAGATCGTGAGACAAGCAATATAGGAAAGACTTTCATCACTTTAGACATCAGCATGCAGAAGAAGAAATTTGAGGGAGTTGTAAGCTACAACAATGTCACTTCACAGCTATACATATACTTCAGAAGAGTTCCGAGAATTAACATTAAAGAAATTAAAGTGAACGGCGAAAATGTTGACTTCATCCAGAGTTTTGCACTAATTATCCCCATGAAAGACTTCAAAAATGGGAGCATAGAAATTAAATACAGCGGGGACTACTCAAAAATAGAGAAAATTGCACCTAAAAGGGGATACATAGAGGGACAAATTAAAGAGGAGATTGCATTTTTAAGAGGAACATTCTTGAGACCCATGCTAAACTCCGTCGAGCTGTTTAAAGCTATAGAGGTTAAGGCTAAAACTGATAAAGGAACAGTAATAGCTCCAGGTGAATTAATTTCCTCTGGAGGAACATTTATCTGGAGAATTTCATTCCCTCGTGGCTTTACCGGGGTAATTCCAATCTTTGCCGGGGAGTTTAAGAAGATGGAGCTAATGAACGGCTACTTAACGGTTTACTACATGGGAATTGATGACGAAACCGCAGAGAGGTACGCCAACCTTACCGCAGAAATTCTGGACTTTGGAGTAAAATATTTTGGAAAACCAGGATATGAGAAAGTTAAAGTTGTTTACCCCAATGAAATGAGCATTTCAAGTTTAATGCTCGATACCCTTGCATACTCCCATAATCCCATACGCTACAAATACGGCTACACCTATGAAATAGCACACTGGTGGGTTCCTGGAACGGTGACATTTGACACAAACATGAGCCAGTTCTGGTTCAATCTTGCCTTTCCATGGTACTACTCTCTAAAATACGCCCAAAACATTTCACAAGAAAGTTACCGAGAATTAAGGAACTATGGGATTTCAAAATATCACAAAACAACAAATTACGGAGAGAAAGATATTCCATTAGTGGAAGTGTGGAAAGTATGGAGAACAGATATCAACCTTTACTATGCTGTTGGTGCATATAGGGGAGCCTTGGTTCTTGAAAAGCTTGAAGAACACACAAGCAGAGAGATATTTTTCCAATCTCTTAGAGAGTTCTTTGAAAAATACAGATTCAAAGAAGGAGATTTAAACGATTTTGTAGCAGTATTAGAAAAGAACTCAGGAAAACCAGTTAAAGAACTCTTCCAAAATTTGACAACAAGCACAGGTTTGCCTTAGTTCTTCAATTTTTAATCACTCATTTCTTAGCTTTCTTCCTTCCTCCAGTTCCCTTCTCAGAGTTCTTGCCTCAAACTCTGCATTTTTTGCTCTAAATACCTTGGCTATCCTTTCGATTGCCTCAAGCTTCCTAATTATGCCATCAAGCCATGTAAAGATATCCCCAGGATAGAGCACAAGGGAGTACTGCCTTCTGAAGTAGTCTGCAATCTGTGTTGGATGCTTTCCTTGTCTTCTGAGCTCGATTATCGTGGATGAAATCCGCTCCATGGCATATTCCGTACATTCTTCTTCCTCGCACATAAAGAAATCTTGGTAAATCAGAAACAGCTTGTCCTGCACGTTTGGACTGACCTCCGGCAGAACTTTTTCGAGCTCTTCTAGAATAGAGGCAAAGCTTGGGGAAAAAATGTTGCTGCTCAGTCTTCCTCTCACGGCACTTTCAAGCTCTCTCTGGAGCGTTCCAGTTAGATAAACGTTCTCAAATGGCAGAAGCTTAATTGCTATCTCCCTGGGGTGTCTCTTGAAGAGGCTTTCCCTTATAAACTGAGCCTCCTTTGGAAGGAGAAAGCTCATGCTCACGGCCCTTCCATAGGGGGTAACGTTTACAATCTTACCCCTCAGTTTTACAAAGTCGAATTCTTCAAGCTTTTCAAGAACTTTCTCGGCATTTTGATTTGCACCCAAGCAGAGGGACTGCACTTCCTCGATATCGTCAAGGTAGGAGAAAACACAAGAATGAGCCAGAACCTGATCCTGCTCCAGCTCATCACTCCATTCAACGTGAACAGGTTCAATTGGTGCAGTCAAAAGCTTAAAGGCAATTTCATCTTCACTTCCTTCCATCTGAGCAGAATACTTTCTACCGGGCTCCACTATGAGGTAAACCTTGCCCTTTTCGTGATACAAAGGCCTGCCAGCCCTTCCAAGCATTTGGTGGAACTCTCTAACGGTAAGCCACTTGTTTCCCATTGCGAGGCTTTCGAAGATTACCTGAGAGGCTGGAAAGTCAACTCCCGCCCCCAGGGCAGCGGTTGTTACAACAACATCCAACATCTGGGCTTGAAACTCCATTTCAGTGAGCTTCCTTTGGTGATAGGGCAAACCGCTGTGATAGGGCTTTGCCTTCAAACCTTGTTCGTTAAAAATGCCGCAAGTTCGTGACACCTCTTTCTTGAGAATGTGAACACTATGGTCTGGCCCTTAAATCCTTGGGGGGACTTTCTCATTGTTTCAGCTTTGCACAGCTGAGCCACGTAGCGCCACTTTTCGCTTTCATTTCTTGCTATTATCACGTGCCTCTCAAGTGCAACCGGTCTCTCATCGTAAAGAACAAGCTTCAACCCAAGCTCTTTCGCAAGCTCTTGAGGATTTCCAATCGTTGCGCTCAAACCTATGAACTGGGCGTTTGGATAGAGCTTTCTGAGCCTTGCAATGAGACCATCAAGCCTCGCTCCCCTTTCTTCGTCGTCAAGCATATGAATCTCATCTATGACTATTGTTCCGACGTTCCCTATTTTCCTTCCAGCCCTTAGGAGGTAGTCAATGCCCTCGTAAGTTCCAACTATTATGTCGGCATCTATGCCGGTATCGACAACAACGAGCTCATCTTTGGTCTTTATCCTGCTCATTCCCACTCTTATGGCAACTTTAAGGCCAAGCTTTGAGTACCTCCTCTTGAAGTCCTCGTACTTTTGGTTTGCCAGAGCCACAAGCGGCACCAAGAAAAGAAACTTTTTGCCTTTGAGGGCTTTCGGAATGCCTGCTAATTCCCCAATGAGGGTCTTTCCACTCGCCGTTGCGGAAACTATCAGCAGGTTTTCTCCTTCGAGAAGTCCATTTTGTAGGGCTAAAACCTGAACTGGAAGGAGTTTTTCTACCCCTTCTTTCTTTAGAACCTCCTTAAACTCTTTTGGAATGCTTACCCCATCTATGGACAGCTCTTTAACCTTAACATGTTTTGGCTCCAGCTCATCCCACTTTGTAACCTCTGGATTTTTTGTTGGGTCAAAACGGGGATCAAAGACAGCCAGAACTTTATTTAGATCTTTAAATCTCTCAAGAAGTTTTTTGCCTGCTCAAACATTCCGAGGCTCCTAAACCTATAGCGGAGCTCATTTTTAAGCTCTTCCTCGGCACAGTTCTCACAGATAAATTCATGGTGATATTTTATCCTATTTCCTTCCGTCAGCACGGTTATTTTCCCATTTAAAAGACAGAGTCTGCACAGCTCTGCTTTCTCAATCCTCTTGTTTTGGAGCCTTACCCTAAAATACTCTTCCCATTCTGCGACATCGGAGGTTAAGACAATCCTCGCAGCTTTCAGCATTTTTTCAATCTCTTTTGGATTTTGATAGTTGCTGCCTTCCAGAACCTTGAAAAGTCTGGTACCCCTCATTATCAGTCTGAAAATTCTCTCCGCTTTTAAATTCTGGATTTGGGAAAGCTTTTCGGGTTCATTTTCAATATAGAATGCTTCAAGCTCACTGCTCTTTTTTCCCTTTCTGATTACAAAGAGCATCCCTATCATCTCCTTTGGGAGCCCTTGGAAATCTGAACTCCATTGTCTTTTATGACATCGAGGATTATGGTGACCCTCCACCGTCGGAGGTTTTTACGCAGATATCTTTGAGAAAGAAGCCTTAAAAAGCTTTTCAGCTCGTCCATGTTCCTGAAGTTAGCTCTTATCATCACCTGGAATTCCCCGGTCTTTTTATAGATGCCCAAGACGTTTTCGAGCTTTCCTATCTCTTGCAAAACCATTTCAGCCCGGGGATCATCAGCAAGGAGTTCAAGCTCGATTAAAGCCTGCAAATACTCTTCAAGAAAAGCGGGCTCCACAAGAGCGGAATAGCCCTTTATCGCGCCGAGTCTTTCAAGTTTATCGACCCTGTTTTTTATGCTTGCTACAGATAGCCCAAGCTTTTTACTAAGGTCCGTGAAAGTAATCCTACCGTTCTTTCTAAGCTCCACTAGGATTTTTTGTCGATTTCGTCTATGTCCACCATATCAATCAAAAAATATTGAAGAGAAGATATTTAAGCTTTCGCTACTCTATTGTGTGCACCTGCGGCAGGGTTGAAAGCTTTATTGGTGCCCCAAATGCTCTGTCTCCTGCATCCCCAAGGCCAGGGAGTATATAGCCTTTGTCGTTGAGCTCTCTGTCTATCTTTGTTACGAATATTTCAACCTCTGGGAATTTTTCTTTTATTCTGGTTATTCCTTCAGGAGCTGCAAGAACGCCCAACACGATTATTCTCTTTGGAGTACCGTACTTTTTGACCTCTTCTATTACCCTCAGCAGAGTTGAACCAGTAGCTATCATTGGATCGGCTATGATTACCGTATCTTCGGGCGTTATCTGGGGGATTTTGATGTAGTTCATCTCTATCTCAAACTTTGGGGCTTTTCCTCTTGATGCTGAGACTATTCCTATCCTTGCATGCTCAAAGACCTTTACAAGACCTTCCATAAGGGGCACTGCAGCTCTGAGAACAGTTACTATGACTACATTTCTCCTGTCTTTTACTATTATCCCTTCAGTTTCTTCCAAAGGTGTCTCGACTTTTACTTTCTCTGTCTCCATTGTCTTGATTATCTCATAACCCATAAACCTTCCAAGCTTTACAAGCCCTTTTCTAAAAGCTATAGAGTCTGTTTCTTTATCTCTAAGCTCTGTTAATACTTCCATCAGATAGGGAGAGTCATCAAAGGAGTAAACACCTTTCCACCTTTTATCCTCTATCATCTGAATCACCTCAACAGTTGATCAAGCAAAATGGCCGTTAAGGCTCCTACAGCCATACCTGATTCTAAAATGCTCCCCACAATTCTTGGAAAGTGCTCTAGGAATTCCGGCGGCAATTGGGGAGCTCCAAGTCCCACAATCAGAGCACTTGCGATTATGAGCATGTTTCTATCGTTTAGCTCTACCTTCTCCTTTATTAACCTAAGCCCAGTAACGCTTATCATACCATAGAGCGCTATCGTGAGTCCTCCAAGTACGGGCTGAGGAAGGGAAGCCAAAACACCGGAAAACTTTGGGATCATCGCTAAGAGGATTAGTATCACCCCTCCTACCTGCACCACTTGCCTGCTTGCAACCTTAGTTAAGGCCACCAATCCTATGTTCTCAGAGTAGCTTGTTGTCCCGCAAGCTCCGAGAATTCCTGCAATTGAACATGCAAGCCCTTCGCTCATTATTCCCCTATTGATGTTTGTGTTCGTTATTGGTGCCTCAGATATAGCAGAAATTGCGTGGTAATCTCCAACGCTTTCTATTATGCTCACGATGAATGCAAACAGCAGGGTTATTATTGCAGAGGCTTCAAATACTGGAGTGCCCCATGGTAGAGGTTTTGGAGCATTTACTAATGGTAACTCTTTAACCAAGCTGAGATCTGCCATTCCAAGGGGAATGCTGACGACGTATCCTATTAACGCTCCCACTATTACGGGCATTGCCCTTAAGGCCCCTTTTCCTTTAAGTGCGACGTAGACCGTTGTTGAAAATGTCACAAGTGCAATAAAGAAAGCCTTCGGTATTGTTGAACCGCTCGGATCGGCAAAGAAGTTGAAGGTGTACTTGACCGCTACATGGGCTAGAGAGAATCCTATGAGCATTATTGTGACCCCAGTAACTACAGGCGAAAAGAGCCTTTTGACTTTCCCGAGGATCCCGAATGCACCTATTGCCGCCTCGATTAATCCGCCTACGATTAGAGCTCCTTCTACAGCAGCTAATCCCAAGCTTTTCCCTATGCTGATAAGTCCCGGGATAAAGGCAAAGCTTGAGCCTTGAACTATTGGGTATCTTGACCCTATCGTGGTTTGAAGAAGGGTCGCTATTCCCATTGCCAGGAGAACCACCTGGATTAGGAGCGCTATCTCCCTCTGCTCAAGCCCAATTGCCGTCCCCACGACAAGGGGCACTGTAACTGTTGCTCCAAACATTGCAAGAACGTGCTGAAAGCCCAAAAGAACAGCCTGCTTTGATTCAACTTTTTCTTCTATTCCAACTTTAATTCCGTTTGCCATTAAAGCCCGCTCAAGGTATGTCGTGATGAATTTAAAAAATTTTCGGTTTAAGTGATAGTTTCATGGCAATATTGAAATGGAAATAATAAAGATTAAACATAAAAATGAAAATCACTCACCTCTTTCTTCGGGAGGTATGCTACCTTCTTTTACTGGGATTAAACATAGGAATTCGAGGGTTTCTGAGTCGGGATTTTCGTATCCATGCGGCTCGTTTGGAGGAATATACAAAAAGCTGCCCGGTATAACTTTCACAGTTTTTCTTCCGTTTGTTATATAACCTTCTCCCTTTACAACGAATATCTCATGCTCCCAGTCGTGCTGGTGGATTGGTATTTTTCCGCCTTTCCTAATAACAAAATATCTCATTGCAAAGTTTTTAGCTCCTATCTTTGGGGAGATAAGCCATCTTATTGTTGTATTCTCAACTCCCTCTATTGTAACTTCTTTTTCCTCTACGTCTTTGTAGTGTCCAACGAACATTTTTATCACCATAAAATGTAGGGAAGGCATATTAATAAGCTTATCTGACCACCCATATTGTCCACACCATAAAGAGGTAAGCGAGCACGCTCACGAGGATGTGTATCTTTATCCAGAACTGCCTCTTCTTGGAGAGAAGTATGAAAGCACCGCTGAGCATTGAGAGACTCATAAGCCCAAAGGTTATATATCCGAGAGTATAATGGTCTAAAACTACCATCTTAGACCCTCCCAACAGGGAATATGTATAATGGGGCACCCTCAGTGCCTATTATCTTTGCAACCTCATCATCATAAAACGCCCCAACGGCAACTGTGCCTAGTCCTAAAGCCGTTGCTTGGAGGTATATGTTTTGTCCTATGTGGCCTGCTTCCATATGTACGTACCTGATTCCCCTCTCTCCATAAATCCTGGTGGTTCTTTCATAGAAAGCCACAAGTACAATGTCCACTGGTGCATCTCCTACCCACTTCTGGTTCAATGCTGCTTTCTGGAGATCTTTTCTAAAGTCTCCTTCTTTAATCATTGTTAGGCTGTGTTCAAAGGGGTCATAGTGATATATTCCCGGTCTTAGACCCTCTACATTCCCGACTACTACGAAAATTTCAAAGGGGTAAGTTGCTCCAGCACTTGGAGCGGCTCTTTTGTCCTCGTGGGTTATCCCCTGACAGGCCCATAAGAGTTGAGCAAGCTCTTCTATGCTGATAGGTTGATTTTTGTATGTTCTGATGCTTTTTCTCTTGGCAATCGCCTCTTCCACGCTCATATCTCCTTTTAATCTCGGCTCCGGCAGAAGTATCTTTTCTCCAGAGTATGTAGTCTCCCTTCCTCGCGGAAAATAGGGTTTTAAGAATAAAGCTATTGATGATGCTATTACAAAAACCACAACAAGGGCTGCAACCTTTTGATAGTTCATATGTGTTGTTAGGTTTTCATGATATTTTAGCTTTTCCAAGAAAAAAAGAGAAAATGTTTAAGCCTTCCTTCCGGCTATAAAGCCTAGAAGGAGGCCAATTACAAGGGTGCCAGCTATTAGAGGTATTGAGTATCCGCTAGTTTCCTTTTGAGCTGGGGAAGTGGTGTTTTGAGGTGTTGTTTGATTTGTAAGCGGCGTGGTGAGAGGAATGAGGGGTTCTTCTGTTATCTTTGGCGGGGTTGTTGTGCTTAAGAATACCGTTGAAGTTTCCTTTGCGTATTGGTAGAACACCATTGCGGTCTGAATATTCTCTAACCCTCCCTGCTTTTCATAGCTCTGGGCAAACTCATAATACGCAAGACTCAAGACTGGATATATGCCTTCTTTCTGAGCTATTGCGATAGCTACTTTAGCATCTTCTTTCATTCTCTGGAGCTTGTCCATAAGTACGGTCTCGT
This sequence comes from Thermococcus litoralis DSM 5473, assembly GCF_000246985.2. NCBI lineage: Archaea > Methanobacteriati > Methanobacteriota > Thermococci > Thermococcales > Thermococcaceae > Thermococcus > Thermococcus litoralis. The sequence goes on along the minus strand of NC_022084.1, from coordinate 103,694 downwards.
TGTCGATTCCAAGGGTATCTAAGATTATCTCAGCCCTTATTCTGGCTTCCATTGCGGAGAAGATAGCTGCCGAATATTTGCCATCTTGGTAATATTCCTCTCCCTCGTTCATTAAGTTCACCAAATCCTGAAGGTTTGTTTCCCCAAACATTGAGGTTATGTAAGTTATGATAAGCCTCGAATTGTCCAAGTATTCCCTTGCGGTATCTTTTATTGCATCCCTTTCAATTACCTCTCCCTTTGCGTATCTCTCCCCCAGGGATGCCCAGAACTTTGCTGTTTGTATTCTCTCGTATGCAAAGGCAGCATTGCTTATTGCATCCCAGTAATTACCATCGTAATAGGACGACCAAGCATCTTTCAGGAGGGATTTTGCTTCTTCAACTCTTTCCTCACTTGCGGCAACCGCTTGGAGCATTGTTATTCCCCTTATTGTGAGGTTTGAGACGTAGCTTTCGGTGTCCTTTATCTCGTTATCGACCTCTTTCAGCAGATGCTCTAGGTCACTCTCAGCCCTTACATCCAAATACCAATCCACGTGCCTTATCGCAATCCTCGCTTGAAAATCAAGGCTTAGAGCTGTGTAATACATGCCTTCGTCCAAGTCCTCCTTGGCCTCGTCTAACTTAGCTTTGGCATCGTCTAGTGCATTTTTGAGGTAGGAATAAGTGGTGTAGCTAACGTCACTGTTTTTGAGCTTATTTTCAACCTGCTTATAGTAGCCTAGGGTCTCATCGTAGTCCTTGAGTGCATCGTCCTTTAGGAAGGAGGTATCAACTTTCAACTCCCCTGGCACAGATGGCTTCTCTATCTTCTTTCCGGTGAAATAGTACACTGCCTCGTATATATCCCTAATCTCTTTAACCTCTAAGCCCCATCTCTCCTTTGCGTATTCAACCACGTCAACTTTTTCGGACTTACTTGTTATCTGCACTATTGGGCCGATTTGCTTTTGTTCGGTTTTTTGGACTACCTGTATTCTCTGTCCTTCTGGAATTAAGAAGAGCTTTGCTCCTACGCTGTGGGCAGCTGAGGCTTTCTCTAAAATCCCTCCTACTGGCCCAATGCTCCCATCGGGATTTATCATACCTGTCATCATTACGTCATTTCTTACTTCCCATCCTTCTAGAGCGGCTATTATACCAACGGTCATAGTACCCCCGGCAGAAGGACCTCCAATAATTGGAGCATCTGACCTTACTTGAATAAAAACGTCGTACTTGCTCATATCAACCCCAAGAACTTTTCCAGCGACTTGGGCTGCCAACCTCGCCGATGCCTGCATGTCCACCTCTGCCAATGGCCAAGTCTCAACGTAAACGTGCCCATTTCCAGGGGCAACTGTGATTACAAAGTCCGTTGCTACTCCTATTAACTCGCCACTCGAGGTTCTAGATACTGCTGGGGCTTTTAACACAACGGTGTTTCCTTTTTCTGGACATTGAGCATTCGCTAAGGGTAAGAGCAAAAGAATCAACGCTAACATTGATAGTATTTTCTTCATCTTCTCACCTCCAGTGATTAGTTCCTTGTGTTCTTTAATATCTCTTGTGGTTCATAACTCCAAAAATCTTTTTAAACATCCTATCAAAACGGTTAGGGGGAGCAATATGGGATTGTATTCCTCTTTCATCGGTCGAAAGTTTAAACACATAGCTGGAAAGAAATATGAGGACATAATAAAGCACTACAGGGAGTTTCTTCTAACTGAAGAAGAAAGGCATATCCCGGAGATTCATTCTATATTGATGCCGCTTGACAGATACGTTAAGAATGTCCCTGAAGAGGTATATGAGACTATAAGTGCCTATGAAGCGAGAATTTTGCTTGTTTATATTTTGGATTCTCAGGTATTTGAGCTTGTACGTCAAACACTTAGCCCAGAAGCAAGTGAGGAATTCAGGCGAAAAGAGGAGGTAATGGGGGAAGAGCTGCTCAACAACGTGGCAAAGAAGCTTGAAAGTTATGGTCTGAAAGTACAGAGGCGCATGTTCTTTGGAAACAAGAGCGATGATGTGATAAGAATGGCTGAGAACTACGATATGCTCGCAATCTCGAAGAACTATGGCTCGGAAATCACAAAAACCTCTCCCCTAAGTCCTTTGGTTCTTAAGATAATCCAGCATTTGGAAATTCCGGTGATCGTCTATTAGGAGGTGTTCAGATGACTCCATTGGAGATATTTGCCCTTGCAGTGTTTATCTTTACATATGCTCTTATAATAAGCGAGCGAATACACAGAACCGTTGCCGCAATGGCTGGAGGCTCTTTGGTGCTTCTAGCCAACATAGTTCCTTGGAAAAAAGTTCCCCTTTATCTTGACCTTGACACTATACTTCTCCTCGCCGGAATGATGATAATTGTCAATACAACAAGATTAAGTGGTCTCTTCGAATATATCGCAATAAAAACAGCCAAACTTGCAAAAGGAGAACCTATTAGAGTTTTGCTCCTTTTCTCAGTTGTGACAGCCCTCATAAGTGCCTTTCTTGATAACGTGACCACGGTTCTTCTGCTTACTCCAATGCTTATCTACATTTCAAGGCTTATGGAAGTTAACCCTCTTCCCTTCCTTCTCTCCGAGATCTTTGCTTCCAACATCGGTGGAACAGCAACGCTCATAGGTGACCCACCTAACATAATGATAGGCTCCGCTGCAGGGCTTAGCTTTAACGAGTTTCTCGTCAATATGGGCCCAATAGCATTTCTTGATTTAATACTCATGGTTTTTGTAGTATATCTGGCTTATAGAGGAACCCTTAAGGTCAGCCCTGAAAAAAAGGAGAGAATCTTAAGGACACTTGACGGTCTGGATGAAAGAGCTGCGATTAGGGATCTGTCTCTTTTTAGGAAGTCTATTGTAACAATCGTCATTGTGGTGCTATTCTTTTTTGTTCACGACAAGCTTGGGATAGAGCCTGCTGTGGTTGCATTATTTGGGGCATCTTTGCTCCTTTTCTGGAGTAGGGAAAATCCTGAGGGAATCCTAGAAAAAGTCGAGTGGGCGACGCTGTTCTTTTTCGGAGGTTTGTTCCTCATTGTAGGGGGCTTAGTTGAGACCGGGTTTATAGGACAGATAGCTCAGTGGATAGCATACCATGTCCATACCGAAGGAGAAGCAATACTGGTTATAGCATGGTTTTCAGCACTTGCTTCGGCTGTTATAGACAACATCCCCTTCACGGCCACAATGATACCCCTAATAAAGGCAATGGGGACATCTCTCAATACCTACCCTCTTTGGTGGGCTTTAAGTTTAGGAGCATGCCTTGGTGGAAACGGAACCGCTATCGGAGCATCGGCAAACGTTGTTGTTATAGGGATAGCAGCAAGGGAAGACATAAGGATAACATTTATGGACTTTCTAAAAATGGGTATAGTCATAATGGTCTTAACTGTAGGTGTCGGCGTTGGGATATTATGGCTTAGGTATGTGTGGTGGTGAACAATGAAAATACTCGTGTTGATAGACGGCTCGAAGTGGAGTCAAAAGGCAGCTCTTCATGGGGTTGCAGTTGCCAAGAAAAAGAACGCAAAAATAGTGCTGTTTTCAGTTTTAGACAGAAGAGAAGCTAAGGCAGTTGCATTCAACCTGGGGGCAAGACAAGGGGACTTTGAGAAAGTGCGCAGTTTTGAAGAGGAAATCTGGAACAACATGAAAAGAGACATTCAAGATGTTATGAGCGAAATGCTAAAGTTCTGTCAAGAAGAGGGAGTGAACTGTTCCATAAAGATCGTTGAAGGGATTGCAAAGGACAAAATCCTTGAAGAAGCAAACAGCGGAGAGTATTCACTTGTAATAATGGGAGCTTATGGAAAGAGCGGAAAAACGAGGATAGGGAGCTTATTGGAAGAGATAGCTGGCAACGTGAAACCTCCACTCTTAATAGTGCGCTAGTCTTTAGCTTCGAGATACTTAACCTCTATGACCCCTTCTAGCTTTTCTAGTTCTTCTTTTAGGCTGATTAGCGCTCTTCTGGTGAGAGATACATGAACTTTCCCTATTATCTGACCTCCTCCCCACCTTTAGCGAGAGGTTAAGCCAAATCCCCACCAAAGGCGGGAAGGTTTACGGACGACTCATAACCTACTTGGCGTTACCGCCTTTCGGTTCAGCCCGAGGGGACGGTCTTGCCCCCGTTACCCCTACCGCAAAGCGGATTGGGGTTATCGTTTTGACAACCTTCTTCAGTTTTTGACTGCCCGAGAGGACAACTTTTTGAAGGACGCTTAACAGCGTCCACTCTCCTTCAGCTTGAAGGGGACACTTAAACCCCNTGTCTCATCGGGTTCTAAGTTTGGCCTTTTCAAGCTTTTATTACTCTGAAAAGTTTAAAAGAGTTTCGGTTCTTTAAAAGTTGGTCTTCAATTACTGCATCCCCCCCTAAAGGGCTAGGCTTTCGGAAGAAAGAAGTCAAACGGCCCTGTGACTATATAAACTTCGTCAAAGTTCATTTCGTTTAGCAGTTTTTCTTTGATTTCCCTTTCTTTTCCGGGTCTTACCCTTAGTAAGTATACTGCAAACGGCATTTCAATCCCTTCTTATCAGGGCTATAAAAAACAATACCAATATTAAAAGTTCGAATGTAGTTGAGGTCACCTCAAGTATTTCTGAAGACAATGAGGTTTTGATTAGATGAAAGTTCTCAATGATCTTTTTGGCAACGAACATTAGAAATGCCAAAAAAAGAAGCAAAATACTTTTCATCCCACTTTTTCTGTATGCTTTCCATGCTGCTACTGACAGCATAGCACCTAAAACAATTACAACTCCATCAAGGAGATACCCCAAGGTGTTAATCATTCTTCCTCCCCCCTGAACGCTAACGTTAAATCAATCAATTTATCTGCCAGTTTATCCCAGATTTTTGGTTTATACTCTCTGATTATGCGAACTAAAACATTAACATCACAGTTAAGGGAATAAACGGTGTTTTTTCCGTCTTTTATCTTTGTAATAATCCCCAACCTCTCGAGCCGTTTTGTATGATAAACTATAGTAGAAGGTGCCAAGTTGAGCTTTTCTGCAATTTCGCTCTGGTTTTTGTCCCCTTCCGCAAGTAAAAGGAGTATCTTTCTTTGGCTTTCGTTTGAAATAGCTATCATAAGACGCCTGTACTCTTCTTCAAAACCCGCGGGGAAGAAGTATTTTTTCCCTCCAAGCCGTTTTGATATGATTTTTCCCTCTTTTTCAAGATGCCGTAGGTGATATTGTAGGTTTCCTATCCCTATGTTGAGTTCTTGGGCTAATTTGCGAAAAGTTATTCCCGGATTCTTTGTGACATAGTCCAAAATTCTTTCTCTGGTGCTCATGAATATCAAACCAAAATATAATCCGAGTGTTTTAACTCTTTGTGGTACGGTTCTCAAAAGAGTATTCTATTGGAGCCCCGGGCGGGGTTTGAACCCGCGACCTGCCGCTTACCAAGCGGCCGCTCCACCAGGCTGAGCCACCGGGGCACCGAAAGAAAGAAGCCAAGATTGCATATATAAACTTTTCGCTCAATCAGTTCTCAAATTAAAAAGACATAGATGGAAGGCTAATATTCTCTCTCCACTATGAAGTCTGCTAAGAGTTCTAGTTGTTTTCTTGCCTCACTTTCTGGGAGTATTTTTAGTGCTTTCTTTGCCTCATCTGCCAGTTCCCTTGCAACTTTTGCAGCGTAGTCTATGCTTCCATACTTTTTGAGGAGTTCAATTGCTTCTTTGATCTCTTCTTGGACGCTCTCCTCTATTATTCCCTCTCCCTTTACATCGCCAGCGTATTTCCCAAATATCTTAAAAAACGCTGCTTTGTCTTCTTCAATTGCGTTTTCAAGGAAGTGTGCAACTATGAGTGTTTTCTTACCCTTTCTTATGTCACTCCCCACTGGCTTTCCGAGTTTCTCTTCGTCTGCTATCAAATCGAGAACATCATCCCATATTTGGAACGCTATGCCTATATTCCTTCCATATTTTGACAACGCCTTAATGTAATCTTCGTTTTCTGTTCCTATGATTCCACCTATTGTAGCTGAGGCATCTATAAGCGCTCCAGTTTTTCCGCTTATCATTTTCATGTATTCCTCTATAGTAACTGTTTCTTTGTTTTCGAACTCCAAGTCCATTGCCTGTCCTTCGCAAAGCTCGTTTGAAGTCTTTGCAATGACATCCAGAACTCTTACAACCTTCTCAGCCTCGACGGGTATCTTTGCCACAGCCTCAAAAACCTTCGAAAAGAGCAAATCTCCAGCTAAAATTGCCATGTTTATTCCCCAAATTTTATGAACTGTCGGCCTGCCCCTTCTTTTTTCGTCCATGTCCATTATGTCATCATGAACAAGGGAATAGTTGTGAAGTAGCTCCACAGCCGCTGCAGCGTAAACAGCCTTCTCTGGGTTTCCACCAACAGCTTCAGTAGAGGTTAAGACTATGAACGGCCTAACCCTCTTCCCTCCTGCGAGAGGATAATGTCTTGCAGCGTCATAAAGAACTTTGGGCTCCTTTTCAGGTATAAGCTCAAAAATAGCCTCATCGACGACCTTAGCTTTTTCTTTTAATGCTTTAAATAGCGGATCAAACTTCATTTTATCACCTCACATCGACTTTGTAACCGTTTCTTGATACAAACACGTCCCTTCCTATGAGATACCCCTCTTCTTCGGCAAGCTCAGCATAATGGGTGAGCATCCTAAACTCTCCATGAGCGGGGATTATATTCTCTGGATTTAAAAGCTTAATCAAATATCTGTGGTCTTCCCTGCTTGCATGACCTGAGACGTGTAAATCTTTAACCATTCTCACTCCTCTCATTCTGAGCTTTGTCTCAAGGGCATAGCGTTGGGCTATGTTTAGGGGATTTGGGATGACTCCAGCCGAAAACACAACAGTGTCGTCTTTTCCGATGTCATAGAGTTCTCCATTAGCCATCCTTGTAAGCACTGCTCCCGGCTCACCTTGATGACCTGTGACTATTAGGAGATAGTTCTCCCTAGCTTGAGAAACCTCTCTGAGTGTTTTCTGAACAGCATTTGGGCTTCTCACCGCTTTTGCCCCTTTCATTTTTATTAGACCGAGCTGTTTCGCTATGCCTGTGTACTTTGCTAGAGATCTACCTACCAAAACCGCTTGCCTCCCCATATTGTTTGCTATCTCTATCAGCTCTTGCAGACGGGCTATGTGAGAGGCAAAGGTCGTGGTGATTAGTCCTTTCTCTTCCATCCCTTCATAGTAGAAAAAGTCCTCCAAGAGAAGCTTCGCAGAGGCTTCACTTGGCGTTTTTGTTTCTTCAGCTGCCCTCGTGGATTCTGGTATCAAAATTTTTACTCCTTCTTGGCCTATCTCCTTGAGCCTCTTGTAATCTGGCTTCTCTCCAAGGGGATTGTGGTTGTCAAACTTATAATCACACGCATAAACTACAGCACCTTCGGGCGTATGGATAACCACCATTGAGGAGTGCGGGATTGAGTGGGTAATCTGAACAAACTCTATAGCTAAATTCTCGCTAACTTGAACAATCTCCCCATACTGGGTCTCATACATCGGGTTTGTAACCTCAAAATACTGCTCACTCCTCACCTCTCCTTTTGCCAGCTTTATTGTGTAGGGAGTTCCATAGATTGGAACGTTTGGATAGTGGGGAGCAAGCTTTGCTATAGCTCCTATGTGATCGAGATGACCGTGAGAAAGTGCAATGGCAACGACTTTTTTGTTTTTGAGAGAGGAATCATCGGGGATTGCACCCAACTTTCTTAAATCCCTCGAACTCATCTGCTGAAAGTTAACATCCTCATGGATAAGAACCCTATCAAGCCTGATTCCCATATCAATAATCACAACTTCTCCTTCATATTCCACGGCAGTCATGTTTTTTCCTACTTCCTCGTAACCACCTAGCGTGTAAACTTTTATCATTTTAGTTCCTCCACTAACTATTTTACTGCGGAGGCGGACTTATTGTCGGCCTCGGCCCTTTGAGTGGTGGAGCGGAACTCCACCGGGTTATGGTATAGTTGTTTGGAGGGTTTAAAAAGATGTGCATTAAAGTAAAAAATTTCAAACGCTTCTATCTCTAAGAAACTCCCACAAATCAATCCTCTGCTCGAGCCACTCTCTTGCAAAGCCTGTAATCACAAGGGGAACTTTCCTAAGTTCCTCAACGTTTCTTGCTCCCACGAGGAACATAGCGTTCCTCAGCTCATCTATGTAGCGCTGGAGGATTTTGATTACTCCTTCAACGTCTCCGTTTACAGCAGGTTTTAACAAGGGTAATGCAACTCCGGCAAGATTAGCACCAAGGGCTAATGCCTTTGCGATCATTATGCCATCCCTTATCCCACCGGTGGCAATTATTGGTAGCTTTGTTGCATAGCGAACTTCTGCCACGCTTAAAGCCGTTGGAATTCCCCAGTCCCAGAACTTTAGGGCTAAGTTTTTACTTCTTTCGTCCTTTGCCCTGTAATACTCAACACCGCTCCAGCTCGTACCTCCAAGCCCACCGACGTCTATCGCATCTACGCCGATGCTTTCTAACCTTATCGCGACTTCCATTGAAACTCCCGCGCCGGTTTCTTTGGCTATTATTGGGTAGGGGAGCTCATTCTTAAGCTGTGCCAAAGCTTTCAAAACTCCTCTGTACTGGGTATCTCCTTCAGGTTGGACGCTCTCTTGCAGGGGATTCATATGAATAGCCAAAGCATCAGCTTGAATTGTTTCAACGGCTTTTAGAGCTTCCTCAACTCCATAACGGTTTGACATTGTCTCGGCAAACTGGGGCGCACCTAAGTTGCCAACCAAAAAGACATCTGGAGCTACATCTCTAACGTAATAGCTCTCCCAAGTTTCCGGTTTTCTTATCATTGCCCTCTGGCTCCCAACCCCCATTGGAATGTTCAGCTCTTGAGCGGCCTTGGCAAGGGTTTTGTTTATTTTTCCAGCAAGCTGTGAGCCTTTAGTTCCTCCTGTCATTCCAGCGATCATTATTGGGTAGTCAAACTTTCTTCCGAGGAACTCAACGCTCAGATCAATTTCATCCTTGTCTATTTCGGGCAGAGAACGGTGAACGAAGTGGATGTTCTCAAATTGAGTAGTTACGTGAGCCTCGACCTGTTTTTTTAAGCAGTGCTCTATGTGCTCAAACTTCCTAATAACAGTAAGCTCTTCCTTATCCATAACACCACCAAATAAAGAAAGTGGAGAAAGGTTAAGAGGTTTTTGGACACTAAAGATTAACTTGCATTTTCTCTGAAGAGTTTTGTAGAAAGTGGATCAATACCAACACCAAGGCAACTAAACTCACTAAAAAGAGATGCCCCTAGGTATACAACAAGCTCCGGCCGTTCGTATTTAGTTACTTCTTCCCCCCGAGTAGGAAAGCCACAAGTCCGGAATTATCGTTCCTATTTGTCTCTACCCTTTTAGAGAGTATCCCAACAAGTTATGGAAGTTATTCCGTAAGTTGCGCTGGAGTTGGAATTGGCACGATCTCGTAAGTATATACAAGTGGAATGGCGTAAAATCCGTCTTTTGTTCTGTACGATATCTTGAATCTAATTACTGCCGGCTTTCTCGGATATCTAAAGTCCCCTTCTTTAAAGTGAACTATTATAACCTTGCTCTCATTAGGTTTAAGCGTTAGCCCTTCCGCTGGAAATCCAATTTCTTTTGTGTCATTTTCGATTTCGCTAAGATTAGTTGCGTTAACGTATGCTATCCCATCAATTTGAAGACTAGAGAGGTTGTATTGAATCCCTAATACAGTTAATGGCTGCGTTCCTATATTTTTCACTGCAAATATGCATTCAGGAGAGACATTTTTGTCAAAGAACCCTATTTCCAAGTCGATCATATCCGTTATCTTCAGAGGATGTCTCTGTTTGGGAGAAATTTCAAAAATCCATTTCATATTAAGCTCTTTGTGATAATTTTTCTTTTTATTCTCTATTATCAAAGTCACGTTGCTCTCGTAAGTTCCAGTTTTGTTTAGCGTGAGATATATCCCGAATGTCAACTCTTTTATTGCTGGGTCGTGATATTTTATGGTTTCTTTTATTCCTGCTTTTTTAAGTGTTGCAAAATCGTCCAAACCAACGATGTTCAAATTAGAGTCTTTAATAAGGGCATATTCTTTGGAGTCTGTCCCAATCCAGTAAATCCTGACCAGCACTGTGTCGTTAACCTCACCATAAATGTAAGCATCGGGGGCTAGGAATATGCTCTTTTTTGGAATATGATAATGAATGTAGCTGGCTCCAATAAAGATAAGAGAGAGAAACAGAAAGATACTTATTTTCTTTGTTTCCATATTTTCACCCTCAGTTCAGAGGTTGAGCTCGTTTTTGATAAAGTAGAAACTTTTTAACCCATGCTGTTTCTCTTTCTTCAGTTGGATAATTTTGTCCGTCAATATGTATATATTTTCTCTGGGTGACTTCATATTCTTCATACTTGGGTCTTATTTGGAGGGCTACAATCTGCTTATCATGTTCAAACTTCCCACTAATGGTTACTTGAACAGCTCCCGTAGCTGTTACGTCAAAACCAAGAGCCGCAGAGAGCACACTATATGTTACCATCACCGTACCGCTAATTTTATGTGCCCATGATACCCAAGTGCTAAAGGAATATTCTTGACCAGCATATCCGAAAACTTCATCCAGAGTTATCCAGGATCCATAAGTTGACCCGAGATCGTCTACATCTTCTACTTTCCAGAACTCCCAGTATCCCGCGTTTGGGGAAACAGCTCCTTTGCTACTTGTTGGTTGAGCAACTACCACTTTACCTACTATTAACAACCCAATAAGTAGTGCAAGCAGTTTTTTCATGCTTACACCTCCTTGCTATCCACAATACCTCACCCCTGTTCATATAACTCAGAGTAAAACTTTGATACCTTTGAAGCTATTGAGGAATCAACGGAAGATATACGGTAAAGATACTCAAAAGCAGTTTGATCACCTCCCAAGAAAATATCTACAAGCACTATACCAGTTTCTTTGTCAACGTATAAAATCCTCTCTACGTTATCACTGAAATATTCGTGAACTTTGAGGATTTCTCTATCCCTATAATGAAGTACTTTTTCCAACGTGGCGTTGAAGTTGTATCCGTGATAAATCCTCTTCTGCCTAATGATGTCTGCCCATGAAATGAAATACCTTATCCCAGTTCTCTCCATCTCTCCCTCCGCTTTAAAACCTTTAAGTTTAGTTATATCCCCTGGCTCCCTTACAGGTAACTGGAGAGTATACATATAGTACCTCAGATTGCCATATTTATCATAAAACATAATCTGCAAATCATTGTGAACGTTTTTCTTTCCACGTCTGCTGATATAATAGAGCCAGAACACCGTATACCCAGTATCGTTCTTTATTACAACATAATATTCCTGCTCCGTATAAAAGGGAACTTCACGGATAATCCCCCTCACGTATCCAGTTCCATTGTAATAAAATAGTGTGTCATTTGTAAGAGGATTTGTGAGATTTTTAAAAACTTCAACTGGAATCAAACTTAAGTATTTCTTATCAGAACTATTCGAGGTCTCATAAGTATATATGAAAATTCCTCCAGCAAGTAATAGGACGATAAGAAGAATGATAGCTTTTTTCATCCAATCACCTCCAACCATTGTTCCCAGCTCCATCCTTTACAGTCATTTAAGGTACATTCTCCTTTTAACCAGAACAACATTCTTTTCTCTGAATCAATTGCTAGCAGTAGAATAGCATCATTTGTTTTAGCCCGTACCAATAGACACTTTCTTCCATATATTTCCTCAATATCAACAACTGTTAAGATAAAATACTTTGAAGTATACGAGTAATCCTTCTTTAAGGGAAGCTCCGAGAACAAAGGGACATAGGGGTACCTAATTCTAAGGAGCTCGGCCTCCGCCTGTTCCCCTTCCATGTACTCCGATCCGTCTGGCTGGAGTAGCTTTATATGCGAATTCATAATTTCAGCTTCGTCTCCTTCACCTTTAAAATATGAATAGCTCTGTTCCCGCCACTCAGTTTGGACGTATTCTTTGATAACAATTGTAGTCCCATTCCTGTAAATCCTAAACAGGCAAGTTGAATTGTCTATCAATTTGCTACCTGAGTATTCGACCATTCTATAAATAAGGATTATATTATCCTTGTCCTTAATAGAGTGAAGATTTATAGCTTCAAATTTTACAGATTCAGCAGGAAATTCCTCTCCCCTTTGATTCCAAAAAGGAACATGCAAGATGAAGAATAATATATCCAAGGTCAAAAAGAAAAATACAAAAACAAATTTAAGTCTCATTTTCTCCACCATCAGCAGGTATCATGCCATAAAAATGTCAACTCAGGCCAAAAGCCATGACTAAAACCGTACCAATTAGCCTCTGGATTTGGCTCTGGTCCTTCACTGTATCCCATTTTTGTGTTTTTATTCCACCAAGATTCATATCTGTATCCATATCCTATTCCTCTCGTATAATCATATCCATATGATCCATACGCAGCATACTTTGCCGTTTTGTGGTATCCTTTACTTGTGACTTCCTCAACAAAATCATTTAAAGTGTTAAATGCTCTCTTTTTCCATCCTAGTTTAGGATCTGCATTAGTACATCCCCATAAACATGCTATCTCACCTTCTTCTTTACACAACTGTGGAGTTGGATCTGTCCATGAGCAGGGAATTGCTCCAAGTTTTGAGTGCGTTGGTATACCTGTAGCATGGATTACTCTACGAGGGAGCTGATAATCACAGGAATACGTGCCACTTGAAGACATTGGACTAACCTGGCTTGTTATGAATTTGCTTAGGAGACAAATTCTCTTTCTTTCTATCTCTGCTGTTATTAATTTGTTGAGAATTATTTCCTTCTTCCTTTCTTTCGGTAGACTACAGAAAATCTTTACTTTTTTGATTTCTTCTTTTGTCAGACCATCCTTAAGCATTTCCTCATCAGACATTTTACACAGTCTTTCTTCAAAGTCTTTGACTATTAGAGTTGCTTGGCTGTCGAGAATAACTAATATTTGCTTGTCTAATCTTTCTTTAGGGCTTTCAGCAGAGATAAAGTTATTCGCCGTAGCTACCAGCAAGAACAATCCAATAAGTAGTGCAAGCAGTTTTTTCATGCTTACACCTCCTACCAAATATTGCAATAATATTTTTGACTTCAAGACTTATAAATATTTTCTTTTACTAATTGTAGTTGATTTTATCTTTTAGTCGTATCCCCAGAACCTATTAGCCAAAAGAAACCAGAGTAAAAAGAATGAACAAAAACAAACATTATTATATAACATCCTCGATTCTTAGTCCTTCTCTGCTTATTTTTGTTATCATTGGTACTCCGCCCGCTATCTTTATGGCCGTTGCAACCTCGGTCTGCTTTCCTGGAGCCAAGGCGTACATACATCCTCCCCCTCCGGCACCTGTTATCTTTGCCCCAAGAGCTCCAGCTTCTCTTGAAGCATANACCAAATCACTCAAGCTTTTTGTTGAGACACCAAGGCTTCAGAAAACGAGACCGTCAAGCCTGGAGTCCTGATGTCTTTCGCTTCTATTCTAATTCTCCCGTTTTCGTTAAACTCCGCTTTTACATATGTCCTCAAGTCAATAGCCGCGGCTATTGCAGGTTTTCCGTAAACTACGCTGTGCTCTCCAAAGAGGATAATTTTAGCAGGTGTGGAAGCAAGAACTCTCATTTTTAGCCCTCCCTCTTGATAACTCGGATTCTAACTTCGGTAACCAGACGATCTCTAGATCAACTCCAAAGTAAGCATGAATAAGTCTATCTCTCATTCCAGCAATTTCTTTCCAAGGTATTTGAGGGTATTTCTGCTGAATCTCTTTGGGGACATTCTTGGCGACTTCCCCTATCATTCCCATTTTAAATTGGAAGGCTTTTCTCTTTGAGCTGTTATGGTGGATACATAAATCAACGTCGCTGTCGGTTTCGAGCTTCTTCATTTGCATGAAAGCCATGCAGAATTATGAATTTAACTTTTTCCTCTTTGTTAAGAGCAAGTCTTCTTACTTCATCTTCAAGTTTCATGATTTAAAGTATGTTTCGGGAATAATTAAACTTAACTCTATGATAGAAGCCGCGAAACAAAATAGATATTATGCTGATCTATTTACAAGCTTCATTGCCCAGTAATGCGGAACCTCAGGACGATTAACGTCAGCAAGTACCTTTGCGTATATTAATGTCCAGATAAGCCCCAGAAGTAACAGAAGAAGAATATTCTTACCAAAGTATTTTTCCACAGTTGCAGCAGTGGGGGCAATTCCAGCAATGAAATATCTCACAAACAGCAATCTTAATACAATTCCTCTTCCTTCCTTCCAGCCATACTTTTTAATAAGAGCATCTTTCTCTCTGTTATATAAGTACAAGAGGTATGGACTCATAATAAACCAATACAGCAGAGCGAATCTAAGTCCAAATTGAGGATTGACAGTGCCAAAAACCAAACTAAGTACTTCTGCTGGAACTATTCCACTTAAAAAATTGTGAAGAAAGCGAGCTGGATAAAGACTTTCCCTATTCATCTTTTGTCCTCCAAGATGCTTGTTGGACAAATCTCTCCAACACATGGGGGATTTGCTGGGGGATAGCTTCTCTCTGGATAAGCATCATATGAAATTTCAACTTGTGCCTTGATATGCTTTTCCCATCCTCCACTAACATAACTGCCAATGAGTTCACTTACTCCCCATGAAACAGTTCCAGATATTATTTTAGAGCCTGTTGTTCCAAACAATGCCTCAGCAGCTTCTGGTGAGAACCAAAGAGACATTGCAATACTCACAGTGAGTCCTACAGCATCTGAACCATCCCATGTATGATAATAGAGTTCTAAAGTCGTCAATTCCATCTCCTGATATTCCCGCTTTGGACGAACTCCAACATAAATAATTCCTCCTGGGACGTCATCATCAACTGGGATTTTAATTTTAGCGAAAGTAAACCAGTAACCCCCAATGTACTTTGGATTTAGATCCATGCTAATAATAGGGGTTCCTACTGAAGACTTATACTCTTCCCAAACACTTACATATACGTAAGGAACATCATTTTCAAAAAGTCGCTTCCATTCCCCATTAATTTTGATTTCCCATGGAATTTCTATTACAATGTAGTCCTTACTTCCATCAAAAATCTCGGTTAGTCCCTCCCAATACCACCAATATGCCAAGTAGACAGTACCCCTGTAAACATAAGATGAATCTGGGTCAAATTCAAGATGAAGTTGGTCTTTATCTCCAAAATATTGTGGTTGTGGTGGCTTCTCGATTGTGGGTTCTGCACTTGCCACTTCCATTGTCATTCCAATCGTCAACAACCCAATAAGTAGTGCAAGCAGTTTTTTCATGTTTGTACCTCCTACTAAATATTGCAATAATATTTTCGACTTCAAGACTTATAAATATTTTCTTTTACCAATTGTAGTTAATTTTATCTTTTAATCGTATCTTCAGATCCTATTAGCCAAAAGAAACCAGAGTAAAAAGAATGAACAAAAACAAACATTGACATTAAACCTTAATCCTTGTGCCAACTTTTTCTCCTCGTATTGCCTTGCCTAGATTTTCCTTAACCTTTCCGTTTATGAAGTAAACATCTGAATAGTGAGCTATCTCAAGGGCTTTTTTGAGCTTGTTTCCGATGCCACCGGTTACGTCTATTCCCGCTGATTCTGAGCTTTCTAATAGGTGTTCAATTCCCTCTTTGGTAAGCTCTTTAATAAGCTCTGCCCCCTCTTCTTTTGGATTTTTGGTATAAATCCCATCAACGTCCATCAAAAAGACCACTTTGCTTGGCTTGAACATCTTTGCTAGGTAGCACACTATCTGATCTCCGGAAAGGATGTCTATCCCCTTATCGAGGGCAACTGCAGTATCTCCAAAGAGCACCGGGATGAAGCCTTTTTCCAAAAGCTTTCTAAGAACCTCAAGCTCACCATAAACAATTTCCCCTTTCTCAATGAGGAAAATCGAAGAGGAAGAGATGGAATAAGCGGGCAAGCCTTTCTCTAAGAAAGTTTGAATTATCAAATCATTGAGCTTGAGCATTGCCTGGTGAGTTTTTGAGAAGCCAATCCTTTTACCCTTTACATCCCCGGTTAGCCCTTCCCTGATTTTATACTTCCTTGCATTTGGGTGTCCAAAGCTTCCACCGCCGTGTACGAGGATAAAGCTCTCCTTGGGGTAAAACTGGGAAATTTCTTCCGCTATGTTCTCAAGGACTTCTCGGTTAAATGAATAGGGAACATTTTTGTCGCTTATCACGCTTCCTCCGAGCTTGATGACTATCATTCTTCGACCTCCTCGATTCTTAGTCCTTCTCTGCTTATTTTTGTTATCATTGGTACTCCGCCCGCTATCTTTATGGCCGTTGCAACCTCGGTCTGCTTTCCTGGAGCCAAGGCGTACATACATCCTCCCCCTCCGGCACCTGTTATCTTTGCCCCAAGAGCTCCAGCTTCTCTTGAAGCATACACCAAATCACTCAAGCTTTTTGTTGAGACACCAAGGGCATCAAGGAGACCGTGATTTATGTTCATTAACCTTCCAAGTAGCTGGAACTTGATTTCCTTGTCGTACTCTGCGAGGATAACTTCTCTTGCCTTTTCCACGAGCCTGCCCATTGAATTTAAAATCGGCTCAATTATCTCTGGCATCTCCTCATAGTTCTTCCTGACTTTTGCAACAAGCTCTTTTGTGGAGCCACTTGAACCGGTGTAGCCCACAACTATCGGCAATTCAACTACAGGCAGGCTCTCAAAAGAGCCCTTTTGGTAGTAGAGAAAGCCCCCAACCGCTGAAACCGTTGGATCAATGCCGCTCGATGCACCTTGTACAAGAAGCTCTACTTTGTGCCCGAGTTTTGCTATCTCTTTTTTGCTTAGCTCAAGCCCAAGAAGCCTTGATACGGCTCCTATTGTCGCTACTGCAACAGCAGCTGAACTCCCCAATCCTGCCCCTACAGGAATTTGAGAGGTTATTGAAACAGTTATTCCCTTCTGCTTTCCTGCTTCTTCCATTACAAGGTTTATTGCCTCCCTAACGTAGCTCAAAACTTCAGCCGCTTTTCCATAGTCGGTCTCGAAATAAATTTGATCCTCGGTGAACGATACCGTCAAGCCTGGAGTCCTGATGTCTTTCGCTTCTATTCTAATTCTCCCGTTTTCGTTAAACTCTGCTTTTACATAGGTTCTCAAATCAATGGCTGCAGCTATAGCAGGTTTTCCATAAACTACGCTGTGCTCTCCAAAGAGAATAATTTTAGCAGGTGCGGAAGCAAGAACTCTCATTTTTAACCCTCCAGAAAGTTTTTGATGATCTTAACGAGAGCATGAACTCCCTAGAGACACCTTCGGTTTTTATAGTATCTTCAATCTTCATGGTCTAAAATATACACTCCGAATTTATTTTTCTTTTGGTTGCTTTTGATACAATTGTTCAAGCTAAATAAAAAGAGAAAATCCTATAAATGAAGTCAGCTTTTGCCTCGATTTCTAAACTCTGCATGAAACTTCATGCCTTCCTCATGACAATACTCACATAGCCAACTATCGCATCTGTTGACCTGCTTACCTCAAAGCTCGTTGTGTAATGCAAAACCTCCGCTTCAACTGCCCCGCTGAGTCTTGAGAAGACTATTGCCGTTGCAACTCCTCCCGGACCGCACATTGTATGATCCATTTTCCTTATCTCGTCGAACATCCCTTTATAATCAAATTCGAGAATCTTTTGAATTACTCTGAAGTCCCATTCCCTAATTCTTCCCAGCAAATCATCTCCTCTTGCTCTAAAGGGCACATAGCCGTAGGCATAGCCGTAATGCATCATGTCCGTGCTTGCTATAACCACTACATCTCTCCCAAGCTCTTGGCTTGCTTCAAATATCGCCCTTCCCAGGTCTTCGGCAACCTCTTCATCTTGCAGTCCAAGTGCTATGGGGACGATCTTTACTTCTTTTTCTGCTTTTTCGGAGATGTACTGAATGAAGGGCACCTGCACTTCGAGAGAATGTTCGTATTTGTGAGCAAAATCATCTAAATCCGCCAAACTGGAATGCTTTGCGATAGTCTTTGCCAGCTCGGCATCAACTTCAACATCTCCCATTGGGGTCCTCCAGATGCCTTCAGGGTAAATTGCTACGGGGGAGCCAAGACCGGTGTGGTTTGGCCCTATGATCACAAACGTCTCAGGGAGGCTGTCCTCATAGATTGCTTTGTACGTTCTTGAGGCAGTATAACCGGAGAAGATGTATCCAGCGTGAGGTGCAACTCCTGAGGTAATCTTTCTTTTTTCTCCAAGCTCTCCGAGATCGCTGAAAAACTCATCAAGCATGAGTTTTAGCTCTCCTCCGGAAGGATAAAAGCTCCCGGCAACTGCGGGATATCTTATCATTTTCATCACCAAACTCTATTTGCACTGGAAGTTTATTAGAGTTTCTTGGAAAACTTTAATATAGGTGGGAGCTAAAGCTCCTTTTAGGTGGAAATATGTACGGATGGAGAGGTAGAATTGGCTTGATAGTTCCATCCTCAAACACGACAATGGAGATGGAACTGCATTCAGCTTTACCTGAAGGGGTATCACTTCACACTGCAAGGATGCCCTTGAAGAACGTTACTGAAGAGGAGCTTGTAGCGATGAGCGGGCTTGCAGTGGAGAGTGCAAAGCTGTTGAAAGATGCTGACGTTGACTTAATTCTCTACGGTTGCACTAGTGGATCCTTTATAGGCGGTGGAGAATTCGACAAGGAGCTTGCAGAAAAAATCGAGAGCGAGGTGAAGCTACCAGTTATAACGACAAGTACAGCGGTTGTTGAAGCCCTTAAGATTCTTGACTCCCAGAGGATTCTTGTCATAACCCCCTACACCGATGAGATAAACCAGAGGGAGAGAGAGTTTTTGGAGGCTAATGAGTTTGAGGTCATAGACATTAGAGGACTTGGGATAGTTGACAACACCAGAATAGGAAGGCTCGAGCCCTATGAGGCTTACAGAATGGCTAAGGCACTCTTTACCGATGAGGCAGACGCAATATTCATAAGCTGCA
Organism: Thermococcus litoralis DSM 5473; assembly: GCF_000246985.2. Taxonomy (NCBI): domain Archaea; kingdom Methanobacteriati; phylum Methanobacteriota; class Thermococci; order Thermococcales; family Thermococcaceae; genus Thermococcus; species Thermococcus litoralis. The sequence continues at coordinate 84,647 of NC_022084.1, read as the reverse complement.
CCAACCTGAGAACTTTTGAAATAATTGAGGCTCTCGAAGAGGATCTTGGGGTTCCTGTCATTACAAGCAATCAAGCCTCCCTATGGCTTGCATTGAGAGAGCTCGATGTGGGAGAAAAGATTCCTTGGCTTGGAAAGCTTTTTACAGAGTTTTGATTCTTTTGGCAATTTTCTTTATCTCCACAAAAATATTTTTAAGTGCTCTTGTAAACTTTTCTCCAAGTATTCACTGAGGGTGATAACATGATGGAGTTCCTCAAGGACTTCCAGAAGATGGGCATCTACTTGGCCTACAACGTGAACGTTGACGCAATAGTATATTTGAACGAAAAGCACATAGAGAGCCTCATAAAGGAATTTGGAGCAGAAAACATCAAAAAAAGAATCGATGAGTATCCGAGAGAGATAAACGAACCTTTAGACTTTGTTGCTAGATTAATCCACGCCCTCAAGACTGGAAAACCCCAAGCCGTGCCTTTGGTAAGCTATGAGGCCGATAAGTGGTTCAATTCTCGATTTAAATACGATTTTGAAAGAATTGGGGGGCAGGTAGGGGTAATAGCGAACCTTCTTGCCAACTTAGACTTTAATAAAGTGATCGCATATTCCCCTCTTCTTGGAAGAAAACAGGCTGAAATGTTCGTAAATAGGGATAACCTCCTTTATCCGGTTGTTGAGAATGGAAAACTTGTCCTAAAGAAGCCCTTGGAAGCTTACAGAGAGGATGATCCAGTAAAAATCAATAGAATTTTTGAGTTTAGAGCAGGCACAAAATTCAAGCTTGGGGATGAAACTATTGAAGTTCCATATTCTGGAAGGTTTATAGTTGCCTGCAGATTTGAGGATTTTGCTAGAATTGAAACTTCCCCGGAGCTTAAGCCTTATCTACCGGAAATAGGGGAAATGGTCGATGGGGCTATTCTCTCAGGTTATCAGGGGCTAAGAAGATATTACAGTGACGGAAAGGATGCAAACTACTATCTGAGGAAGGCTAAAGAAGATATAAAACTGCTAAAGAAGAAAAAGGACATAAAGATTCACGTGGAATTTGCTTCCATTCAAGATAGAGAGCTCAGGAAGAAGGTAATCTACAACATATTTCCCCTCGTTGACAGTGTGGGAATGGACGAAGCTGAGATAGCGCATATATTAAGTGTTCTCGGATATAGAGAATTAAGCGACAGAATTTTCACATACAATAGAATTGAGGACGCTGTTTTAGGGGCCAAAATTCTCCTTGATGAACTAAATCTTGAAATTCTTCAAGTGCACACGATTTACTACTTGATGTACATCACCCACAATGACAATCCGCTCACCGAGGAAGAGCTAACGAAGTCCTTGGAGGTTGGAACAACCCTCGCAGCTGCAAGGGCATTTCTTGGAGACATCAAAAGGCCGGAAGATGTTAAGGTTGGCTTGAACATTCCATTCAACGAAAAAGGAGAATACGTAAAGCTGAGATTTGAAGAAGCAAAGGCTAAAATGAGGACAAGGGAATACAAGATAGTTATTATCCCCACAAGACTTGTCAGAAATCCCGTATCCACGGTAGGGTTAGGGGACACAATATCCGCTGGAGCTTTTGCAAGCTATTTAAGCCTTTTGAAAAGAAAGGAGTAAACTACTCTTTCATTATCTCATCAACAAGCTTTGCTTTTTCCTGCGCTTTCTTTAGGTGTTCCACCGTGACTTTTGTGTATATCTGCGTTGTTGATAGGTTTGAATGGCCGAGAATTTCTTGGATAACCCTTATGTCCACTCCTTTTTCCAGCATATGAGTTGCAAAGCTGTGGCGGAGCATGTGTGGAGTCACCTTCACTCCCGCTTTGCTTCCATACTTTTTTAGGAGATACCAAACTGTCTTTGGAGAAATCCTGTCCTTCTTCGCTCTTCTAACTTCAACAAAGAGGTATTCGCTCCCGTCTTCCCTTGTTTTTAGGTAATCCTCAATTTCCTTTAAAAGAAAGTCCGGGATAGGTACAATCCTATCTTTAGCCCCCTTACCACCTCTTACAACTAAAATCCCTCGTTTGAAATCCACATCCTCTATTTTAAGATTACACACTTCGCTTACTCTTAATCCAGTTCCATAAAGGAGCAGAATTATAAGCCTATCCCTCTTTCTTGTGGGTGGAACGGCCTTTATGAGCTTCTTCACGTCTTCTCTTGTTAGGCTCTTTGGCAAACTCCGGGGTACTTTTGGGGATTTCAATCGCTCCGCTTCTTCTTCCAATCCCTCAAACCTAAAGTACGCCTTTAGTGCTTGAACCACAAGATTGAGGCTTTTGTTTGAGTACCCGTTTTGTTTAAGTTTTGCCAAGAACCGGAGTGCAGAGCGGTAGCTTGGGGTTTTAGTCTCTTTTAAGAAGCGGTCTACATAGTAGGTGTACATTCTGACGGTCTGGGGACTTTTTCCCTCGAGTTCAAGATACGTTTTGAATTCCTCTATAATGTCCATATAAATCACAAAAATAAATTTTAAAGGTTCAGAAGTTTTCGAATTCAGCTATGGGTTCCTCTAATTTTTCTGTAGTTTCTTCCTTTTCTTTAGCTTTCTCCTCTTTGCTTTCTGCTATGCTGAGGCTTAAGTGGACTATTCTAAGCAGCTCGATTACTAGGTCTTCATCATCTGAATATATGTATCCCTGCCCGACAATGATTTTTCCGCCAAGGTTGAGTTTCTCAACTGCCTCTGCTATGTATTTCTCCTCTGGAGGCTCTGTCTCTCCAAAGAGCTCTTTCCATATCTCACTTATCTTAAAAACATTGGCTCTTTTCTTTAAAGACTCTCTCAGTTTGTTGTTCTCCTCAACCAGTTTGCTGTATTCCTCAAGGAGCTCTCCATACTTGCCCTCAAGTTCTTGATAGTCACTTTTGAGCTTCTCGTTTTCCTGCATAAGCATTTCGTATTTTCCTTTTAGGTCAAGAAGCTGATTTCTCAGTGCCATGTATTCCGGTAAAATCTGGAGACTCTTTAGGCCTGCTCTTACGAGTGTGTTTTTGATTTCCTTTCTCACAAGCTCCACATCTATGTGCTCCAAATCATGTCCTAGGGGTATTTTCATTCTCTCTACATGCCCAACGAGTTCGCTGAGCTCTCTAAACATTCTCTCTGCCAGTTCTCGTCCAACCCTATCTGCATCGGTAGCTATTATTAGTAAATCCGCCCCCGCTGCGGCACTTTTAGCTATTTCCAGATTCGTTGTCGGAATTATTGCAGAGATTGTTATGTTGTACTCACTACCAAGAGCCAAGCCTTGAAGGGCTTTGCTTACAACTTCCACATCACTTGCTCCTTCCACCAAAATTCTAACATCAACAATAGTCATTCCCAACACCTCCGCGGGGTGTTACCCCCGAGCTTTTATAGGGTGAGTGTTATAAAAGCCTTTGGGCTACACCTCAACTACAAGATCCTCGTTTTCTAGGATTACTTCCCCGTTAGGGAGGAGGCTTATCGATATTCCTCTAATCTCCACTCCCTTTTTCTTTGCTTCTTTTAACAGCTCGGCAATTTTTGGGTCGCCTTTGATGTAGGGTTTGAACCTTCTAACTCCCGGCAAAGCACCTATGAAGATTATCATTGCCCTTTTGCCGTTTGCCTTCAAGCGTATCAGCTCTTTTATATGCTTCTGTCCCCTCACACTCGGACAGTCAGGATACATTGCGTAATCTCCCTCTCTCAAAATGGCACTTTTCATTTCCGCCCAGATCTCTTCCCCCTTGCACTCCAAGAGGTAGTCAAGTCGAGAGTTGCCGATTCTAACTTCCCTCTTTTTGATCCTACATCCTTTAAGCCACCTGATCAGTCCCAGCTCAACAGCCCTTTCAAAGGCTCTTGCCTGAGTTCTTGTGTCTATAATTGCTCCTCTCTCATTTTTTTCGAGAAATCCAATCAGAACAAACTCTGTTTTCCCTCCCTGTTTGGGAATGCAAAATGCTCTCTTCCCTTCCACCATGAACTCTTTTAATCTTCCGGTATTCGTTATCAACGCCTTTTTGAGTTCTCCATTAACCTCTACTATCCCCACAAATCTGTTCAGTCTCCTTATAAACGTGCACTCGATTATCGGAAGTTTTAGCAACACGCCGCTCCCCAGTGGATTATTGACCTAAAACCTTAAATATTACCCGTCCTACATTAAGATGAATATCTAAACGAGGTGGTAGTGATGGTGGACTATGAACTGTTAAAGAGGATAGTCGAAGCTCCTGGAGTTACCGGCTATGAGTTCATGGGAGTTAGAGACGTTGTTATTGAAGCGCTAAAGGATTACGTTGATGAGATCAAAGTCGACAAGCTCGGAAACATTATTGCCCACAAGAAAGGCGATGGTCCAAAGGTTATGATTGCTGGACATATGGATCAAATAGGTCTTATGGTAACGCACATTGAGAAGAACGGGTTTTTGAGAGTTGCCCCAGTAGGAGGAATTGATCCGAGAACTTTGATTGCCCAACGCTTCAAGGTCTGGATTGACAAGGGCAAGTTCATCTACGGAGTTGGTGGGAGTGTTCCTCCACACATTCAAAAACCTGAGGATAGGAAAAAAGCCCCCGAGTGGGATCAAATTTTCATTGACATAGGGGCTGAGTCAAAGGAAGAAGCCGAAGAGATGGGCGTCAAAATCGGAACCGTGATTACATGGGACGGAAGGCTCGAGAGGCTCGGCAAGCACCGCTTTGTTAGCATTGCATTTGACGACAGAATAGCCGTTTATACTCTAGTTGAGACTGCAAGGCAACTTAAGGAGTCAAACGCCGACATATACTTTGTGGCAACAGTTCAGGAAGAAGTGGGGCTTAGAGGAGCGAAGACAAGTGCCTTTGGCATTGATCCGGACTATGGGTTTGCAATAGACGTTACAATAGCGGCTGACGTTCCGGGCACTCCGGAGCACAAGCAAGTTACTCAGCTCGGCAAGGGAACGGCAATAAAGATAATGGATCGCTCAGTCATATGCCATCCAAAGATAGTTAGATGGATGGAAGAGCTCGCAAAGAAGTACGAGATACCCTACCAGTGGGACATCCTCCTCGGCGGAGGAACCGATGCTGGTGCAATACACCTCAACAAGGCGGGCGTTCCAACTGGGGCAATAAGCATTCCCTCAAGATACATCCACTCGAACGCTGAAGTCGTTGATGAGAGGGACGTAGATGCAAGCGTTAAGCTCATGGTAAAGATCCTTGAGCACATACACGAGCTTGAGATTTGATTAAATGGTTTCTAAGTTTTCTTCTTCTCTTATTACATTCGCTATTTTCTCCTTTTGCATCATGGGGTAGATTTTGTAGAGTTTGTAAATGAAATAAGCCGCTCCTGTGAGAATTCCGGCTATTACGAAGGGAATTCTTGACGGCAACGGAAGGCCGCGATGCCACTTGTAGAGAAGGTAGTTCTGGTAGTAGAAAAGGTAAGCTAAAACCGTGATTATAGCTCCCTCAATTCCAGCCTCTATCAGCTTTTTTTGATATTCTTCCATTTTACCCCCTCTCTTCACTTTGGGAAAAGTTAAAAACCTTCATTAATAACCTTTTTGATGAGTTGATATGAGCGAATACTTCCCTTATAACTCCTTAAGGCCAAACCAAGAAGAGTTCATCAAGCTAGTGGATAATGCAGTAAGAAACGGCGAAAATCTTGTCATTGAGGCTCCAACAGGCTTTGGAAAAACTGTAAGTGTGTTGGCTGGAGCTTTGCCCTATGCCAAGGATATGGGATACAAGATAATCTACCTCGCAAGAACGCATAAGCAGATGGACAGAGTTATAGAAGAGCTCAAAGCCATAAGCAAGAAAACCCATGTAAGCGGAGTTGAGTTCAGGAGCAGAAAAGAACTTTGCCTTCACCAGTATATTCAAAACTTTGCCCCCGACGCTTACAACGCGATGATAGTCTGCAAAAATCTCAAAAAGCTTGGCAAATGCGAGTTTTTTGAAAACTTAAAGAAAAAGAAGGAAGAATTTGACGAACTTGTCCAGTACTTCATTCAAACGCCTGCGGAACCCATAACAGTGCTCACCTATTCTAAAATGTTTGACTTCTGTCCTTACGAGCTTACCCGGAAGGTTGCACTTAATTCTGATGTAATAGTGGCGAGCTACCTCTACATGATAAATCCAGCTATCAGGGAGAACTTTATGAGCTATTTTGATTTTGACTACTCTGACTTGATAGTGATCTTCGATGAAGCACATAATCTACCGGATCAGGCAATAAATGCCTTAAGCGACAAGGTAAGCATCCATAGCATCAACAGGGCAATAAAAGAAGCCGATGAATACAAGGAACACGAGACTGCCAATTTTTTAAGCATCTTTCTAAAGGGATTGGAGAATCTCTATCAGGAAAAATTGAAGGATATGAAGGTTGAGGAAGTTCCCATCCTTCCTGAAAGCATCTTTTACCACGTTTTTGACGTTCTGGGAATTAATGAGAGACAGCTTATTAGAATTCTCGATCAGATGGTAAAGGCTGGAGATGCAATAAGGGAGGACAAAATCGAGAGAAACCTTCCTCCTAGGAGCTATGTCGGAAGGGTAGGAGAATTTTTGCTCCTTTGGTTTGCCCTTATTGGGAAGGAGGATTATCTCTTTTTGATGAGCAGAGATAAAGGCTTCTCTCTTGAGCTTGTGGCATTGGATCCTTCAAAAGCTCTGAGTTTTATTAAGAATGTTCAATCGGCAATTTTCATGTCTGGAACGCTAACTCCCCTAGAAGCTTTTGCGGATATAATGGGAGTGGAGGGCAGGCTTAAAAAATTCCCCCGGATGGTTAAGAGGGAAAATGCCCTTGTTTTAGTTGCTAGGGATGTCTCCACAAGGGGGGACGAGAGAAGCCTTGAACTTTACAAGAAGCTTGCTAGATATGTTGTTGAAGCAGCAAAGTTCATCCCAAAAAACGTTGGCGTCTTCACGGCTTCTTACGAAGTCCTCGAAGGACTTTTATCTGCCAATGTTGATGTACGGATAAGAGAAGAGACTGGAAAAAAGGTATTTATCGAGAAGAAAGGGGCCTCTTCAAAAGAGAACGACCTTTTGGTGATGGCATTTAAGGAGGAAGCAAAGAAGGATGGGGCTGTTTTGCTTGGTGTGATGGGAGGAAGGAATAGTGAAGGGCAGGATTACAGCGGAGATGAGATGAACGGCGTTGTTTTAGTGGGCATTCCCTATGCGAGACCAACACCGAGGGTTCAAGCTCAAATAAGGTACTTCGAAAACAAGTTTCCTGGGAAGGGAAGGTACTATGGTTATATTTTACCGGCTCATAGGAAGCTCGTTCAGGCTGCTGGAAGAGTGCACAGAAGTGAAGAAGAAAAAGGAGCGATAATAGTTCTAGATTACAGACTTCTCTGGAAGTCTGTTCAAAGAGACCTCCCAGATTGGATGAGAGAAACACTAAAGCCTGTAACTTTAGCATCAATGAAGAGACATCTTATAGACTTTTATAGGGGAGAAAAAATTAAAGTTGAAGGGACTTAATCCCTCTTCTCCACAATATAGTATGCAGCTGCCCCAATTAGACCGAACAGCAGTGCCACAAGCCATCCATAAGAGGCTCAAAAGCCCAATGATCAAACTTATTATCCACCACATTCCCAGCATGACTTCACCTCGGAGTACTTGTTACCATCTAACTTTATAAAGCTTTCTAATTAAAAAGAGTAAACGAAAACAAAACGCAAATCCCTAGGGGATACCAATTTGGAGTATAGGACAAAAGAGCATGATGACAAACTCGATTTAAAAGTTCAGAATATAAAAGAAAGGAAAGAATTCACTCCTTCTTAACGTGCTTTTCGACGAATTCCTTGAGAACGTCCTTGAGTTTTGGATATCCTATCTCTTCAAGCTCGTACTTGACCCTTACAGCAGGCTTGTTGAGGTTCATGAACCTTCTAAGGTCAACTGGGGTTCCCATGATGACGACGTCGGCATCTGCTCTGTTGATGGTCTCCTCAAGCTCCTTGATCTGCTTCTTGCCGTAGCCCATTGCTGGTAGGATAACGTCAAGGTGTGGGTACTTCTTGTAGGTTTCAACTATTGAGCCAACGGCGTAGGGTCTTGGGTCGATGATCTCAGCAGCTCCGAACTTCTTGGCTGCAACGTATCCAGCGCCGTATCTCATTCCACCGTGTGTGAGTGTTGGGCCATCTTCAACCACGAGAACTCTCTTGCCCTTAATGAGCTCTGGCTTGTCAACGAAGATCGGTGAAGCGGCCTCGATGACGGTCGCGTTCGGGTTGACTTTCTCTATGCTCTCCCTTACCTTTTGAATGTCATCTCTGTTTGCTGTATCAATCTTGTTTATAATTATCACATCGGCTGCTCTGAAGTTGGTCTCACCTGGGTGGTACTTAAGTTCGTGTCCAGGTCTGTGTGGGTCTGTCACTACTATCCAGAGGTCTGGAACATAGAATGGAAAGTCGTTGTTTCCGCCGTCCCAGAGGATAATGTCGGCCTCTTTCTCCGCCTCGCGGAGTATTTTCTCGTAGTCAACACCTGCATAAACCACCATGCCCCTCTCTATGTACGGCTCGTACTCTTCCCTCTCCTCGATGGTGCACTCGTACTTGTCGAGGTCTTCGAATGTAGCAAAGCGCTGGACGACCTGCTTTCTCAAGTCTCCATAGGGCATTGGGTGTCTTATGGCAACTACTTTGTAGCCCATCTCTTGAAGGAGCTGGGCAACTTTCCTTGATGTTTGGCTCTTTCCACAACCTGTTCTAACGGCTGTAACTGCTACAACTGGCTTGGTGCTCTTTATCATTGTGCTCTTTGGTCCGAGAAGCCAGAAGTCAGCACCAGCAGCGTGTGCTCTTGAGGCAAGGTGCATAACGTGTTCATGGGAAACATCTGAGTAAGCGAACACAACTATGTCAATGTCATGTTCTTTGATTATCTTCTCAAGGTCATCTTCGTTCCATATTGGTATTCCGTTTGGATAAAGCTCACCAGCAAGCTCTGGTGGGTAAATTCTACCCTCGATGTCTGGAATCTGGGTGGCTGTAAAAGCTACCACTTCATACTCGGGGTTGTCCCTGAAAAACGTGTTGAAGTTGTGGAAATCCCTTCCTGCAGCACCAAGAATTACTACCCTCTTTCTTTTCTTTTCGGCCATTTCTATCACCTCAAAATATTTTTGGTTTGGGCAAATAGTGTTTGAATTTTGGCATTTATAACTATTTTTGTTGCCTAATGAAATATTTCACCCGAAAATCTTCATTTTGTCCTCGTTAATCAAAAAGAAGTTTCGATAATAATAGTACAAAACTAGACATAAGAGAACACCTATTGTTTTGGGAGTATTGTTTTAAGCATAAGCTCATTTCCACCAACCGTTACTTGGACTTCCAATTTGGTTGAGTCATTAGCCTTTTTAGTGAGAAGGTTTTGGATTTCCTGAAGGGCTCTATCCTCATTCCAAAGGCTCTTCCACATGAGCATATAGTGCGTGGAGTTTTCCGCTAGAATTATTTTATCTCCCTCCCATGCCATAGATATTCTTGAAGCTTCTTCTTGATCTACGCCATTCGTCACAAGAAGGAGATAGAAATAGAACTCCCCGAGTCGATCTTCGTGGATTATTCTGTAATCCCTGCCTAAGCTTATCTCCACCTCTTGGGGAAGAACTTTGGCTAAATAAAGCTCTGGATGCATTATCTGCTGGGTTGTTTGTGGTGAATTGGTGTAGGCTTCATTGACAAGCTCCCAACCTCCTTTTTGGTAAAGGTATTCGACGAATTTGTCACCAAAAACATAGGGAAAGTACCCAAAGTTTATGGGAGGGTCTTTGAGGTACAGGGAGGTTATTTTCTCTATTCTGATGCCGTGCTTCTTGCAATAAAGGTCGGCAGTTAAGTCTGCATCACCCTCAATTAGGGCTTTAATAGCAAGGCTACCGTCAAGTGTTTCCGGGTACTTTGGGTCGAAGTACTGCTTTTGTATCACGTGGGTAAATTCATGGGCTAGAACCCTCTTAGCGGTATCTTCCCTTTTAAAAAAGTTTTCCGAGATTATGTAAACTTTATTCCCGGAGGTAACCGCTATCCACGAGGCAGTTTCTTTTTCTCTTGTTTTTGTGAGGTTATAGTCAAGCGGAACAAGAAAGGTCATCTTGTATATTAGCTCCCACTTTTTGATCTCTTGGTAATCCTCTCTGCTTGGACCCCATTTTTTAAGGGCTTCTTCCTTAGTAAGGACAATTATTTTTGGATTCTCCTTAAGACTAAGCCCCCTTATTTCCTCAACTTCTTTCGATATGTTGGAGGCTATCTGAAGCACTTGCTGAGCATCTTCGCTTGGATAAGAGTAGTTGTGATACAAAAACGCAATAAAGAAAATGCCTATGAGAAAAAGGGCAAGGAGAGACTTGTTCCTCATTTAACCACCAGAAATGTAAAATCACTCCTTGAACTCGACGAATTCTTCCTTCATGCCATCTTTGGTTATTGTAACCACCTGAATCTTCCTTTCTCCCGTGTAAACATCTCTCTTACCCGCTGTCCTGACTGCCCTTATAGCCAATTCTCTAGCCTCTTCGATTGTCATATCTTCCTTGTACCCGTCTTCAAGTATCGCTATTGCAAACGGACTCCCAGAGCCCGTTGCAGTGTAGTTATCAAAGATAAGCCCTCCCAAAGGATCGAGGCTTGCAAGTGTTGGTTCCTCAACGTAGCCACCGATGATTATCTGCACCATGTAGGGGAACCATTTGCTCTCGTTAAGTATGTTGCTGAGAAGGTTTGCCATAGCCTTTGCCGTCATGGGTTTTCCCCAGGTGAATTGGTAGTATCTAGCCTCAGCTTCAAGCATTCTCGCTAAAGCCTGCAAATCTCCAACGCTTCCCGCGGTTGTTATTGCTATCTTATCGGTTATGGGTAAAATTTTCTTTATGTTGAGGGTCTCCACCATGTGATCGAGAGAAGCTTGAGTATCCGCTGCCAATACTACTCCATCTTTCAATTTAATCCCAACAGTGGTTGTTCCGGTTTTCTTTTCCATATCCTCTCACCTCTAGATGTGTATTCCTTAGAAGAGTTTTAAACCTTTGGGAATATAAGCTAAGCTAAAGCGGATTTAAAAATAATCGAAGGAGTATTCAGCCTTCAAGCATGTCTTTGCAGCTCTCGCAGACCCATCTTTCATAGCCTTCGTGGACAACCCTGTGGAGCTGAGCATACTGCCCACAAACCTCGCATATCCCATAGACTTCTCCTTCTTCCTTTTCAGCTTCCTCTTCCTCGTGATTGTAGGCATTTACCGCTGCAAGAAGGTCTGCCGCCGTTACAAAGCCCATTGGCATTCCAAGCTTTGTTACTAGGAGCATCCTCACTCCTTTTTCCATCATAAGCTCGATTGCATCCTGAATATCATAGTCGTATTCTATCGTTATGGGATCTTTTGTCATTATCTCACTGATTTTTACCTCTTTAGGGTCTTTCCCTTTGGCAACTACCTTGTTGAGAATGTCTCTGTCCGTAACGATACCTATTATCTCATCTTTGTCCATAACAACCGCACTGCTTACTTTGTTCCTTGCGAGAATTTTCGCAACTTTTTCAACAGTTTCATTTGGTCTAACAACAACTGCCTTCCTTTTAACTATTTGCTCTACAGTAATTTTTGGCATCATTGTTATTCCCTCCTGATTCATATTGAACTACGATAAGAAACTTAAAAATGTTTTGGGGTTAAATCTTCTTTTTCATTAGGTATCGAGAAACTAGGAAAAACCCTACCACAAATACTAAAATCGCCAAAATGTATGGTATTGGTGAACTCTCAGCTAACTTGGATGTAACCGTTTTGTTAATACCCTCAAGCCCTGGAGAAGGGGCTCGTTCAATAGCGTATGTTGCATTCTTGGCAACTAATTGGGGTTCTTCTTGGAGGAGCCTGTCGAATAGTACATACACTCCTGAAGCTAGAAGCCCGGCTATTCCCAAGCTTATGATCTGTATTTTCTCAAAAACTCTTAGGAAACGTTTTTTGACCGGCATTCCTCTAGGAAGCAGAAGAATTGGCTTTGATGCAGCCCTGTAAAGCTTCACCTCTTGTAGCCTCTTCCCGTATTTCTTCCCTGCAATTTCTACAAGCCCTACCCTTACCATTTTATCTATGTGATAAGAAACAGTTGACATTGGGATTCCAAGCTCCCTTGCTATTTCTGACATTGAAAGCGTCTTTTCTTGCAGGAGTCCCAGTATTAGAAGTGAGGTTTCATTTGCAAGAATTTGAGCCAGTTCTTTAGCCTTCTCATCTCTCACATCAATTGTTTCAAATTCCACCTGCTACACCAAGATTATTTGGCAATAAAAATATTAAAACCTTTGTTTTCACTTCAAAAGGGGTTGAAGTAAAAAATCCGAGCAAAGTTATGAAAAGGAAAGAAAAGCTAAGTTCATGGCTTCTCGAGGATGATCTCGATTGTTGAAGTGTTGGCTGTTCTTCCATCAGCTGTTGGGAGCTCCTCTGTGCCGATCTTTATCTCTTTAACCCTAACCTCTGGAAGGAACCTGTTCCTGACGATCTCTGCAACGTCAACGGCCCTGCTGATAGCCCTACCTCTTGCTCTGATGCTAACTTCCTTTGCACCCTCGTTGAACTGGGTTATTACGGCCAATACATAGTTCATAACAGGCTTCTTTCCTATGAAGACAACATGCTCCTCTGCCATTTTTGACACCCTCCGAAAGTTTTGTCAATAGCAAACTTTGGATATGTAGTTAAATACTTTTCGGTTAAATACCAGAGTTTCCAAATATGTCCTAAAAACTCAAGAAGTTGAGTTTTAGTTTTAACATCTTTGTGTACATTAGAAAATCTTTTTAAGGTTGATTATTACAAAAAATTGGTGATACGATGGCTATTCATCCAATTGATTACAGGTACGGTAGTGAGGAAATGAAACGCATTTGGGAGGAAGAAAATAAGCTCCAAAAACTTCTTGAGGTTGAGGCCGCCTTAGCAAGAGCCCATGCAAAGCTCGGCAACATCCCCGAAGAAAGTGCAAGAGCAATTAGCGAAAGGGCAAACACAAAATGGGTAAAAGTTGAAAGAGTTAAGGAAATCGAGGCTGAGATTCACCACGATATAATGGCCGTTGTTAAGGCATTAAGTGAGGTTTGTGGAGAGCATGGAAAATACGTCCATCTTGGAGCGACTTCCAATGATATAATAGACACCGCCAACGCTCTTCTTATTAAAGAATCTTTGGAGATTGTTTTAAAAGATCTGAGGGAGCTCCGTTCAATACTCAAAAACCTCGCAAAGGAGCATAAACATACGGTGTGCATTGGAAGAACTCACGGCCAGCATGCCGTCCCAACCACATATGGGATGAAGTTTGCCATCTGGCTAGATGAAATCCAAAGACATATTGATAGAATTGAAGAGGCCAAGGAGAGAATCCTTGTAGGGCAGATGAGCGGTGCTGTTGGAACAATGGCATCCTTTGGCGAAAAAGGGCTTGAACTTCAGCGTTTAGTTATGGAGGATCTTGGCCTTAAGCCTGCAAGAATAAGCAACCAAATAATTCAGAGAGACATCTACGCAGAGCTCATGGGCATTCTAGCCTTAATAGCTTCAACCCTCGACAAAATAGCCCTTGAGATAAGAAATCTCCAGAGAACTGAGATTCTTGAAGTCAGCGAACCCTTTGGAAAGAAGCAGGTCGGCTCTTCAACGATGCCGCACAAGAGGAACCCGATAAGGTGTGAAAAAGTCAGCGGGCTTGCGAGAGTTATCTATTCCAACGTTATTCCAGCTTTACTCAACAATCCGCTTTGGCATGAAAGAGACCTTACCAACTCTTCAGTTGAGCGTGTTATCCTTCCAGAGACGTTTATACTCTTAGACGAGATGCTGAAGAGCATGAAGAAGGTTTTATCTGGTTTGGAGTTTTTCCCGGAGAACATAAGAAGGAACCTCTACCTCACAAAGAACCTCATAATGGCCGAGCCGCTGATGCTCAAGCTTACGGAGAAGGGAATGGGGAGGCAAGAGGCTCACGAACTGGTGAGAAAACTCGCCATGAAAGCATTTAAAGAGGGAAGGGACCTGTTAGAAGTAGTAAGGGAAAGTGAAGCCATGGAATATCTCACTGAAGACGATTTAAACTCCCTAAAGCCGGAAAACTACATAGGCTTGGCTCCCCAGATAGTGGATAACGTAATAGCCTACATAGAAGAGGTCGAGAGAAGGGAGAGAAGTTAGTTCCTCTCAGCTGCTTCCAAAATTTTTTCCTCTCCAAGTGGAAGGACGAGCGGTCTGGAGAGGTGTTTCCTAGCATCTGGCGGAACTTCATAAATTTTTTTCTCAAGCTGGCGGGGCAGTCTTTTTGGAATCAAGACTTTTTGCATTTTATGCCCACACTTCTTGCATTTCAGATAGTCCCCTTTGCTTTTCATCGTCCCCCCGCACTTTGGGCATTTTGGCTTTTCATAAACTATTTTTTCGGCAAGCCTTATCGGGTAGAATTTTTCTAAGTTGAGAGTCAGAACATCCTCAAACTCCTTCACTCCTCCGGCTGCAATGATCTCGTCGCCTTCAATTAGCATTCTAACGTATCTTCTAAATCCCTTAGTGGGCTCAAAAGCTGCAACCCTGATTGTGCCGGTTTCATCACTCAGCTCAAAAAACACGTGCCTTCCTTTCTCCCAGTATTCTCTACTAACTCTCCCTCTTACAACGGCACTTTCTAAGGGCTTTAATTCGCCGATCTTTCTAAACCTCAAATGCTCATCCGTGTTCTGATTTGTTTTATAAATCTGGAAAAACTCCACGGGCTCTTCGATGATGAGGTTTTCAAATGCACACAAGACCCTATTTTTATCTATTCCCCTAATGCCAACCAGAACAGGGTCTTTTCCGTGGGGTGTTATTAGAACGCTCCCCTTGAAGGGGTCGACGTTATCATATGTGAAGGGATAGGTTAATCTGTCAGCTTCAAACACACTCTCTCTGTTGACCCTCCTTTCTTTTCCCCAAAATTCTCTTTTCCTATATGCCAAGAGTTCATAGGTGAAGTTTTCCAATGGATGACCAACTGCAGCTAGGGCTCCTATTATGCCCCTGCCAAGCTTGAACTTGTGGATTTCTGCATTTACTTCTTTCGCAACTTTTTCAGCATCCTCAATGGTAACGTGCTCCCATATAGCCTTATACGTAAACTCTTCCAGTTCTTTGGGAATTTCTCCCTCCAGAAATACAACTCCGGGGTTTGTGTTCTCATGATTAAAGTCCGATAACTCCTCAACCATATCCAGAACAAGCTCTTTTATCTCTGGAATGTCCTCATCTTCCACTTCGAAACTCATTGCCACAGCTCCGTTTCCCCTTGTCTTGTACGGTACGTTTGGGTTTAGACGGATGAGCTTTGGAAGGTCTAAAGGCTCCGCTACCCTGGAGATCTCTCTATACAGCAGGGCACCTAGATAAGTGGTGCACATCCCATCCGGTGAATCCGTGTCGTCAATGCCTATGTGGAGCTTCATCATCCCTTAGGATATGCCAAATGGTTAAAAGTTTATTCCTCACGAAGCCCCGTCCGTGAGGGCGGGGTAGTTCACCCATCAATGGGAAACTTTTAAATTTCCAAGCTTTATTTATAAATGATATGATGGAAAAAGAGAGATTGTTGCGAATTGTTGAAAGCATATTCAGGGGAACTGGATTTAAGGTAGCGAGAATGGAGTTTAAAGGTTCGTGCTTTGACCTAGCTGCGAGTAGGCTCTTTTTGTTGCTCTTTGTGAAAGTTCTTCAAAACATCGACTCCCTTACAGAGGAGCAGGCGGAAGATTTAAAACGTTTAGCCAAGTTCTTTGAGGCTTCTCCGCTTATTGTGGGGTTAAGATCTAAAAACGAGGAGCTTGAAGAGGGCGTAGTTTACGAGAGACATGGAATTTACGCTCTAAACCCCCAAACGCTGTATGATGTTCTTGTGGAAAACGAACTACCCGCAATCTTTGCCGAGAGAGGAGGCTTTTACGTGAGGGTCAACGGAGAATACCTGCGAGAGCTTAGGGAAAGACACGGTTACAGTATTGGGGAACTTGCTGAGCTTCTAGGGGTTTCAAGAAAGAGCCTCCAAAACTATGAGAGGGGAGAGCAGGCCATGAGCCTTGAGGTTGCCCTGAGGCTTGAAGAGCTATTTGACGCCCCAATTGCAAAGCCCATTGATGTCCTCAACGCCAAAGTTGAGGCCAAGATGGAAGTTGAACCGGAGACAGAACTTGAAAAGGAAATTTTCAAACGCTTAGAGGATTTTGGAATGGGTGTTGTTAAAATCAAAAAAGCTCCGTTTGATGCTATCTCAAAGGAAGAGGGGGTGAAGATTTTAACGGGCATAAGCGAGAAAAAGACATCATCAACTGTGAGGAGAGCTCAGATGGTAAATGAAGTCAGCAAAATTATCCAGAGCGACGGGCTGTTCATCCTCGAAAAGACTAAAACCGAGGTTGTGGGAGAGATTCCCCTCATTCCAAAGGAGAAACTCAACGAGATTAGGGATGCCGACGAGCTTATTGAGATGATTGAAGAACTCAAGAAGGAGATAAAGAGAAAGATATTCAGCTGAAGAAAACTTTTCTCCACACGTCTCTAATCTTGTCGACATATTTTGATGGCGAGGCAACCATTACTGCCCATCTGGGTGTTTGCCTTCTCTTGAGGGCGTTTGCGAGTGGGGTAACTTTTGTTAAGGGCTTTATTTCTCCGGTGTGCATTACTACTCCAATTTCCGTTGACTTCAATCTCGGCTCGGTAAGCATTAGGTCAGCCGTTGAGAATTCTATAATTACCTCTCCTTCCTTCGCTCCCACGGCATCTGCTAGTTTCCTTTCGAGCTCTTGGCGCTTCTTTATGTCTCTATAAACTGCCAACAATTCTCTTTTTTCCTCGGCGGTAAGTTCATCGGCCCCTAATAGCAATGCCGCCTTAAACAAGTCGCGGTACTTGATGCGCTTGACGATTTCCCTTGGATATCCTTCCAAATCCTCGAGCTCCACGAGAACTCTGCAGTCTGTCATCTTCCAGAACTCCCAGAGGTAGCCGTCTTCAAGGGCAAACTCCAAAGCCCTAGTCAGCATTCCCTCCGCTATCTTTACCGTGTGGTGGAAGTAAACCCTTGAGTACATCAGTGCTCTAGCTACCATCATGCCCTCAACTGCCTCAACCCCCTTCTCGTCAACAACAAGCTCATTGTTGTGAATTCTTAGAACCTTCAGAAGCCTCTCAAGGTCGATTATCCCATGGGCTACTCCGGTGTAGTGTGCATCCCTAATAAGGTAATCCAGCTGGTCTACATCCACATCTCCATGTAGTGCCTGTCCGAGGTATCTTTTTCCATATTTGCCCAGAATAAGGTCGGCAACTTCTTTTGGCTTGTATCCGTAAAAGTCAAGTATCTCAGGTATGAACTGCCTTTCTTCTATCTCCCCATCTATTATGTCGATCTTTCCAAGGATGATGTTTTGGCCGAGATGCATATGGTCGTATTCCCTAACGTAGTGCTCGTATATCTGCTCGAAGGTATGCGAAAACGGACCGTGGCCGATGTCGTGAAGCAAAGCTGCTGTCTCTAGGAGGGTTTTTTCCTCTTCGCTAAGTCCCAGTTCCATGGCAAGCCTTTTTGCAATGTTGTATGTTCCTAGGGAATGCTCAAAGCGGGAGTGATTTGCACCGGGGTAGACGAGATATGCAAGGCCAAGTTGCTTTATATTCCTAAGCCTCTGAAATTCCGGAGTTTTTATGAGGTCTAAAATGAGCCCGCTTATCTTCATACTTCCATGAATGGGGTCGTGGATTATCTTTGGCTTCATAATTCTCACCTAGAATAGACTTGAGGTTTTTAAGTTAAATAATTTACCATGAAAAAAGAGAAAATAAAATTAGAGGTCTTTTCCAACGATGAAGATTCTCTTTGTCTTCCCTGGTTTTTGGGATAAGCCTTCTCTTACCTTCTCCGCTGGAACTGCCTCTACGACAAGCTCAGAGGATTTAGCCTCTTCAACCTCGTATCTAACTGGGTTGTTGGCTTCGTATATTAGACTCTTTATTTCGTCTTCTATGCCGGATGGCTTTTCTCCCACGTATCCGACTTTTATTATGGCTTTTGGTTTTGGATTACCCGGCGAGAGAGGGTGGTAGATTATCACGAAGTCCACCAAGAAGGGATATCTGTGAACGATGTCCATAACCTGATCTATGTGGAGTTTTGCCCCTCCAAGGCTTATAACATCATTTGACCTCAGTATGTTCATGACCTTACCATTGACTACTCTTGCCAAATCCCAGTTTTTGTAGTTGAAAATGGGGAGTCCTGTAAGTTCTGTTTCCTTCATAATCTTGGTAACGTAAACGTGATAATACTCTTCGTATTCGTCCTCCGTTTTCTTTAATACAAGTAATGATTCGGGGAACTTAAATGGTACATCTATCCTGTCTTTTGTGACTATCCTGTAGCCAACAAGTCCATCTTCTGACATTCCTAGAAGATCTACAATAACAGCATTTGGAAAGTTTTCCAAAATTCCTTTGGCGAGTTCCTTTGTAAGGGGTTCTCCTCCTATGACCAGGGACTGTATGTCTGCCTTAATGTCATCTGGAAGAACAAAACCAAGCTTGTATGCACTAGTTGTTAATGCGAAGAGAGATGTTGGTTTAATTTCTCGAAGTTCATGTATTAGTAGGTCTTCTGCTTGTATATACTGGATAGGGATTTGAACATATCTGAGTTTTGTTCCTAGATATCTAAACGCTCCAAGGACAAAAAATCCAGATGACGACGGCAATTGTGGGAAAAATGATGCTACTACAGCATTTTCCATAAGTTCGCTAGCCCAAGCTTCTAGCTGTCTGCTTCCTCTCTTTATATCATCTATGGTATAGGGAATTCTTTTTGGTTTTCCAGTAGTTCCACTTGTTCTTGATAGTACATGAAAAACTTCCATATTCTTTATGTACGTTGGCCATACCTTCTCTATATCATACAAATCATGGGGGGTTATGAAAATACTGTCAATCTTTGATAACAACATTTCTGGAGTTAGCTCCTCCACATCTACGTTTGAAAACTTCTCCTTCCAGAATTCTGTAGTTTTGTACGCTGTTTCGGCGGTGTATCTTAGACTTTCCAAATCCCTTTTTCCAACAATTAAGCCATCCATGAGCTTCCCTCAAAACATTGATATAACACTTTGTTATTATAAAGTTTTGGTTTCGGAATGGAAAATTTTCAATGTCCAATAACATTTTTATAATCTTTTTACAGATTTTATTTGGTGAAAGTGCAATGTTATATGAGGATATAATAAGGGAATACGAGAATCCTCTAAAAGTTTCTGAAGAAAAAACAAAAGAGTACCTAATGAAAATTTTCGAGTATCACCTCGAAAATACACCGTATTGGAAGAAATTTAAAGGACAAGTCGATCTTGATGAGATTTTTCAAGGAAAGCTGGAGAGAGTTTTTGAGAACATCTTCGATGCGGGCTTGTTTGTAGATGAAGATTACTTAAGAGAAAACTGGTTAGATTTTTTTCCAGAAAATTATAAGGGAAAAGTCAGATTTTATCAATCTTCAGGAACGACTAGAGAAAGAGCAATTACTCACTGGGATTACGAATATATGAAGCTCCTTGTAAAATTTCTAAAAACCTCTCTTGATAAATTTATGGATTAAATGAACGTTATGATGAAAAGCATAGAATGCGAGCTATAGCTCACGGCCCGTATGGATGGTATCAGGAAGAAACGAGTGAGCTTATCTGGTCTTATGTGGGACTGTTATACATCATATGTATGGAAACTGATGGTATAAAACGTATTCTTGAGAAAGAAGGATGGGAAACTCTATTAAAAGGGAGATTGGCTCCGTTAGTGAAGTACACGCAGAAGATTCTTGAAAAGGATAGAATAAATACAGTGAGAACTACTCCTCAGCTTCTGTCGCTTTTTTACAAAAAAGGGAAGACATCGAAACGATCTTCACAGGAGGCGTTAAGATAACCCCTCAAGTACTCAGGGAGATAAAAGAAGAATTTACAAATGCTACTGTTATCCCCTTTTATGGCCACTATGCGTTTGGAGATGCAGTAGGAATGCTTAAAAATAATGAAGTTATATATTACCCTAACTATCCGTTCACTATAGTATTTCCCCTGATCCAAAAAGATGGGAAGTTTAAAGTTGTTGGTTATGGCGAGAGGGGAAAGACAGCTCTGATAATAGCACGGCCTGAGCTTCTGATAGTGAAAGTGGAAAACGAGACTGTTACTAGATCTCCCCCGATAAAACCCTTTAAGTGGGATGGATATGGAAATCCCACTCGAAAGGTAGGTGATTAAGATGCCTGTAGGGGATGCAATTGGCATGATATGTGGAATGGTAGTAATACTCTTTGACTTAATGGCATTCCTCTTGATTTTGCGAGTATACTTCAAGACAAAGAGAAAATCCGCTCTCTTTATCTCCCTAGCATGGCTCTTTGATTTGTTCACTGTGCTCCACTATAGCTTCCTATCACTGGGATATACAGTGAGTGTCGTATACCGGCTTGGAATTCTCCTGAACACAGTAGCTGCCCTGATGTTCGTTGGAATAGTTAAATGGCTTGAAGAAGAAAAAATAGAAATAGCTCCCCATTACGTAGAAGTGTTTTCTTTATTGGGACCAATTGTAGTTTTATATTTGGTTGCAGTTGGTACGCTAATGGAAGCAAAAGCCCAAGATCTCAGAGGTTTCCTAGTGTTAAGTAGTTTCCATGGAATAGCAGGGTTACTCTTCATGTGGCTTGGATACTTAGTCAGAGAAATAAAGGATATTTATGGAAAGAAGATAACTTATCTTTCAGTAGTCTTGTTCATATTTGGTCTTCACTTGCTTCCAATTCCCGTAACTTACGCTCTTCCTGAACAGGCAATATTTGGATCAGCAGTTTCTGCATTTCTCATAGTAACCCTAACGGTATTAATGATAAGGCTTACATCCTCTGAAGAGTTCCTCAGGCTAAAAACAATGGAAATCCACGAAGTTGAGATAGAGCCGGGTGTCAGGATAATAAACCAAGAAGAGTACAAAAAGGTAAAAGAGAAGCTGAAAGATGTGCCTGTGCTTGCGTTTGTTAGAGCTTTGAACAATATCCCCGAGAATTGGACTTCCTATTTCGTAACCACGGCCACCAAAGAAAGTAAGGTAGAGGCTATCTCGCCTATGAACTTAGAAAGAATGACAGAGCTCTCGTACAAATACCTAAAAGCAATGGAAGAAGCCGGGAGCAGAGGAATTATATTAATAGACTGTCTGGAATACTTGATCATGTACAACGAATTCACAAGCGTGATAAAGTTCCTAAACAAGCTGAAGGACTTTGTCGTTAGCCATAAGGGAACTTTACTCCTTGTTGCGGAGAGAGATGCCTTTGAAGACCAGCAGTGGGCACTGCTAACTCGCTTGCTCGAAGAAGCCAAAGAATAGCGTTTCTAGGCTTTTAAGACCTTTTCAACTTTTTTAGCATCATTTCTGGATAAAAGCTCAGAGATGCTTTTGCCTGTGGAATCTCCATTCCGATGTTTATTCCAAGGCTCATTAAGTCCCTTGGAAAACGTACTTCCCATTTGGATTCAGCTGAGGAAGTTAGAAATCTAGGGGTTTTATACTTCTCCACAAGCCTCCAGTTTTTCATCATAAACTTCAATATGTTTGCCCTTTCATAGGGAGTTGCCTTCAACAGAGGAGCAAGAGAAAAACCCACAGCAACATTGTTTTTAGCCGCTAACCTCGCAAGGACATGATCAAAGCCGGAATCCTTTCTCCCGTATTCTGGGGCTATCACCGCATCAACCTTGTTCTCTATCGCGAATCTAACAACCCTCAGATTTCCCCCCTGCACATAGATGAGGGAATTTGGGATCCTTTTTCTTATTTCTCTTATTAGGGAAGGCTTTTCTGTAATAATCAGCAGCGCAACATTTTTGTACTTTTCTTTAAGCCCTTTAATCTCGCTTTTAAGCTCATCAAAGTTTGGAGAATTTTTTAGGTGAATCTTTTTTGTAAAAACTACCTCATCGTACCATTCTTTGGCTTGATTGTAAGCTTCCTCACTCCTGATGTCCATTTCAATCCACTTCATTCACTCAACCACTCCTTGATTGCCTTCACAACGCTTTCCTTTTTCATTGGGAATGCTTTAACCTTTATCTTCACTTGGATAACGTCTTCTCCTTCACCAACCTCCGCTTCTCCTAGGTATGCCTTCTGCTTGTTGAAGCGAATGAAAAACGTTCCCGTATCATCAACCTTTTCTTCGAGATTTTCTAAAAGATATTCCTTATCCTCTTCGCTTAAAAGTTCCTTAATGTGCTCCAGCATCTTTTTTACGCTTCTGCTTCTCTTTACCTCGGCGTTTATGACCTTTATTGGATTTCCGAAGTAGCCTTCGGTTTCAACTACCTCAAACTCTATGTCCTCAGAAGGAATGTCCTCTGGAAAAAAAGTCCCCATAGCCTCGAGAACCTTTTCTGGATCCTCGGTTGCGTGGGCAAAGGTTGACACTCTTATATGATGAGCCTGAAGCTTTGCCATGTCTTCACCCCTTTGAAGTTTTGAGAAGATTGTTTAAAAGCTTTTAACTCTCAAAATACCTATTGAATTTCATTGTTCTTCACTTCCTAAATATACCCGTCACAACAATTTTCATTGTTTGGAAAAGGTTAATTATGAAACCAGACTCCAAATTTTTCAAAATGTTATCTTCTTTTTCTTAGGAAAACTAGCAAAACAACTACCACAACCATAAGACTGCTCAAAATAACTGTTCTTGAAGAACCCTTGTTCTTTGACCTCTCAGACAATGCCAAGAGCATCTCCGGAGTCATGTTCTTAAATTTACCGTCTTTAAAGGAATGTATCATAAGAGTATAAGCGGGGTTTATATTGGCCTTCTTTACTTGGTCTTTTTTAGGTGTAGAGCTCCTATCAGAGCCAAACTCACGATTATAACCAGTAAAAGGAAAATCCAAGAAGTGTTTTCTTTTGTATCTTCCGGGACATAATATGTGTCTGAGTTGGCAGTGGAGTTTAAAGATTTGGGTTCAGAGGAAGCAGGGGCGGTTGTTGGTATATTATATGTCGCATAAGGAGGCGCCAAATTCTCAAATTCGTACTTTATAGAGAGTTTGAACCCTTTTAGCTCCGGTGAAATCTTGATCCTCAACAAGGGATAAGGCTTGAGAGACTCACCATCAAAATAGAATACATAGAGCGGTTTATCAAACAACTGCGAAAGTTTTTCCCAAGTTATCAGTTCTTTCTTCGCTTTTTCCTTCAACAGAAACCTACCATCGATAGTGCCGTTTAGGTATAGAAGATACTGATAAGAAAGCCAGTATGTAAAGTTAAAGTCCAGCAAAGTTGTTCCAACACGCTTTCCGGGTCTTTTGATTACCGTAAAGTTATTTTCAACGGCATCTATCTTAATGGATGGAACGATTATAATCCCCTCTTCATAAGAAAATGCCACTAAATTGTTTAACAAATCCCCGCTCCATAAATAAGATAAAAGCTCTTTGATGGGCACTTTATAGGTGGTGGAGTTGAACAAAAATACCACATAATCCCCCTCAAGTTTTCCAGGCACTGGAAGGACACTTCTCTTTACTTTGGTCAGAAGTTCAGAAAGAGTTTTGTTTTGATAACCGTATTCATAATACCAACCAATATGATGTGCACCGCTTGAGTTTACAAGGTAAAAGTGGGCACGCTGAGTGGTTGGATCATATTCCGCAATGCACTCCCCAAAGTTTTGGGGTTTAAGATTATAAAAACCAGTGCTCACGTAGATAACACCTTCGGTCGTCGGAGCAACAGTTACCTGAAAACCTGAAGAACAAAAATCAACAGTGAGAGTTGGAGCGGCATAAGATGGGGAGTGAGCAAGTAAAGAAAACAACAGCACAAAGGAAGCAAGAAATTTAAATTTCAATTAGACAACCCCCATGCGTTTGAGGTAGTAGTCGAACACTTCATCCACAACATCAAGGGTTACACCAAAGTAGTATGCTAAATTCTCATCAAGCCTTCTTAATACATCATGTTGCACAAGATAATAATCACTGGCGAGTTTGAGACAAGCGTCTTGATTACCACAATTTCTGCAATTTCCATTCATGCCTAATACACATTCATCTGCTTCCATTTCAATGTGAACTTTTGAGGATCTCATGCTTTTTAAAGTTGCTAACCATTCCTTGAATTCAGTGTAAGAATAGGGATATCTATCAGAACTATTCATATAGTAATTTGACTGTACAAATATATAGTCAAAAGCTTCCAAGGATGCAGTAGACCATATATCAGTATTTTCTAGAGCATATGTATGAGCTGAAGGAATCCAAATGAATTCAAGCCCGTGATCATGAATTTTGTCTGCTATATCTAAAAGTGCATTTGGGTTTATTACGGACTCATTTTTGCCTTTTTGATAATCCGTAAACATCCAGGCATATTCCAGCTCCCAGTAAAATCCTTTGAGATTTGGATCATTAACAGCGAGCACTCCATCAATCCAATCGAGCCAATAATCCCCGGTATCAATATTACCTCTTCCACTCTTATTTTCATGAGAGGGATCATATGGGTAGTATGGCATTGAGATATAATACTCAACTCCTGTTCCAATAATGGATTTTGTGAATGTTGCCAGCTCTTTCCCATCTTCATATCCATTTCCACTGTTTTTGGCATCGAATCCACCAAGGGTTGTGACAACAGCAATATCAAATCGCTCTTTAAAGTCTTCAACTGTTGCCTGACTTTTGTTCAATGTCTTTAGCCTAGAGGTGTATCTTCCAGAGGAAGAGTCCCATTTAACATACCACAATCCAAACTTTGCCATTTGGTCACCTCAATAAATAGTCATTTTGTAATACTTTTTAAGCTTTTTGATTTTTAATACTTTTAATAGTATAAACAACATTTTACTCCTATAAGCGGTTTGAAGTTGCTTTGTTGGCTTCCCACTAAGCTTTAGAGAACCAGAGAGTTGATATGAGATATAAAAAGTAGAAAATGATGAATTAACGCTCTATTAGAGACCTTTATCTTGTTTACGCTTTCTCCAAAAGTAACCTATTGAAAATATCATAATTATTGCGAGAATGTAAGTCGGGTATCTAATACTCCCTCCTTCATTGGAGACAATGATATTAATCTCTGGCTTATTCTTTTCCCAATCTCCATTGTACAGGCTTAAAGCAATCAAAGCGTATGCATAACCGTCAAAGCTTAGACTTTCCCCACTACTTTGTAAAAATTCAATTCCGCCATTAAACCCTTTATACTCGGTTTTATTTGCTAGGTACAACCAAATCAGGGCTATTGAGGTTGAATATACATCGTGATTCCATGATTTATCCAGTTTGGGGAGAGGGATTATGTAGTAAGTCCCATTGGTTTCAGAAAAGTGGAGTATTTGGGAGGCAACATAAGAACGAGAGTTTATGTAGTTCATAGGGAACTCCGGGTAAATCTTCATACTTTTGTTGATTATCCCCAACTTCTTAAAAGCGCCTGACTTTTGAGGATTTATCTTTCGCAAACCCTCTATCTTTAGAACTGCAATCTCCTCTTCAGGGTTTAATTGGGGCTTGATTTTCCCGTTAGCAACTCCCCGGATTACTCTTTTGAAGGCCTTGCCTTTCAGGGCGGGGATGCCGTGTTCGGAAATTCAGCCCTTTAAAACCAAAACCCTTTTAAACTTCATAGTGTAGTAAGGCCTCGAAGAGGCCAAATTTGATAACCCGATGAGATGAGGGGGTTGCGTTACCACTCCGACTTGGAGTGGTTAGGACGCTGTTAAGCGTCCTTGAAAGACTGCCCTTCGAGGCAGTAAAAACTGAAGGTTTGGCCTCTGAAACCATAACCCCGAGTCCCCTTGGGGGTAGGGGTAACGGGGGCGAGACCGTCCCCTCGGGCTGAACCGAAAGGCGGTAACGGGAGTAGGGAATGAGTCGCCCGTAAACCTTCCTGCTATTGGCGAGGGGTTAGCTCGTTGGAACCCTCACCTTTCAAGGCGGGAAGGAGGTCAGTTTGCTCTCTTCCCACATTTTATTTATCAAAGAAAAGCGAAGGAGCTTGAGTTCATACTTGGTGCTATAATTTTCGTAGAAGACGAAGAGCAAAGTTGCGTTTCCTGAGTATTGGGATTGCTTAAAGAGCGAACTAAAGAACTCTAAAGTTTCGTTATTGAGCTTAAAGCCTTCTTCTCTTAAGTAAAGTAATGGTAAAGTTAGGCTTTCATAGGGCATTCTGAAATCCCTGTAGGGCATTGGAAAGAGAAAACCCACAAAAAGATTGTCAAAAGCATAGTTTCTGGTTAAGTTCTTTGTATTCAGGTTAGTCCTAAACCATTGCCAAGAATCAGTAACATTGTAGCCGAGTTTATGTAATAGGGCAGTGGCATAAGCTGTTGCAACTAAGCTTGGAAACTCCTCAATTCTTTTAATTCCTGTCCTTTCCCAGTCCATGTAAACTGTAGACGTCCAATACTCGTTTGTTTTGTTAGCCAAGAGAAATTTAATTCCCTTGGTTACAACTTCGGAGTTTGGGGTTTCTCCAGCCTCAAGAAGAGCCAGCAGAGCGAGAGCAGTTCCAGCGGCTTTTGACTTCTCCCAGTAAACCCATTCACCCTCTGCCTTTGGGTAATCGTTGGTAATTATTGGAGGAAATGAGCCGTCTTTTAATTGTTTTGATTTTATTCCCTCCACCAGCCTCTGGAAGTCTGGAGAATCCCTTGGAAAGCCGCTTCTTGCAAGGGCTATTACCTTGAGGCACGTTAGATAAAACTCATCGCTCTCTTTAACAAAACTGTAACTTGAGATTCCATAATTTTTAGCGTAGGAGTAGAGCGTTTTCATTTGATATTCTTCTATGCTATGCAAGGAGATGCTCTGAACTAATGAAAATGAAATAAGAATTAAAACAAAAGTTACATTTCTCATTTTAACTTTCTCCTCATGAGATAAAATCCAATTAGAATAAACACTAAGATTAAAACAATAGTAACAAGCTTATCATTAAAGTTTGAGACTTCTACTGAACTTGAAGGTAGGGGTGTTAAAATTGTTGTGTTTGTTTTATTAGCTCCTAAAAATTCCTTGAGCTTTGGAGTCAAATTTTCAATTCTTTGCCCATCGAATTTTAAAACTATCTCACTATCTGCTAAAATCCACTCTTTCCCATTCCATCCAATCCATTTTATCCATGAAGCATTGTTTAAAACTTTCTTAAGAGTGCCATTGAAGAAGTAAAGGGATGAGCCATTATAAAGCAACCAGCCCTTAGGGCTCCAAAAAATGTTGGTGTCTTCCTCAAACTGCTCCCTACGGCAGTCAAGTGTTATGTAAAAGAGCTTGTGAAATTCAGATGCATTAAAGTTTTTGAGATTTATCTTCCCCGCTCGAACAATGTTGTCTGAGACTTCATAGAGTGTGCCATTAGCAAAAAGCAATGCTTTACCCTCATGAAACTCTGACATTTGAGCTTTAGATTTCACAATTATTTCAAGTTTCTTAATTTTTTGTATCATAACGGTAAGTTCCACTATCGTTCACCAAAAAGAGTCTCTTATTATATGCTCCTATGATTGTGAAGTTCCTGCGAAACTCTGCAACTCTTTTGAAATCTCCTGGAAGGTGATAATCACCCTTCGAAGGTTCTATAGTGTAGAGTGTTCCGTTGTAAAGCAGATAGATGTTTTCAGAATCATAAATGAGTTGGGAATCATTGAGAGAGAATGAGGATATTATCTTCAGCATTGGAACAGCATCTATGAGAATTACAGCTTCGGTAAAGTTTTGATTAAAAATCGCTAAGGCGCCGTTCTTGAGATTGCGAACAAAGTAAATGTATCCTTTTTGAGCTAGCAAAGGGGAAGAGACATTTCTGAAATCTCCCGTTAAATATCCATACTTCTTCACCTTCACTTGTCCATCCTTGATAGTAGACAACCAAAGGAGGGAATCAAAATGCTCCAAATTGCACCACATAGAGAAGCAGTAAAAGGGATGGAGTACAAGGTAGTAATCTCGATTCCAGAAAATACTCACTGCTCCATCATTCCGAAAGCTGAGCAATTCCCTAAATTCCCCACTGGGATAAAGGTAGCCATAGTGATCATACACCCTACCAGGTAAGGGTCTATCACACCCCTCACATCCATAAAAAAGACATCCTTGAGGAGAACAATGAATTGGATTCATAGTAAAATTGGAGCAAACGTTGATTTTGCATGGAAATGCTGTCAAGTTCAACAGCTCAAATCTATCCTCTGAAGGAGAATAAACCACTAAAAGTTGAGTTGATGAATTTGTAATGTTAAAAATTGTTGGGTTTCCTATTAGAGCGTTGTTAATAGTCAAAGAATGAGCTAAGTGAGTAAAGAGGAGCATTAAAAAGCAGAAAATGAGAGGCTTTTTTCTCATTTTCACCACTTGGGGCACGTATTTCTAATGTATGGAACTATGTTTATGTCCCAGTCAAAGTAATATGCCCTATTTTCCCATATACTGCCACTTATGGCTTCTTGAGAAGACACATAATCACATGCCCTCTGTAATTTATACTCAGAACTTCTAACGGCACCATCAGCCTCCATTTCTATATAAACATTGGAAGGATTACTGTTTTTTATCCATCTTAGAATATCAACTAAGAGGCTGTAAGTGTACTCTATTTGGTTGCAGTTTGCACCAATCTTATCTGCAAAGTAGTATCCTGGTTGCGGAAATACATAGTCAAAGTACTTTGACAACAGAGCAATTTCCGAGTACTTATCTAACCACAGTATTACATCATTATTTGTTATTACTCCATCACCATCTTGGTCTGTTATTGTTCCGGAGCATAGAACACTCCTTAGTGTAGGGATCCAAATAAACTGTAAATCTTTTCCAAGATCTCTTCCTACTTCTTGAATACGTCCTAAGATAGTGTTGATTTCATATTCAGTGATACGTCCACTTTGTATAGGCTTGGCATCCTCCAAACTCCAATAGAATCCCTGTAAAATAATAACTTTCAATGCTAGCAACTCCATCAATCCAACCCTCCCAGTAACTCAAGCCCCTCTTTCCTCCACTGGGAGTAAAATAGGGTATTGTTACTAAATATGGAATACCGCTTGCTCCATCTAACCATCCTTTCACTCTCAAAGCAAGCTCTCTGCCATCGTTATATCCATTACTATATAAAGAACCACTGAATTTTGTTCTTGTTCCTTCTCCATCCAAAGCCACTGCAAAGTCAAATCCATTAATATACAAATCATCTGGTGTTGCATTGCTAACTTGGGTATATTCTCCAGTGTATTTGTACCACCACAGTACATACTTTGTCATAATGTCACCTCAATTAATAGTCATTCCACGACGCTTTTAAGTCTTTTGATTTCTTAATACTTTTGATAGTATAAATAACATTCTACTCCTCTAAACAGAGTCCAGAATTATTATTCTGAAGCTAAAGGGAGCTTGGAGGGCCAAAGTAAAATATAAAGGTGGGAAAGGACGGGGTTAATAACTTTTTAGAGATTTCCACCAAGTTCATCTTTGTTCATGCTCCTCCATAAAAAATAACCTCCGATGGTTACTGAAAGTATCATAACTAGCACAAGGATGTAAGCTAGATACTTAGTATTCTCCCCGTCATTACCAATTTCTGGGCGGTTTCTCTCCCAGTCTCCACTATACAAGCTCAAAGCAATAAGAGCATAAGCATAACCATCAAAGCTTCTTGAGCCATCCTTAAGGCCTTTAGTCCCCAAGTATTCAATCGCCTTTTGAAAGCCTTCATAAGTGGTTTCATTGGAAGCATAAAGCCATATTAAAGCTACTGCCGTTGAATAAACGTCACTGCTCCATGAATAGTCAAGGATTGATGGAGGGAATTCATTTAAAAAGCACTCTTTACTTAACTCTGCTTCTTTATTGCACCTTGAATTGGAGTAAATCATGAACATTGTATCGAGGACATCAACTTTAGATGCTAGAATGGCACCAGCACGTGCATTGGTAGACCTAACTTCAATTTTAATGCTCTCATTTGGGAACTTGAACCCGTAATATGCATAAAATTCTCCCTGATAATCTTCCCTAAGAGTTCCGTTTAGAACTATCAGGGGAGTCATGTTTACTACAAAGTAAGAAGACCCTTTATATTTGTAGCCGGAGATCTCAAGGTAGATGTATTTTTCTGGAACTTTTTGACTTTCTTTTAGAGCTTCGAGTATCGTTCTCGTTGCATTATTTTCAAAAATTAAACCTTCCTCTCTCAAGTAGAGCAAAGGCAAAGCTAGGCTCTCATAAGGATCCCGATAGTCAAAATCATTCACAGGAAAGGCTAAATCTTCTCTCCACCACCATTTTGGAGGTCTTCTGTGAGAGTAGTAGATCTTTAGTTCACCTGGTTCTAGATCTTTTGTTGAGATGTTTGCAAATTCGATACAACAGGAACTTAAGGGTCGATTTATTAAGTTGTCGAGAGTAAGATACTCTTGTAGAAATTTTAATTCATCCCTGACATCATAACCGAGCTTGTGGAGAAGCGCTGTTGCATAGGCCGTTGTTGCAACTCCTGGAACTTCAATACATACACTAAAGCCTCCCCTATCCATTCTGCAAACTCTTGTTGTCCAGTAAGCCCCGTGAGTTGCATTGCTCGGAAAAGCGGATCTGCAAGGTATGATAGTCCAGTTTTCACCATAGCAACCCGGGACAAATCTACTAACATTTTCATCAGGATAGTAGGGTTTTCTTTTCATGGTTTCTAAGAGATATTGGACGCCTTTTTGAATTACTTCGGAGTTTGGGTTTTCGCCTGCTTCGAGGAGAGCTAATAAAGCCAAAGCCGTTGAGCCTGCTTTGGAAGATTCACAATACTCGAAGGTCATTCCATCAGTACTCCAAGGGTAATAAATTGTTTCTTGGAGCGGAACCGCTGGAAAAGAACCATCTCTTTCTTGCAGGCTTTTTATCGTTTCCCTTAATTTCTCAAGCCTACTTTCGTTATATCCACTTCTAACGAGTGAGATAGTCTCAATGTAAAGATAGTAAATCTTTAGAGGGGAAATCCCCCAATAAGAGTGGCAAGTGTATATAAAACTCGGGAACATATTGTAGTCAGGAAAATATCCGTTAGCTGCTCCATTCTTTACTTCCAAAACCTTTTCTTGGTACTCCTTTATTGGGCTTTGAGCATTTGCAGGGAGGGGTAGAATTAAAAAGAATACGAAAAACCATAGAACTAATTTTCTTGTCATATCCTTTCAATACCTCCTCTCATTACCAAGCTCCTATAATTATAGAGTATTATCCCATCAAACCATTGGAGCGCTTCATCTATAACCTCTTGTAAATCTGACGTCCAGTAGTGTGGGTCTTCAACAGTCATTAAAAAATACAATCTTTTACTTGTGCCTGATGTTGAATATTCAGAAGCTGAGTCACCATTCTTGGCTAAATCCCTCATCCACTTTACATACATCTCATTTGGGGTGTAGTACATCAACATTGCAACGCCTGCATCTAAATATCTTGTTAGACCCTTATTGTCATCGTAAGCCTGTCCAAGATTCCAAGCCTTCATGCAACTGTAATCTACATGATCTCTTGGAGTATGTAATACTCCAAGAAAATTTCCAGAGTACAACGGAAGATTATTAGTCATGTATACCCTCAGTACTCCAGTAGCTTCTAAGTTTGCTCTTACAACTTCTGGGCTGTCGGAGGGAGTTTGGTCTTCATGCACTCCCAAAGTTATTATTACATAGACGGGTTTGTCGTCCGGTATTCTTAACGTCATAACATCACCTCAACCCATAGTTCTTGTTATGACTATTTAAACTTTTTGATTTTTTTAACACTCTTATTAGTATTAATGAAATTTCGCCCTGTTATTCAGGTTTAGTTTGACCATCTAAAATCACAAAATTGATAATTAGAGATTAGACCTAAATGCACAGATCTAACAGAAAAGAGAATAAGAAAAGCAAATCACTTACCCCTTCCTCTGTGAGCCCTAATGCTTGGTCTGACTTTCTCGGCACCCTTACCCTTATTGAGCAGACCTCTGCTTCTCTTTCCAGCGCTTGTGAGTCCTCTAAAGACTCTACCCTTGTGGGCTTTTCCAGCAATCCAGGCTATCTTTGGATCTGACTTGATGACTGGGTGGTGTGGATCAACTAGGATAACCTCAAACCACTTGTACATACCGTCCTCGCCAACCCAGTATGAGTTGAGAACCTCAAGGTTGGGGAACTTTCTTGCAGCTTTTTCCTCAGCAATCCACTGGAGGGACTTCTTTGGTGAGTACTTAACTTGACCCATCTTTGAGGGCTTTCTTCCGCCCCTCCACCTTGGTCTTTTCCTTCCGCCTTTTCTCACTCTAACTCTAACAAGAACGTAACCCTGCTTCGCCTGGTAGCCTAAACTTCTAGCCCTATCAAGTCTGGTTGGTCTCTCAATCCTAACAACGCTTGGCTCCCTTCTCCACTTAATCATCCTCTGCTTCAAGAGTTCTCCAACGTAGCTCTTTTTTGGGCTCTTCCAGGCTTCCCTAATGTATTTGTACATTCCCATCTTTTTCACCTCGTTCTTCACTGTTTGTGGTTCTCCGCAGAGCGGAACATCCCGCGGTTTCCACCGCCTAGTCGTGGTGAATAAAGGGTGTTGCTTTTTAAAAGTTGCGCCTCATTATTTAAAAAGCAAGCCTCAAATCTTGAATGGGTGGTGAGAGTGAAAATAGTTCATCAAGACCCCAAGGAGGGCAAGATCAAAGTAAAAGTTGAGACGCTCGATGATCTCTGGCACCTCTATCACATTATTGAGGAAGGCGATGTTGTTTACGCTAAAACCCTCAGAAAGCAGAGCCAGAGGAGTGATTCCCTAAGACCCGAAAAAGTCCAAGCGATACCGGTGTTTCTTGGGGTTAAGGTTGAGAAGGTGAACCTCCACAGGTTCGCAAACGCCCTAAGGATAACTGGCCCCATAGTGTATGCTTCCCGAGAAGAGGTTCCCCTAGGCAAATACCATACAATAGCAGTAGAAGAGAACGACACGATAACGATACAGAAAGAAAAATGGAAAAAGCACCATCTTGAGAGGTTAGAAGAGGCTGTCAAGGCCTCTCAAAGGGCTAAGGTTATGATAGTTGTAATTGACGAGGGGGAAGCTGACATAGCTGTGGTTAGAGAGTACGGTGTGGACATCATAGCAAACGTGACTCACAACCTTGGGGGGAAGAGGTATAACTCTGACAGGGAGAGCGAGGAGAAAAAATTCTTCCACGATCTTGCCAAAACGATGATCGAAATAATGGAAAGGGAAAATGTTGACAAGGCTATTGTGGCTGGCCCGGGATTTGCAAAGGAGAACTTCTACAAGTTCCTAAGTGAGAATTATCCCGATCTAGCCAAGAAAGTTGTTATAGAAGACACAAGCGTTACGGGAAGGACTGGCATCTATGAGGTAATCAGGAGAGGCACCGTTGATAGGGTTTATCACGAAAATAGGGTTGCAAAGGAAATCCAGCTTGTAGAAAAGGTCATTGAAGAGATCTCCAAGAACGGGCTGGTTGCCTATGGCTTGAAAGAGGTCGAAGAGGCTGCAAATTACGGGGCTATAGATACGCTTTTAGTTCTGGACGAACTGCTGAAGGGAGAACACAAGGAAAAGATAGAGGAGATAATGGAGTTCGTGAGGGGCACAAGAGGAGAAATAGTAATAGTTAGTTCGGAACACGAAGGTGGCGAAAAGCTCAAGGCCCTTGGTGGCATTGCCGCACTGCTGAGGTATAAGGTGAAATGATTAGTACACCTCTGCATATGCATCTCTTTCAAATTCCGGGAACTCCTCTTTCTTGCCGTTTTTAATCAATACTCTTTCCCTTTCTTCTGTGAATCTCCCAATGACAAAAGCCCCTATTCCGTTTGTTTGGAGCTTTTTGATTAATTCTCTCGTATTTTCCCTTGGTGAGATAATGATTAAAGTCCCCGTTGAAGAGACGGTTAGCGGATTTACGCCGTAGAAGTTCACGACCTTCTCCACAAGCGGATGCATATAGAGGTTCTCATAATAAACCTCAAACCCCACTCCGGAGTTGTCAGCTATTTCGTGCAAAGCCGTTAAACCGCCTTCAGTTGCGTCGTGCATTCCCCTTGCAAATTCCCTTGCCAAAAGTGCATCTCTAACAACGCTCTCAAGCCTGTACATCCCCCTTAGATGAAAGATTTCTGATGGAGAGAGTACGCTCTTGAGTTCCTCGGCTTTAAACCACGCAGCTCCCACTGCGAACTCTACCGCAACTCCCTTTGTGATAACTATGTTATCTCCCGCCTTAGCTAGCGGAAGCTTTAGTTCATCCTTTCTCACAATTCCAATAACAGTTGTTGTGGCTGTAAAGTCGTTAATGGTTTTATAAACGCCAGTGTGGCCTCCCACTATAGATGTGTCGTATTTTTTGCATTCCTCTTTAAGCTCCTCCATAATCGCTTTCAGCTCTTCCTCTTTGGCTCCGGGGGGTAAAAGAAGGTCAACAATCAGCCATCTAGGCCTTGCTCCAAAAACGGCTACATCGCTTGAGGCAAAGTGGTACGTGAAAAATCCAAAATGCTCCCTTGGAACTCCGAGAACCGGGTCTGTGGCAATCACAAGGTAGTTATTCTCATCATATTCCAGAACAGCCGCATCAAAGCCCTCTTTTGGCCCAACAACGATTTTCTCATCGCCAACGGGAAGGTCAGATAGAATTATTTTTCTCAAAATTTCGTTTCTAATTTTTCCCAGAGGAAGCATTGGCAGACCTCCTTTTAATGCCTTCG
This sequence comes from Thermococcus litoralis DSM 5473, assembly GCF_000246985.2. Taxonomy (NCBI): domain Archaea; kingdom Methanobacteriati; phylum Methanobacteriota; class Thermococci; order Thermococcales; family Thermococcaceae; genus Thermococcus; species Thermococcus litoralis. The sequence goes on along the minus strand of NC_022084.1, from coordinate 49,769 downwards.
AGGGCAGTTTTAGCTTCTTTAAGCGCTTTTTCATTACATCCGTGGCACATTATTCTAAAAGACGGCACAAGGACACTCATCCTTACCTTATGCTTTCTTGCAATTTTGCTTATTTCATAGTTCGCCTTATATGCCAAATCGAAGTACTCCTCCTTTATTACCTGCTCCTTGTCAATATACTGCAGAGGGCATCCTTCCCTCCACTGCCTCCTCCTTCCGTACTCATACATCCTAAAAACTCTTATATCTGCCTCTTTTGCAAGGGCTTCAACTTCTTCAGCCGTATAGTTTATTAGGGGTCTCAAAATTGGAATCCCAATCCTCGGAATGGTGCTTAGTCTGTGGTCTCCTCCCCATTGATCCAGCAAAGCGCCTTTTATTTTGTCGTTTGCGTTGTCTCCTTTAGCGATGATGTCAAACCCATTAATCCTTGCAAACCAGTAGGTGTTTTTAAGCATGACCTTCTTACAGTGAATGCATATGGGGCCCTTTTTTCCGAGAGAGTTCCTCAGAAGGCTTTCGGTTATGTCAACTAGGTAATGCTCTACTCCAAGAGAGGCTGTAAATTTAAGCATGTGTGGAAGGGGCTCTCTCCAGCTCCATCTATGAATGAAAGTTATTGCAGAGATATTTAAGCCAGCGTTTTTGAGGAGATAAAGGGCTAAACTGCTGTCCTTGCCTCCGCTAAACATAAGCAGAATCTTCTTTTCATAGAAGCCTTCTCTACTTGCAAAGTCCTTCAGTTCCTCTATGGCCTTAGAGAGCACGGCAATCACCGGTTATGGCTTTAAGGCAACTACTCCTAGGGCTTCTTCGACTCTCTTAACTCCCTTAAACCCCACCTTTCTCAACCTCTCAATCACACCTCTCTGGAGATCTTTTTTCCTGTATTTCTTGCCGGGATTTCCTACGTAGTGAAATAGCCTTCCTTTTGGCTTTAAAACCCTAAACAGCTCAGCATAAAATTCTTCACTATAAAGGTGTCCGGCAAGAGAAAACCTTGGGGGATCATGTATTATCACATCAAAGCTTTTGTCATTAAACCTCTTTATCACCTCAAACGCATCTCCCTGGATAAGCTGAATGTTTTGGGATGTAAAAACCTCCCTGCTCCACGGGTTGAGTCGAGCAAGTTCAATGACGTTCGGATCTTTTTCAATTGTAATTACATAAGCCCCTCTTTTTGCGCTTTCTATTGCCGTATATCCCAACCCCATGCAGGTGTCTAGGACAAACTCCCCTTCTCTTGGATTTACTGCTTCTACTTTACTCCGGGTGTCTTTTAAGGGATTGGTGTCCTTTGTCCTGTGCATTCTGATGCCGTTTATTTCTATGGTTGGAGGAATTGTAGGAACGAGCTTGTAAAAGCCCTCAGCGGCGATTGCGGCTTTATATAATTGCCCCTTACTCAAAAAGTAAACTGTGTTTTCGTCCTTTGCTATCCTTTTCAGGATGTCTTTTTTCACTTCACTTCCATCGGGAAAAACGACTTTATCTTCCCTAACGAGGACTACATGCGATCTGTTCGTTTTCCTCAAATCAAGGTTTACCCTAACCTCTCCCCGGGAAAGCAGTATAATTCTGGCCTCTCTAAATGTTAAGAAGTAAATTTCTTCCATGTCCCCCACTCAAGAGAGAGAAATGCAAAGGAGTTAAAAGATTTTGGTTATCCAACGACTTTTTCAAAAACCCTTTCAAAGTTTTTAAATGCTATTGCTTCAACTTCCTTCTTGCTAAAATTCTCGCTTAGTCTCTTCAAAAGCTCTGGAATTCTGCTTTCGTTCTCAAATCCCTTGATGCTTTTTCCACTCCATCCTTTGAGGTAGTAAACGAAGTCAAAACCAAATCCAACGTGTTTGTAACCGGTTAAATCCACTATGTACTCTACGTGGGCAACCATTTTGTCCAGCGTTGGGTTTTCTTTGTCTACAAAACCCGGGATTGCATTGATACCTATAACACCGTCTCTCTCCGCTAGGGCTTTTATCTGATCGTCTTTGAGGTTTCTGGGATTTGGGCAAAGGGAGTAAGCATTCGAGTGGGAAGCTATCACCGGAAACGCTGTTGTGTTGATAACGTCCCAAAAGCCCTGCTCGTTTAGATGGCTTACATCCACAACTATGCCGAGTTCTTCCGCTTTTCCAAGCACTTCTATGCCGAAGTTGGTTAGGCCTCCTTTTGTTCTCTCAAAAACACCGTCCCCTATGGCGTTTCTTAGACTCCACGTCAACGTTAGAACCCTTAAACCTAAGGCGTAGAAAACTTCAAGCAGGTCTAAGCTATCTTCTATCGGCTCTCCACCCTCCAGTCCAAGCCAGAGTGCCACTTTTCCATTCTTAATGGTATTTCTCATGTCTTTTACGCTGGTCACAAGCTCAAAGCTTGGACTCTCAATGACGTCTTTGTGAAAGTTGTTCAATACCTCCAAGGCATACCTCAATGCCGTGGCTCTTTTTTCTGGTTTTGTCCAAATAGCCATTACCCTCGACTTTATTGTATCTCCAAAGAACCTCTCAAAGTTTCTCTCTAAGACTGCGTTGCCGTTCTTTCTTTCCTCATAGATATAGGTTGGCAAATCAGAATGAGCATCGAATATCACGATTTTCACCCATAAGGTATCTGCTTTTAGTATTTTAGTATTTTTCTCAGTTCCGCCAGTGTGGCGGCACGGATATGAATATCAGGTATCAGCTCAGCTATCTTGAAAGCACCTTCAATTTCCCCACTTTTTAGCATCCCCACGGCTATTTCTGCCATAATCTCAGAGCGCAGCTCCACGTCTTCAATGTTCATAGAAAGCTTTAACGCTTCTTTAAATCTTTCGAGTTCAATCAGTAGCTTTATTACGTATTGTAGATAGTGCTTGGGCATTTGGAGTTCTTGGAGATATTTAAGGGCTGTTTCAACTATTTGGCCATACCCAAGGGTTTCGTTCTTTTTCATCCATAGTGCTACCTCTAAAAGACCAATAAACATCTTCTCGTCGTTAAATGTGCGTATAATTAATTTGGTGGCGTAGATATACTTGCCTTCCGAGACGGCTTTTCTTATTTCGGGCAAACCAACTGTGGCCAGGGTTCTCGCTAGATCGATTTCCCTTTCAACAGTCGCAGCTTTTGCTGGTACGCGGAGCTTTTCAAATAAGTCATGGGCTCTCTCGTAGAATTTGATAGCCTCTTCTGAGGGGAGCTCATCTCCAACGCTTTCTATTATGTTTCCTAAGTCTATGAGGTACTCGGTCTTCTTCACATAGTTTACCCTTAGGTTGACCACTATGTCAAAAACCCTTTCAAATAGATCCAAAGAGAGATCCACAAGTCCGGAAATGCCCATATAATACGCAATATTTGCAAGGGGGTATATCCTATCTTCAGGCTTCTTTATTTTTTCCGCTTCCTTTACTGCGTCTTCAAACAGCTCCAGGGCGTATTCTGTATCTCCTATCTTGTAATATGCAGAGGCAATATTCGCGAGTGCTTTTGCTTTCTCTCCCTTGTCTTTAATTTTTTCAGAAAAATATTCTGCATCCTCCAAAAAACCATAAGCCATCTCCATGTCTTGTGGGTAAATTACCTTAGCCATAGCACTGAGAGCTAACACTTTATCTAGATTATTGTCTAGATTGTTAACTAATTCCAATGCTTCTTCATATTTTCCGTTCCTCACCAAAAACACAATATCCCCAATCTCAACCATCGTTATCAAAAAATATATTGGGGAAACAACTTAATAAACATTCCCACTTTCCTAATATCAGGTGATTCAGGATGCTTACCTTGGCCCTCTACAATTCATACGATCCCAAGAAGCTTCACGAAGCGCATCTGAGAGCCATCGCTAGAGCGGCTCCCATCTGTTATGCCTTCGATTTCCACCTTGCCCTCATAGGGTTCCCCTTTGAAAAAAAGAAACCGGCTGAAATAGCTGAAGAGATATCCCAAAATACAACAATTGGAGAGGGCGGAAAATACCTCATAGAGCTTGCAAGGACAAACAAGTTTCACCTCATTGAGTTTCCAAAAGGCGGCTTCCCTCCCCAGTTTGGGCATATTGTGGCAACTACACGGAAGCCCAATAAAAACAAGGAAATATCTTCTCATCAGCTTGCAGAAAGGGCTCTTAAAGGGGAAAGCTTTATGCTAATTGTTGGCCTTGGAAGGCATGGACTTCCGAAGGAAATCTTTAAGTTGGCTAACTATCATTTAGATATCACCGATGGAAAGAGAATAAGTCTGGAAACATGCACTGCCATAGGTTCAATACCAACGAAGATTAGAACAATCATGGAGGAATTGAAATGGAGGAAAAGTTATTAAGTGGATGGAAGGGGGACGTTGCATTTCTTCTCATCAGCCTTGTGGTTGTTTTTGCTCTTCATAGTGGTTTAAAGATTGCCCTTCATACAGACTCGCCACTGGTTATTGTAATAAGCGGCTCAATGGAACCAACATTTTACCGGGGAGACGTTGTTCTTCTCAAGGGAGTTCCTCCGAGTGAGATAAAGGTTGGGGACGTTGTGGTTTACAAGAGACCCTACACGAGGTATCCAATAATTCACAGGGTTAGGGATATAGTTGAGTACAATGGAAAAAGGTGCTTTGTGATTCAAGGTGACAACAATTGGATACACGATTTCTACCCCCTTGACATAAAGGAGTTTCCTTATCTTAAAAACTATATCGGTCTAGCTGAGGGAGATGTCCTTCCCTGCATCCCTCAAGAGGCTATTGAGGCAAAGGCGCTGCTGGTCTTTCCAAAAATTGGGTATCCTCCACTAATCGTGAGAGAAAGGCTTGGACTGGGATGATGTGAAGGGTAGGTTGCTGAAGGGTGATGAGCTAATCGGCCCCTGACCGGAATCTTCCCCTCTATTTTTGTTCTTTAGGCACACATTTTTAAGCTCTAGCTCTCTTCACTCTTTGGTGATGTTATGAGATTCATTCCCCTAATAGTTGCAAGACCTGAAGTGCAGATGGCAATAGATGAGGCAATAATGCAGGCTAGAATTGAAGGAAAAGTTGAAGATACCGTTAGGCTTTACGTTTTCAAGCCGAGTTCCATTACCATCGGTAGATTTCAGAGCGTTGAACACGATGTTAATCTTGACAAGTGCAGGGAGCTTAACATCCCTGTAGTGAGAAGAATAACCGGCGGAGGAAGTGTCTTTCACGACCAATACGGCGAGATAACCTACAGCGTGATCATAGGGGAGGATTTTCACGAGAGCTTGAAGAACATAGAAAGAAGCTACAGGTTTTTAGCGGCTCCTCTCGTCAGAGCGCTTGAGGAATTGGGAATAAACGGTGGCTTTTCTGGGCTAAACGACATAGTGGCTAACGGCAAGAAAATCAGTGGGTCTGCACAAACGAGAAGAAAGGGAATTATCCTACAGCACGGTACCTTTATGTATGCAACTCGACTTGAAGTTCTCGCTTCAGTACTCAAAGTTTCCCGGAAAAAACTGCAGGACAAGGGAGTTTCGAGCATATGGGAGAGGGTGACAACACTTGAAAGGGAAGGGATAAGGCTCAGCAGAGATGAGGTTTATGGGCTGTTGAAGTCGAAGTTCTTTGAGGAGTTCCCCCTTGAGGAAGGAGAACTGACAGATTATGAACTTGAACTTGCAGAGAAGCTTATAGAAGAAAGATACGGTAACGAAAAGTGGAACTTCCAAAAATAATGCTCAGCGATCACCTTTCCATCCTCATCTTTCGGTTCGCCCATCACTCATCATCGCATACTTTTCTTGAGGGCTTTTGTTTTTAAGGATATGCACTATCTTTTTAAACTTCCCTTGGGAGTGAAATTAGGTGGACAAAATGGTGAGCTTAATTACAGCAATAACTTTGATACTTGGCTTCTGGGGAGTTCTATATCTCGCATTTGGAAGGAGGGGAGAAGAGAAAGAAGAAGGTCTGCAGGTTGACCTCTTCGTTGCGATATGGAGAACCAAAAGGTTTGTTAACTTCATAGACAAAGTTGGGACGAAGTATAGGAAGTTCTGGAAAGGTTATTCCACCGTTGGTATAATAATCGGCTTTATCGGAATGGTTTATGTTTTCTACACCCTCTTTAATCTTGCCATGCAGAATATTCGCACAAAAGCCGCCACCCCAGGTGTTCAGCTTGTTATACCCGGCATTACAATTCCCCTATGGTATGGGCTGATAGGGCTTATTGTAGTTATGTTCGTCCATGAATTAAGCCACGGATTTGTTGCTAGGGCTGAGAATTTGCCCTTAAAGTCCGTTGGTCTTGTGCTTTTCTTCGTGATTCCGGGTGCGTTTGTTGAACCGGATGAGGAGGAGTTGACAAAGGCTCCCCTGCTGAGTCGTCTAAGGGTTTATGCTGCTGGCTCTATGGCGAATATTGTAACGGCTCTTCTGGCTATTCTGCTTTTGAGCTATGCTTTAAATCCCATAATACAGCCAGCTGGAGTCGAGGTTTCCAAACTGGCTCCAGAGGGCCCTGCTAAAAGCTACCTCCAAGAGGGAGACATCATCGTGGGGATAAACGGCCAGCAGATAGCAACAGTGGAGGAATTCTTCAACATAATGAACAAAACAAAGGCTGGAGAAACGATAGAAGTTGAGGTAATACGCAAAAGGAAAAAGGAAGTCATTAACATCCCCTTGGGCTCTCATCCAGACAATCCGGAAAAAGGATACCTCGGAGTTTACCCAGCGCAACACATAACCTCAAAGGTGGGCTTTAACGGGATCGTGCTCCCTCTGGCGTTTTCACTTTACTGGATTTACGTGCTAAATCTTGGCATAGGATTGATGAATCTCTTCCCCTTAGTTCCGCTTGATGGAGGAAAGATGCTTGACGATGTTTTGAAAGCCTTCCTTCCTTCCAAAGTTGCCAAATCCATAACGTACCTATTTGTAGGGATAGGATTGTTTTTGCTCGCTGTGAACCTCTTCCCGGCTTTAAGAAGCCTTCTGGGGTGATAGAATGATCCAAATAGCCATAGCGGGTTCGAGTGATAATGAACCTCTGCCAAAAGCAGTCAAAAAGACAAAAGAATTCATCGAGGAGTTAGCTAAGCACAAAGATAAAGTAGTTCTCCTTACCGGAGGCAGAGGGGGCATTATGGAGATAGCGAGCAGGGAATTTGCGAAGTTTGGAGGAGTCGTTGTGGGAATTCTCCCGGAGAGGCAGGAAGGAAATGAGTTCAATACAATCAGAATAAAAACCGGGATGGACTTTGCGGAGAGAAGTGCAATTATGATTAATTCAGCCGATGTTTTGGTGGTCTTGGGAGGAGGAATCGGAACTATGGTGGAAGCATTGATGGCATATGACTATTCGAAGCCCCTTGTTGTGGTTACGGACACAGGTTATCCAAGCGACAGACTTGAGCTTCTCGCTCAGGATGGCTACTTTGACCACAAAAAACTCGTGAAAGTGCACTTTACAAAAGATGCAAAGGAAGCCGCCAGACTTGCATTGGAGCTTGCTAGATAATGTTTATCTTTCCGTTTTCCAACTTAAATATGCGCGTGGTTGGTTTAAAGTTTGGCAAAGGGGATTTTCTTATGAACATCTTCTCCTCAAGCCTTCCTTCTTGAGAGCTAAAGTCGATCTGGTACTGGCTGTAGAGGGAGAGCCATGAGAGGTATCTTTGGGAGACCCTGTCCCTGTTGAGGAGGGTTATGTTTATCGGTCTCTTCCTTTTCTCATGAAGTAGAGCGTTTTCTTTTGCTGCCAAATTCTTTTGGAGGTTCCTGAGTTCTCTTTCCTCCCCTATTAGAAACGCAAATCCATCCGCAGTTACCTGTATCCCTATTGGTCTCCTGTCTTTTATTCTCTCGCTCAGCATTTTTCTGTAAAGGCTCATAAACTTTGGGAGATAAGTTTCTCGATCCATATTTTCATAATAGACGTACGGTTGTTGGTAGTTTATTCCATAAAACGATGCAAAAACGTCAATTATGCCGAGGTTTCCCTTTTCGCCTTCTTTAAAGATGTCAAAACCAATTCTCCTAAGCTCCATGTTCAGCATCGAAAGGGGAAGCACGGAGTTAATTATCACCCCAAAGTCTCCTTCTTCTATCCTTTTTCTTAGGATTTCGAAGGCAAGAGTCCATCCCTGTGAATAGGTATCATAAGTTATCAAGACAATACTGTCCTCTAGTATCCCTCCTCCCAAGGCTTCATCGAGCTGTGGAATCTTAGTATTTATGAGCTCCATAGCAATCACCAACAAAATTATCACTGTAAGTAACGAAAAGATTTATTTAAATCTTTTCGTCTATAGGGAAAGGTTTTTTAAAGAAAAGTCTCTTCCTGCAGTGAGGCGAGAGAAAAATGAAATGTACAAAGTGTGGAAGAGACGCTGTTTATCATGCGAGATATGAGGGGAAGTTTTACTGCCACAAACATTTCAATGAAATGGTTGAGAGCAAAGTAAAGCAGACGGTGAGAAAATACGGATTAATTAAGAGAGGGGATAGAATAGCGGTGGGAGTGAGCGGTGGAAAAGACAGCGTTGTTCTTCTTCACATCCTTCACAAGCTCAGCCAGAAGTTTCCTTTTGAAATAATAGCGATAACCATAGATGAGGGAATAGCCGGTTACAGGCCAGAGAGCGTTGAAATAGCGAAAAAGAATGCAAAGATGCTTGGAGTAGAGCATCGCATCTATTCCTTCAAGGAATACATAGGCTTTACCCTCGACGAGACCGTCAATATAATGGGGAGCTTTGAAAAGGGAGAAAGGGTTGGGGCATGTTCCTACTGCGGCGTTTGGAGGAGGTGGTTGTTAAACTATGCCGCTCAGGATGTCAATGCTGACAAGCTTGCCGTTGGTCATAATTTGGACGATGAAGTTCAGATGTTTCTCATGAACATTATGCGTGGAGATGTGGCTAGACTTGGGAGAACTGGCCCTTACTATGAAGTTATTCACGAGGGTCTTGTGCCGAGAATAAAACCCCTTAGGGAAGTACCGGAGAAGGAAATAGTACTTTATGCGGTTTTGAACAACATTGAAGTAGATTTTTCTGAGTGTCCCTATGCGGTGGAGGCATTTAGGGCAGAAATCAGAGACTGGATAAATGAAATGGAAGAAAAGCACCCGGGAACTAAGTACCAAATCCTGAGAAGTTACGATAAGATGTTTCCACTTTTGGCGAAAGCTTATGCCCATAGGGATCTCAATAGATGCAAAATCTGTGGGCAGCCGACAACTGGAGAGATATGTAAGGCATGCAGCTTCAAGCTTCAAGTGCAGGAGAAGGCAAAGGAAAAGGGAATCACTTTTAGAATCGAGTGAATTCTCCATAGACTGGAATCTTTTCGCCACATCGGGGACATCTGTTGTCCCTTAGATTCCATTTCAGCACTTTGTAGCCAGAACGTATTATCAGCTTTTCGCCGCATTTAGGACAATACGTCGTTTCGTGTTCGATTGAGCCAATGTTCCCAATGTAAACGTAATTCAGATTGTACTCCTTTTGAGCGATCTTCTTTAACTTTATCAGCTTTTCTACTGGTGTAGGTGGCTCTTTCCAGTAGTTCATCGGGTAATAGCGGTTTATATGTAGGGGAACATCCTCTCCGAGCATTTTTAAGTGCATATTAAAAATCCAGTTGTAACATTCTTCAAAATCGTTGGTATTTGTGACCACAAGGTAAACCATCTCTACATGGGCTCCTAAGTTTATTGCTTCTTTGGCGTTTCTGAAAACCTTCTTGTGATCAACGCTTAGAACTTTCATCTTAGGGCACCCTTTGATGTCTATGCTGAAGCCCGAAGCTCCGCTTTCGATGAGATTTCTCAAAGCTTTGAGGGTGAAATAACCATTTGTGACTAAACAGCTGTATAGCTCTTTCCTTTTTCCGAGCTCAAAAACATCCAGAAGGTAAGTGTAAAGGGTCGCTGGTTCGTTAAAGCTTGCACAAAGACCGGTATCTCCATTCTTTAAGGCTAGGCTCACGAGCTCTTCTGGCGGAACTTCCATGATCCACTCGGGAATATCGGAAAAGCTTAGATGGTAGTTTTGACACCAAGGGCAGTAGAAGTTGCACCCAAAGCCGGAGAAGGTCAATGCGGTGGAATTTGGATAGTAATGGAAGAAGGGCTTTATTTCAATAGGTCTGCTTTCGATAGCACTCAGTTTTCCATAGCCTATGTGCACCAGTTTTCCCTCTAAATTGGTGTAGTTCCTGCATATCCCTTTCTTGCCCTCTTCTATCAAGCATCTTCTTTCACAGACAAGACACCTAACGCCCCTGCCCTGTTTTTCGTAAAGCTCTTCAATTTTCATCAGAGAAATTTGGTTTTTATTTGGCTTAAGGTTTTCTCTGAAATTCAGAGAACCCCACGCTATAAATAAATAAGAGTACTATTCTAAATTAAGGTGAGGAATATGGAAGATGTTAAAGAACTTAAAAGTGTGCTTGAGAGGGTTGAGGGCAAGCTGATAGCAGCTGGGAAGATGTACGGGGCGATGAACTTCGGGGCGTGGCTGTGTGTAATGCTGTTCTACTATGTACTCGTGGGTCTCTTCGACCTCCCGTGGCAGTTCAACCTCGTTTACTGGCCGGTCGGCCTTTTCGTGGCGATGAGCTTCACGGGAAGGGCGTGGAGAATGTTCAAGAGGCTCGGAGAAGTCACGGGAGAGAAGGTTGAAATCTCCAAAAGCGGTGCAACTCTAATCATCGCATCCTGGGTGGCTGCCATGATCATTGGATGGGGGGTCATTCCCCAGTTGGGCCTCGGGGTCAACGGAGAAGCAAGCAGTGCCATGGGTTTCCTGACCTTCATCACCCTCGGCGTCCTCGGAATGTGGTTGATTTTTGCCAAATACGGCGGAGCGGAGCGCGAGATAATCCCTGCCTTCCTGCTCCCCGCTATTGGCATCCCCCTCGCAAGGGGAATGGAGAGCGGATCGATGGCATGGGCGGGCTTTCTCGTTGCGCTTGCCTTTTCGATGACGATCATGTGGTACATCTACTCCGCCTTCAAAGCCGTCGAGCGGTGATAAAATGGAAGCCCTCAGGGAGCTGAGCTCCAACAGCGTCCTTGGCAACCCGATAAGGCTCGCCATCATGCTCTACCTCCTGCCGAGGGAGAGGGCCCTCTTTAGAGACCTCTTGGAAGTACTCGAGGTAACTCCGGGCAATCTGGATTCTCATCTTAGGGTTCTTGAAAAAGCCGGGTATGTAAAACTCAAAAAAGTCTTTTCCGATAGGCCAAGAACTGCAGTGGAAATAACTCAAAAAGGCGCTCAAGAAACCGGGAAATACTTGAGGTTGCTTCGAGAAGTCCTGAATGGGATTTAATGCTCTTCTTCTGCCTTTTTCTTAAGCTCCTTGATCCTCTCAAGCCGATATTCCTCAACAAGCCTTAGGAACTCTTGAACTTCCCTTTCTTTTTCTTCTTCTTCCCAGCGCTTCAATTTTTCTTCTATTGCACCTTCGAGCTCTTTCCTATCAACTATTGCAAAGTCATCAACCCTCTTCACTTCAATCTCATCCTCATAGAGGACTGGTATTTTGTTTTCCTTTAGCGTTTCATATACAAGGTTTGGTAGTGTTTTTGCACTTATTAGGGCTTTTATCCTCTTTTCTGCAAGGTGTTCTGCTATGCTCTTTCCAGCACCTGAGGGATTAACAACGTAGAGGACGTCCTCTTTTTTAATACCCGCAGAACGCTCCAGCTCCTCAATCTCTTTCCACGTTAGGTTTTCGATTACCTTTAGAGGAACTGCAGTGCCTTTAAGTTCCAACAGGTGCATCCTCTTTGTCAAGACCAAGTCTTTGCTGAGCTTTTCTATTATCAATCTCGCTTCTCTAAGTTCTTTCTCAAGGTACTCTATTCTTTTCTCTCTAATTTCCATCTCCTTCTCTCTGATGATCTTTTCCCTGATTCTCTCGTCATAGGCTGCCAATCTATTCTCCAAGCCTTCTATAATTTTTCTCTGCTCTTCAATTACGGCTCTTAGCTCTTGATTCTCTTTCTCCAGCAGATTTATGGTATTTTCGAGTTCCTTTATCTTTTCTATGTAGGGAGTAACGTCAACAGAGGTCTCAGTTACCTCGGCAGTTTTTATTTCTTTGCTCTTTTCTTTTTCTTTTACTTTCAAAATAGCCTCTCCAAGATTGTATCCCTGGATTACGAGAGCCTTTATTTCCTCTCCCTTCTTTGTGATGCCCATCTCTCTGAGTTTTGCTTCGACATGGTCAAGCTTTGGCTTCAGGCGGAGGTATGCTTTGTAAGCTGCAGCTAATGCATCTCTTTGGTGATCGTCCTCAACGCTTATGCCTAAGTTCTTTAAAAGCTCATTCTTTTCCTCAACTTTTAAGCTCTCCCGCGGAACGAAGAGCATTGCCTTAAAAGAGCGAGAAATTTTCTCCACCAACCCGGGAGCAGGGTTCACATCGGTGGCTACTATTATTGGATGACCAACCTCGCTTATAAATCTCACAATATCGCTAACGGCCATGTTTCTCTCACTGTAAAGTGCTAAAATCTCGCCGTTCAAATCCAAAGCGGCTATTCCAACGGTAATACCGGGATCAAGCCCTACAATAATGCTCTTCCTTTCTCTTATGGCGCTTTCACTCTTTAGGGGCACAAACTCAAAAGTCTTCCTCTCCACCGGACGGATTCTTATTTCAACATCTCCCCCCTTCATGGGCTTTATAAGACCTGCAAGCTCCTCTCTGGATGTATAGACCCTAAACTCTCCCCTTTCCAGCCCCTGGTCTTTCTCTTTAATTTCGAGGTCGAAAGGTATGTCGGCCCTCTTGAGGGTCTCTTCAATTTCTCTGACTTTGTTCTGGATTAAGTTATGGACCCTTCTCCTGTATCTATCTTGACTCCACCCACCTTTTCCTTGACTTCTTCCTCTTGAGACCTTTATAATGACCTCATCTTCAAAAGGAAGAACTTCATAACCTACTCCCTTAGCGGCTAAAAGGGCACATACCTTTGCTTCCTCATAGGGGTTGAACTTATCCCCTACTCTTATTCCGTGTTCCTTAGCTAGACTCCATAGGGGTTTTTGCTCTCCAGGTCTGCCGGTTACCTGAACTATCTTTGTCCCCTGCGGAATTGCCCTTATAAACTTCCTAAGGTACTCTCCAAGCTCGTGGATGTTGTCCATGGCAACAATATCGGGTTTTTTAGCCCTTATAAATCTCAGAAGTCGATAAAAAGTAAACTCACCGTGCTTGATTATCTTTCCATTAAACCAGCTAACCACGGCAAAACGTTTTGGTTCTTCACTGATTATATCAATCCCAACGATCAGAATAGGCATCACCCTCACTTCACTTACGTGTCTTATTTAAGATACACGCTTTAAAAGATTGTCTCTTCGAACTGCGGAGAAAAGCTTAAATATTCATCTGTACACAATATTGTATAAGAGGTGGTCAAAAGTGATGCTTGTATTGGATGCTTATTTTAAAAACTTTCCAGCCAGGAGGAAGGTGGCGGAGTTCCTTTTTGAAAACGGGCTAAGTGTGAAAAATGGAAAAATCTATCTGAGAAACGTTGAGGTACCAATAAGCGAGCTCTCTCGTGTAATAGGTGTGAACAGGAAAATAATCTACCACACCATAGATTACATTGAAAACACCTATCCTCTGCGAATGATATTTGAGAAGCTAAACCCACTTCCAAGCCTTGTAAACGTAGCACCCATCATGGGATGGGAGGTTCTTGAGATAGAACTTGAGAAGGAGGAGTACTCCCATGCCCTTTCTGAATTGCTTAGGTACCTTTACGAGAATGATGTTCCAATAATGGAGATATTCAGCAGGAACCTTAGGCAAGAGGACGCCAAAGCATACATCGTTATAGATGGGACTCTGCCCGTAGAGGTTTTTATGAGAATAAAGGACATCCCAGGGTTTAGAAAGCTCGTTCTCCACACTCCCGAAAAGAGCAAAGAAAAAGTTGTATGCAGTTACTGTGAAGTTAACTACTGCCCCAAAAAAGTTGTTATTGAAGGGCTAAATTACAAAGGTTAGCCCACTACCCTAAATCCCTTCTCACCCTTTGGTTCTTCCCACTCTACCTCTACCCTTGTAACCCTTGCCCAAGGCGGCCCCTGATGTGCCCACCCTATTAATGCCTCGACTCTCTCCCTTTCTCCCTCAATTACAGCCTCTACGCTGCCATCTGGGAGATTCCTTACCCATCCGTTAACACCGAGTTTTCTCGCTTCTCTTTGCATGCTCCACCTAAATCCTACTCCCTGTACTCGGCCGTATATCCTTAGATGTGCCCTCACTATCTCCATCCACTCCCCCCATTAAAAGTAACCTCCATAAAATTTAAGTTTATCTTTACCAACTCTTCCCGGGTGTGTGAAATGGGTGAGATGATACTCGTATACACAACGTTTCCTGACTGGGAAAGTGCTGAAAGGATAACAAAAGAGCTGCTGGAGAGAAAACTAATTGCCTGCGCCAATTTGAGGGAACACAAGGCTTTTTACTGGTGGCAAGGAAAGATTGAAGAGGACAACGAAGTTGGTGCAGTGCTAAAGACAAAAGTTGACCTCTGGAGTGAGCTCAAAGAAGCTCTAAGAGAACTGCATCCATATTCTGTGCCAGCAATAATAAGGATAGATGTGGATCACGTTAATAAAGAATACCTAGACTGGCTTTTAGAGGTAACAAAATGATCCGGAAAGTAAAGCCCCAGATAAGGGTTATCGGCTTCGATGACGGCACTTTTTCTTTTAAATCTAAGCTCAGAAAAGGTCGCACTATTTTAGTTGGCGTTGTTATGAAGGGTTCTCAAGATGTTGTAGGAGTAGTCACAAGGTGGATTGAAATCGATGGTAAAGATTCAACCAAAAAAATGATTGATGCAGTAAATAACTCCCGATTTAAGGACTTGAGGGTTATAATGCTCAAGGGAATAACGTATGCGGGGTTTAACGTCGTTGACGTGGAAAGATTAAGCAAAGAAACTGGATTGCCTGTGATAATAGTAATAAGGAAAAAGCCCGATTTAAAGGCCATGGAAGATGCCCTGAGAAAGCATTTTGTAGATGCCGATGAGAGAATTGCGCTTCTTAGAAAAGCTGGGGAGATAAGGGAACTAATCCCTGGGAAAGTATTCTATCAAGCTTATGGGGTTCCTCCACAGCAAGCAGAGGAGATAATAAAACTAACCCAAAAGAGCTCCCTTATACCTGAACCTTTAAGATTGGCTCATATGATAGCCTCTGCCGTAATTACTGGAGAGTCTAAGAAGGAGTAGATCTAGGCTGAATCTTTGTTCTAACCAAGCCTTCAATGAAATCAGTCCCGGAGTAACCTATCGCAATCAAACCCAGAGCCATCTCGCGGGTTATCTCTTTTTCACCCCAGTAAAGGCTGGCCCAGAGATGATTACCAAACCTTTATATAGGCATCGAGAATATTATAAAATGGCGGCGGACTAGGCTGGGGGGTTCGGCGTCCCCTGGAACCCGAAACCGTCGATATGCGGGGGCCGAAGCCCGAGGGGCGGTTCCTAAATCCAGCGGCGGAAGCCGAGAGGAGCCATGAGCCCCTGTCCCACGGGGCCGGCGGTGGGAGAGGCGGAGCTGAAGGGCTCCGCTAACTCCCTTTGCCCGCCGAACCCCGCAAGGCCCGGAAGGGAGCAGCGGTAGGCGGGACGTTCGGCGCTCGTGGGGTAGCGGGGGCGAGCAAGTCTCGGTGGAAGCCGCTGGAGGAGGGTTCCCACCCTCGGGCGCGTCCGCCGCCGTAAAAATTTTAACTAAATCAAAACAATTTTCGTTTGATGATTACTCTTTCCCAAAAATCAAAAATTCAAAAACTAATCTTAGCTGTTGCACTTCTTGAACTATTTATTGGGTTATCTCATCTGGGTTATGCTTACTATGCGAAGTTCACTTGGGAGTATGATGAATTTCTCTACGATTGGGATGATGTTGGGGGAAATTACGGAGTATTTTGGCTATTTTGGGGCATTTTAACGCTTTTGTATTCATTTGGGGAGGTCAATAAAATAAAGATCCCTGTTCTGCTTTTGCTATCCGTTCCACTCTTTATGGGAGGTATTGGAGTTTTGGCCTTGGCTGATAGGTTATTTGGGCAACTTAAATTTGACGTATTCACTATTTTTGCTCTACTTTACAGCCTTTTGTTCTTTGAGTCTCTGATTGTGATAGTTTTTCTTTGGAAAAGTTCATAACCTCAAGGTTCTACCAAGGAAGGGGTGAGGTGAATGAAAAGAGCAGTTGTCTTGTTTAGTGGTGGGCTTGACAGTACGGCTTGCTTATACTGGGCAAAGAAAAATTATGATGAAGTTATTATGCTAACCATAAACTACGGCAGCAATGAGGAGAAGGTAACCAATAAAGTGGCGGAGTTTTTTTCAAAGGAGCTTAATGTTCCGCTGAAAGTCATCAAACTTGAGTTTTTAGAGGAATTCTCCAAAATTAGGGGAACAACTTTAGTTGGAGGGGAAACTCCAAAAGTCGCTGCAAAAGATTTAGAAAGCATGGAAATCGCTCAAGAAACAGCAAAGAGCGTTTGGGTTCCAGCAAGGAATGTAGTGCTAATATCTGTAGCTGCTTCGCTTTTGGATGCCCTTGGAGGAGGAGACATTATAGTGGGCTTCAATGCTGAAGAAGGGGTTACTTTTCCTGACAATACTCCCGAATTTGTGGAGAAAATAAACGAGATGCTAAAATATGGAACCATGGTAGATGTAAAAGTGGTCGCCCCCCTCATAAATCTGGATAAGAAGGGCATAGCAAAGCTGTTGAAAGAGCTCGATGCAAAATACGAGTATTCCAATTCATGCTACATGCCCCAAGGTTTTACGGAAGATGGGAAGCCCATTCACTGCGGCGAATGTGAGAGCTGTGTTAGAAGGCATAGGGGGCTTATTGAAGCCATCGGGGAAGACAAAACCGTCTATAAAATCAAGCCTAAGGTATAACTTAGCACTTATAACTTATACCAGTGAAAGTTAAAAGTGAGAGCTTAAAACTCCACCCTCTTTTTTACGATTTCTTCTGGCTTGATTATGCTTAGACCAGTCTTTTTGCCGAGAACTTCAATCCAGACGTACCAATCTGGATTTGTGAGGTCTACTTTAGCATTTAACTCCTCCTTTATTTTTGCTCCGAGCTCTATCTCTATCTCCTTCCCAGATGAAATCCAGTTGCCTCTTCTTTTGCATCTGACTGCAAAGCTGTCTCCCTTTTTGATATATTCCTTTGCAAGCTGAAAGGCTTCCTCAAGAATCCTCTCTTTTTTGCTCTCCACGAACTTTTCTATGGGGAGTACCCTGAAGATAGCCGTCGTCTCAAATTCTCTGATTCTCTTGAGTGCCTCATCTTTGCTTAAGGAAGTCCGAACTATCAGCACTCCTCTCCACTTTGTTCTCCTTACCCTTGCATCCCCAAGTGCCCATTCTAGTTCAAGGGCAGCATCTCCTTCTCTTCCACCCGGCACGGTTACAAGCAACGTTGCCATTTTCTTCACCTCTATGGACAAACTTATATATTCCCCCGCCTAAAACTTAGACTTGGTGGGTAAAATGGAAAGGCAGAGTACACTTAAAGTTTATTCCCCTCCCTCTTATGAAGTCTACGGTTTGGCAAAAAATCCTTTCGAACAGTTAGCAAGCGAGGGCATAGAGGACGTGGAGAGCATACACGTTTATCAAGAGGTAGACATGCGTCTCTCGATGATAATTTCAGAGGTAGTTGGGAATAAGAGCTCAATAGCCTTCTCCCTGATCGGCCCCCTTGGAATGGGGAAAACACAGAGGCTTAAAAGCATCTATAAAGCGATATCAGAACAAGGTGGGAAACCAATCTACATTAAAGTTGACACAAATGACATTTTGAAGCTCACGAGAGATATGTTTAACGGTCTGAAGCCTCCAAAAACAAGAACCAACATCTTTTTTGAGAACCTCTCAAAGAAGCTCGGCTTTATAGACAGGCTTGAAAAGATGCTCTCTTCAACCAAGGAGTATAAGTCTAGGGACATTGCAGAGATGCTTACAAAGGAGCTCAGCAAGTATCCATATTCCGCCCTCCTTCTTGACGAGCTGGAAAACATGCAAACGGCAAGCGAGGAGGATAAGATTCTATTTTTTGAGATGCTCAGGCATTTTATAAGCAACATGCCTCCGGGATGCATTTTTGGCTTTGCATGCGTGCCGGAAGCGTACGAGGAGTACTCCAAAATCTTCCCGGCGTTCTTTATGAGGCTCCACTACGAGTTCAAGCTTAGACCCATGAGCCTTGAAGAAACCTTTGAACTTGTCAAAAAGAGACTCAACAAGGTTAGAATAAGAGATACAGACGATCCAATATATCCCTTTACAGAGGATGCTATAAGATTAATCCACGAGCTTGCAAAGGGCAATCCAAGGCAAATTTTAAGACTTCTGCACTACGTTTTAAGCGAGGCCAGCAAACATAAATTTGACCCCATAGATGACTATGTCGTCACCACAATTCTGGAAGAGCCCAAGAGCCTGGAGGAATACCTGACAAGGATTCCCAAAGAGTACAGAGACCTCGTGGAGGTTATAGTGTACAAGTTCAATGGAGGGCCAGTGAGTTATATTCAGGTTGCAAAGGAGGTCAAAAAACCAGGAGTCCAGGTTTATGAGCATCTTGAAGAGCTCATACGGCTTGGATTCCTAGTGGGAGACCCAAAGGGCAACTATAAAGTGCCAGAATACGTTAGAAAATTCCTAGAAGAGCAGAAGGAGGGCGAGGAGTGAACTACGAAGGGCACGTGCTTAGCGGCATCTTAACCTATCCCCTTGCTGTCCTCCTTGCATCTTTTTTGAAATACTATGCAAATATCCCCTTTGAGCTTACCGCACTTTCCATGATACTGGGATATGGGGTTTATGTTCTAGGCTCTGACCTGCCTGACCTTGATCATCCAGAGGCGCTTATACATAGGGGCGCTAAAGCGATAGTGGCTGTAATGGTTGGCAGTGCAGTTTTTGTTAAAGGAGGAAATCTCTTATCAATTGGAA
Organism: Thermococcus litoralis DSM 5473; assembly: GCF_000246985.2. Lineage (NCBI taxonomy): Archaea > Methanobacteriati > Methanobacteriota > Thermococci > Thermococcales > Thermococcaceae > Thermococcus > Thermococcus litoralis. The sequence goes on along the minus strand of NC_022084.1, from coordinate 30,776 downwards.
ACAACGTAGTAGATCCGGCCTTTGGATGGTTTATAGCTGGATTGTTTGCTTTTGGCTCTTGGTACGCTTTTTCAGCCTTAATGCCCAAGCACAGGGGAGTTGTCCATTCCTTAACCTTTGCACTCCTCTATGGGGTTTTGGTTTTTGCTACCTTTGAGTACGGTCTTGGGTTTAAACTTGGGGAAGCATTGTTTATTGGGTTTGCCGCATTTTTGGGGTACACTCTTCATCTGATAGTCGATCGTGAGGTAAAGATAATTTAGTTCTCAGATCTGTTCCACAATGTTTTTAAATATTCAACCAAAAGTTGCAAACCGGAGGTGAGGGAAAGATGTTCAGCTTAGGGGGACTTTCACAGACAGTTGATGAAACAAAAACGTGGGATGTTCTGATAATAGGAGCCGGCCCGGCAGGTTTTACTGCGGCAATATATGCGGCACGCTATGGGTTGGAGACCCTTATGATCTCAAAGGACATAGGTGGAAACGTTGCCCTTACAGACCTCATTGAGAACTACCCCGGATTTCCCGATGGAATAAGCGGTGCAGAGCTTGCCAACAGGATGCATGAGCAAGTAAAAAAGCTTGGAGTTCCGATAATTTTTGATGAAGTTGAGAGAATAGACCCCGCTGAGTGTGCCTATTATGAAGGCCCATGCAAGTTCCATGTAAAGACAAAAAATGGGAAGATTTACAAGGCCAGAACCGTTATAATAGCCGTTGGAGCAGAGCCTAGGAAGCTTAGAGTTCCTGGTGAAGACAAGTTTTACGGAAGGGGAGTTAGCTACTGTGCAACCTGTGACGGTCCTCTATTCAAGGGGAAAGATGTGATAGTTGTAGGGGGCGGCAATACAGCGCTACAGGAGGCTCTGTATCTGAAGGAGATAGGAGTTAACGTTACCCTTGTTCACAGAAGGGAGCAGTTCAGGGCGGACAAAATACTTCAAGACAGGTTCAAAAAAGCTGGAATTCCAGCAATTTTAAACACGGTTGTGGTTGAGATAAAGGGCAATCAGAAGGTCGAAAGCGTAGTGCTGAAAAATGTAAAAACCGGCGAAGTATTTGAGAAGAAGGTCGATGGTGTGTTTGTTTTCATAGGCTACGAGCCTAAGACGGATTTCGTTAAACACCTCGGCATTACCGATGAACAGGGATATATCCCGGTTGATATGCACATGAGAACAAAAGTAAAGGGGCTCTTTGCCGCTGGAGATATAACAAACGTCTTCAAACAGATTGCAGTGGCCGTTGGGCAGGGAGCTATAGCGGCTAACTCAGCAAAGGAGCTTTTGGAAGAGTGGAAAACTCAAGTGAATGAAGAGTGATTCTCCACTAAACCTTTTTTGCAAACTTTTTTTGCTGGCTTTATTGTATAACTAATGCTTAACTCCAATTATTTTCGAAACTTTTTCGAGTAAAGAGGGATTTTAGTGAGCATAAAATTATATAGGGGTAAAATGTCCTATACATCGGTGAGCGAACATGGTGAAGGGACCTCAGGTTAAGGAAATCCCCGGACCGAAGGCTAGGGAAATAATAGAGAAGCACCACAAGTATATGGCAACCACAACAAACGACCCAAACGAATACTTCTTGGTTATAGAGAGAACGGAGGGCAACTACTGGATTGACGTCGATGGAAATAGAGTTCTTGATTTCTCCTCTGGTATAGGTGTTCTCAACGCTGGTCTTAGAAACCCGAGGGTTGTTGAAGCTTTGAAAGAGCAACTAGATAAACTAATTCACGGTGCTGGAACCGATTATTACAACCCCTATCAAGTGGCTCTTGCCGAAAAGCTTGACAGCATCGCCCCTGGTGACTTTGAGAAGAAGACCTTCCTTTCAAACAGCGGTACGGAAGCTAATGAGGCAGCCTTGAAGATAGCAAAGTGGTCAACCCAAAGAAAGCTCTTCATAGCCTTCATTGGGGCATTCCACGGCAGAACTCATGGAACAATGAGTTTGACCGCAAGCAAGCCCGTCCACAGGTCGAGGATGTTCCCAACAATGCCCGGTGTTGAACACGTCCCATACCCCAACCCCTACAGAAACCCATGGCACATTGACGGTTATGAGGAACCAGATGAGCTCGTGAACAGGGTAATTGAATACATTGAAGATTACCTCTTTGACCACTATGTCCCACCGGAAGAAGTGGCAGCTTTCGTAGCGGAGCCAATTCAAGGTGAGGGAGGCTACGTAGTGCCACCAAAGAACTTCTTTAAGGAGCTCAAGAAAGTTGCAGACAAGCACGGTATACTCATCATAGACGATGAAGTCCAGATGGGAATGGGAAGAACGGGCAAGATGTTTGCAATTGAGCACTTTGGAATTGCTCCAGACATCATAAGCCTCGCAAAGGCACTTGGTGGTGGAGTGCCAATTGGAGCAACGATCTTTAGGAAGGATCTGGACTTTGGTATCCCTGGAGTACACAGCAATACTTATGGTGGAAACGCATTGGCATGTGTAGCGGCATTGACGGTAATTGAGGAGCTTGAGAAAGGCTTAATTGAAAACGCTAAAAAGCTTGAGCCGCTCTTCAAGGAGAGACTTCAGGAAATGTATGATAAATACGAAATCATCGGTGACGTCAGAGGACTTGGCCTTGCTTGGGCTATTGAATTCGTAAAGGACAGAAAGACAAAAGAGTACGCAAGCAAGGAAAGAAACCAGGTTGTTGTTGAAGCCCTCAAGAGAGGCCTTGCAACCCTTGGCTGTGGAAAGAGCGCTTTAAGACTAATCCCACCGCTAACAATAGACGAAGAAGAGGCCAAGATTGGTTTGGACATTCTCGAAGATGCCATCAAAGCTGTTGTCGGCTGATCCTGTTTTCTATTCTCTTTTTGTCCCTTCTGCGCTTGCTGGGAGTAAGGTTTTTAAGTTTAAATTTCAAGTTAAAACTTGAAAAATAAATAAAGTGGAGGGATGAATAATGGCCATGGAAGCACTTGCACCATACGGTAAGTGGGTGTTAATAGCCGTTGCCGTTCTTTACTTTGTTTACCTCTTCGTGCTCAAGAAGAAAGTCTTTGAAGTTGCGGTAGGAGTGGCTTTATCCGGCATAATGGCGGCACTAGTGGCGGTAGCAACGATGCTAATCCAAGTTCCAACGCCCTTAACGAGGGGATACATCAACGTTGGGGACAGCATGGTAATGCTTGTGGCAGTCCTTTTTGGCCCCACAATAGGAGCATTCGCCGGGGGATTTGGTTCCGCAATGGCAGATTTAATTACCGGCTATGCACATTGGGCACCGTTCACTTTAGTTATAAAAGGAGTGGAGGGATTCGTCGTTGGATACTTAACCTCAAAGAAAGACGACTTTACAACAATCCTCCTAGCTACAATCCTTGGTGGAGCCCTAATGGTTCTAGGATACTTCTTCGTTGAGGTCTACTTTTACGGATGGGGAGGAGCCATAGCAGAGGTTCCAGGGAATACCCTCCAAGCAGTCACCGGAATTATCGTGGGTGGTGGAGTAGGGCACGTAATAAAGAGAAGGGTCAAGGACATGCTTGTATCACTTCAGATTTAGAGTTCTCCAATTTCCCTTATCTCCTCCCACATCTCCTTTTCTTCCCTTAAGGGTTCGAGCGATATTCTGCGTGAGGCTTTTCGGAGATGCCCGAGGAATCTTGGGTCGGCAATTATTGCGTCGCAATTAAGCTCTTTTATTACATAAACATTCAATCCAAGAGTTTTCAATTCTTTTGCGGCTTTTTCAGCAAACTTTGGGCCTACAAGCGCCACCTTTGGTTCAAACCCATCTTCTCGAATCTCTTTTATAACAGTCCTTAAGAGCTCCAGGGTTTCACCCATTTTTAGCCCCTTCTACGATTTTCACACCGCTTGATGTGCCTATTCTGTTAGCTCCAGCCTCTATCATTGCCAAAGCCTGTTCGTAGGTTCTTATGCCCCCGGCAGCTTTTACTCCAAGCTTATCCCCAACAACCCTGCGCATTAACTTGACATCTTCAACAGTTGCTCCTCCAGTTCCAAATCCCGTTGATGTTTTGACAAAATCAGCCCCAGCCTCCATGGCGAGCTTACATGCTATCTCTTTTTCTTCGTCAGTGAGGTAGCAAGTTTCAATTATGACCTTCACTATTGCCCCCTTTTCGTGGGCAACCTTTACAACCTCTGCTATGTCATTTTTAACGTACTCGTAATCCTTATCCTTCAATGCACCGATGTTAATGACCATATCAAGCTCATCCGCTCCATCTTCGAGGGCTTTCTTTGCCTCAAAAACCTTCACTTCCGTCGGCGTTGCCCCAAGTGGAAATCCAATTACACTCGCAACCTTAATCTCTGTACCCTTAAGCTGTTCCTTTGCGAGCTTTACCCTGTATGGGTTGACACAAACTGCGTAAAAGCCGTATTTCTTTGCCTCTTCACAGAGCTTTATTATGTCCTCCTTGGTGGCGTAGGGCTTTAAGTTTGTGTGGTCTATGTACTTGGCAATATCCATACCTCTCACCTCACCTTAGTTTGGGGTTATGTTGTATTTTAGGGTTTTCACCCAAAGGCTTTAAAAATTAGTCATTGAAATACCTTCCGGGAGGCACAATGGCGGCGGAATACATTATAACCTTTGGAATCTTTGCCTTGGGACTGCTAATGCTGATCAAGGGAAGCGACATATTTGTCGAAGCAGCTACAAGGGTTGCGAAGGGGTTTGGAGTTAGCGAGTTCATAATCGCTTTAGTATTGGCTAGCATCGCCACAACTCTGCCAGAGGTCACGACTTCTGCGATAGCTGCGTATCAAGGGTTCAGCGATATAGCCCTCGGAAACGCCATAGGGAGTGCCCTAGCAAACATAGCCCTAATCTTGGGTTTGTCTGCTCTCATCATGCCGCTTGATGTTGATGAAATAGCCTGGAAGAACGCCCTTTTTATGATTGGTGTGACATTTTACGCGTGGATTTTAATGAGGGATCTCGTAATATCTAGGATTGAGGGGTTAACGCTGATCATGATATATTTGGGATTCCTCTATTACCTCTATAAGAAGCATGTAACGCTGGAAGAAGTTAAAGAGGGTAGAGGAAACCCCAAGAAAGATGTTGTAATTTTGTTTGCAAGCGGACTTGTGGTTGTTTTCGGGGCTAGACTTGTTGTTGAAAGCGCTGTAAAGATCGCCACAGCCCTTGGAATTCCAGAAGTGGTTATAGCCCTCACCTTGGTCTCAATTGGTACTTCTCTTCCGGAGATGGCAAACTCATTAACCGCCACACTGAAAAAAACCCCCAACATAAGCGTTGGCAACGTTGTAGGGGCCAATATACTGGATATCCTCATGGTTATCGGTATTGCGGCTTTAATAAGGCCGATAAAAGTGGATTACAGCATATATTCCTTTACAACCCCTCTAACGTTGCTTGTAATGGCGGTGCTTGCGATTTCTCTAAAGCTAAACAACAGAGTTGGGCGGAAAACAAGCGTAGTCCTCTTAGCTTTGTATGCTTATTTCCTCTATGCTAATTTCACATAACGCAGCATTCGTAAATAACCTCTACCTCCCTTATTGTTTTTGCCCACTCAATGACCTTTCTTGGCGGGTTTGTTATTCTGTCAACTCCTTCCTCTATAGCCCCTTTGTCAAACTCCAGCCTCCATTTTCCCAGAGGTCTCATACATCCGATGCTCAGCTCTCCATTGAACCTTTCTCTGGCATATTTAACAACCTTTAGGCTCTCCTCTACAGAAGAAGCTTTTACGTTCTCCATCTCCGTTCCTCTTGTTGGAATTAGAACGTCAAAAACCAAAACCTCAATTGGATACTCCACGAGCATATCAATTGCTTTGTACTCCCACCAAACCTTTCCAAAGTCCAGACCTATGGTTATATGCGGCGCAACTTTGATACCGTTTGATGTGAGAAGATCTATTATCTCGAGGTAGTCTCTAACGCCCTTTTCTATTTTATAAACTCTCCTAATAACATCGTCATCCCCAACAAAATCGAGAGAAACTGCATCCACATGCCTTATCCATTCCAAGTCCTTCTCGTCTATAAAACCTACATGGGCGTTGAGCTTTAGCTTCGTTTCTTTCTTTATGCGCTCTATCTCTGAAGAATAAAGGTCAAGTGGCACTTTAAGCCTTGAGTCCAGCCCACCGCTTAAAAGACAGCCCCTATAGCCCTCTTTCTCAAGCGATTTGCAGTATTCGACGAGGTTATGCTTCGTTACTTTCTTCATTCCCTCAAGGTAGTGCTTCCCACAGTGGGCACAGTTTAGGGTGCAGTAGTTTCCAGTAAGGGAAATAGATGGGAAAGAAATACCCGGTATGTAGACCTTGAGCTTTTTCAAGAGGATCACTCCTCATCAACGCTTGCGTTTATCCTCTCTACGTCTTCGATAATGTCCTCCTCTTCTTCTTCGAGAAGGAACTGCTCCTCAAGCTTCTCTTCAAGACTGATCTTTTTCTTTTCTTTCATGGTCAGCTTCTCCGCCTCAGCCACCATGTTTAAAAGCACCGCTGCAAGCCTAGCAGCTGTCTCAGTCCTCATTGAAGCCTTTGCCTCAACATCTTCGTTGTGGATTATCATGCTTATGTTTGCCGGTCTGAAGGTTCCATGCTGGTCTATGTATGCATCCCACAGACTTAGGGCAATGTACTTATCCTTGCTCCCCATGTAAATTCTTATTGTGTATCTCGGCTTATTTGCCATTAAACTCCACCGATTGTTGCTTGTCTATTAACAATAAAAGTCTTTTGAAAAAGATTTAAAAGTCTCATGCGAATTGTGTAACACCCAATGAAGAGTTCAGCCTTACCTGAGTCGTGATGATGGAGTGACGGACTGAGGGGTGTAACCTATGGAAGAGGTTTACAGGCCTTTAATAGCGAGCATCCTTGGAAACGTTCTTTTGGCTATTCTGAAGGTTTTTGTTGGGTTCTTATACTCCAGTTTGGCTTTGATTTCCGATGGTATACACTCTCTCTCGGATGTTGCGACAAGTATCGTGGGCTACTTCGGGGTTAAGATCGCATCAAAGCCTGCCGATAAAACCCATCCCTTCGGCCATTCCAGATTTGAATCCCTGTTTGCCTTTTTTATAGGCATATTGCTCTTTCTGGTTGCTTATGAAATAGCCAGAGATGCCCTGAAAAGAATCTTCAGCGGGCATGTTATTGAAGTGAACTCGGTCATGCTTGCCGTTGTTGTGATTTCTATTGTCTCAAAGGAAGCAATGACCCAGTACGCCCTTAGAGTGGGAAAGAAGCTCAACAACCAGATACTTGTTGCAGATGCTTATCACCACAGGAGTGATGCACTGAGCAGTGTCGCTGTTTTAATAGGCTTACTCCTTCAAAGGCTGGGCTTTACCTATGGGGACGCTTTGGCAGGACTTGTCGTGGCTTTGCTTGTGGGTAAGGCTGCTGCTGAGATAGTCTTCAAGAATGTGAACTACCTAACAGGAACTTCTCCACCCTTTGAGCTGTGTGAAAAGATTAAAGAAACTGCACTCAGCGTTGAGGGTGTTGTTGGGGTGCATGACCTGAGGGCACACTACGTTGGTCCAAAGCTGCATGTTGAGCTGCACATAGAAGTTCCCCCACATTTCACCCTTAAAGAGGCACATGACATAAGCGAAGAAGTTAAAAGGAAAATCGAAGACCTGGATGAGGTTGAGGCGGCGTTTGTCCATGTAGATATCAAAGGGATAACGGAGTGAGAAAGATGAAGCTTGAAGAGCTCCTGCAGAAGATAGTTCACCAGGAGAACGAGCTTTACAACCTCTACAAGCTCGGAGAGACCTTTGCTACCTATGAGCACCCCTCTTTAATCGAACACTTCCAGTGGCTTGCAAGTGAAGAGCTGAGGCACAAAAATACAATTGAGAAGTTCAGCAGTGAGAAGACTCTGGAAAAAACCGCGGTTATAGATTACGTGGATTCTTTAAGCCTGGAGCCATACTTCCAGGATGAGAGGGCTGAGCCTCAGACACTGACTGATCTTATCTTAGAGGCCCTCATAAGGGAAAAGCACAGCTATGAGCTCTACAAAAAACTAAGCCAGATACTTAGCGGTTCTTTAAGCGAGATATTCAACATGATGGCTCAAGAAGAGCTCAAACATGCCTACAGGCTGAAGATTATCTATGAGGGTTTAGAGGAATAGTTGGATAAAATATCCGACTTGGGGGTTTTTCTACTCTTTATTATTCCGACGGGCTCTGTCTTCAATATTTGTCACCTTGGCAATCTCAGCAAGGGCAAGATATATTTACCTTACCTGCTCATTATTTCCTACCGATACTTTTACTATGGTACTGCGGAATAGCAAAATAATATGACAGGGTGGTTTATATGCCAGTTGAAAAAGTGATGAAAAGAGATGGCCGGATAGTTCCTTTCGATGAGAGCCGTATAAGATGGGCTATACAAAGGGCAATGTGGGAAGTTGGGGTAAGGGATGAGAATCTTCTCGATAAGATTGTGAAGGATGTTGTTGATAGGATCAATGAGCTTTATGATGGGCAGACCCCCCACATAGAGAACATTCAGGACATAGTAGAGCTAGAGCTGATGAGAAATGGCCTTTTTGATGTTGCCAAAGCTTACATAATCTACAGGAAGAAGAAAGCAGAGATTAGAGAAGAGAAAAGGAGAATACTCAACAAAGAGAAGCTCGACGAGATAGACAAGCGCTTCTCAATAAATGCCCTTAGAGTTCTGGCAAGCAGGTACCTCATGAAGAATGAAGAAGGAAAAATAATCGAGAGTCCAAAGCAGCTCTTTGAGAGGGTTGCCATTTTAGCCGCAATTCCCGATCTCCTGTATGACGAGAGAGTGTTCTCTAAAGAAGGGGGCTACGCCCAAGATTTGAAGAGAGTCGAATACTACCTGCAGAACCTTGAGAACTTCGATAACGTTTACAGCATAGGTCGCTTCAAGCTCAACAAGTACCACTTCGAGAGGATGGTAAACCTTTACAGAGAACTGGCAGAGAAAGGAAAAATGAAGGTAAGCATTGACGAATTCTTGAATATGCTCGATAGGGGAGAGTTTGACAAGTATGAAGAGGTCGTCGAGGAGTTCTTTAACTTAATGGTAAGCCAGATTTTCATGCCAAACACCCCGGCCCTTATAAACTCTGGAAGACCGTTGGGAATGCTCTCAGCCTGCTTCGTTGTGCCGATAGAGGATGACATGGAGAGCATAATGAAAGCAGCCCATGATGTAGCTATAATCCAAAAAATGGGTGGCGGTACTGGTTTGAATTTCTCAAAACTCCGTCCAGAGGGAGATTTGGTTGGAACGACGACTGGAGCGGCTAGTGGTCCTGTCTCGTTCATGCACCTCATCGATGCCGTTAGCGATGTAATAAAGCAGGGTGGAGTGAGAAGAGGAGCAAACATGGGAATCCTTGAAGTGTGGCATCCAGATATTGAGAAGTTCATCCATGCAAAAGAGCAGAATGTTGGAACAAACGTTTTAAGCAACTTCAACATAAGCGTTGGGCTGTGGGCTGATTTCTGGGAAGCCCTCAAAGAAGGGAAGAGGTATCCTCTCATCAATCCAAGAACAGGGAAAAAGGTAAAGGAAATCGATCCTAAGAGTCTTTTTGAAGAGCTAGCTTACATGGCTTGGGCAAAGGCAGATCCGGGCGTAGTGTTCTTTGACATAATAAACAGAAGAAACGTTCTGGAGCCTGCAAAGGGAGAAAAAATCCGTGCAACCAACCCATGTGTTGTTGGAGATACAAGGGTTTTAACACCCGAGGGCTACCTCAAGATTGAGGAGCTCTTTAGGATTGCAAAAGAAAGGAACGAAGAAAAAGTTGTTGCAGTTGAAGGAATAGCTGAGGAAGGAGAAGAGTTCGCTTATCCAATAACGATCCTACTTCCAAATGAAGAAGAGAAAGAAGTCATTTATGAGACTGCACACGGAAAGCAGCTCGCTGTAGCAGACCCCATTGAAACCAAAGCCTATGTCTGGAAAGTTGGAAGAAAGAAAGTGGCTAGAGTAAAGACAAAAGAGGGTTACGAGATAACCGCTACCCTTGACCATAAGATAATGACAAAGGATGGCTGGAAAGCAGTTGAAGAGCTTAAAGAAGGTGATTTAATAGCCTTGCCAAGGTTTGAGATCGAGGATGACTTTGGAAGCGAGAGTATAGGTGAAGATTTAGCGTTTGCCTTGGGATGGTTTATTGGGGATGGATATATTAACACAAATGATAAGAGGGTTTGGTTCTACTTCAACGCTGAAAAAGAAGAGGAGATGGCGCATAAAATCTCTGAAATACTCAAGAAGCACTTTAACTCCAAAGCCGAACCTCACAAATACGGAAGTGAAATCAAGCTTGGAGTGAGGGGCGAAGCCTACAGATTCTTTGAGAAAATAGTCAAAACGAACGAAAAAAGAGTTCCAGAAATCGTTTACCGCTTAAAGCCAAATGAGATCAGAGCATTTTTAAGAGGTCTCTTCACAGCTGACGGCTACGTGGACAATGATAGTGCAATAAGACTAACTTCAAGGGATAGGGAGCTTTTAAGAGACGTCCAAGATTTACTGCTTCTCTTTGGTATACTATCAAAAATCTACGAAAGGCCATACAAGGGTACATTTGAATACACAACCAAAGACGGTGAAAAGAAAATCTACGAAGCGCAGGGATATTATGAACTCGTTATAGCAAACTACAGCAGAAAGCTGTTTGCAGAAAAGATTGGCTTCGAAGGAGAAAAACAAGAAAAAATTAGGCTCAATAAAACAAAAATTGACGAACCCTACGCAAGAGTTGATAGTGTGGAATTTATTGGAGAAGAAATTGTTTATGACTTAACGGTACCGGAGATTCATAGCTATGTCTCCAACGGATTTATGAGCCACAACTGTGGAGAAGAGCCCCTCTACGACTACGAATCGTGTAATTTAGCCTCTATAAACCTTGCAAAGTTCGTAAAGTACGACGAGGAAGGAAAGCCCTACTTCGACTGGGACGAATATGCTCAGGTTATAATGAAAGTCGCCAAATACCTCGACAACGCTATCGATGTAAACAAGTTCCCTCTACCGGAGATAGACTACAACACAAAGCTCACCAGAAGAATCGGCGTGGGAATGATGGGGTTAGCAGATGCGCTCTTCAAACTTGGCATTCCTTACAACAGTAAAGAAGGCTACGACTTTATGAGGAAGGCCACGGAGTACCTGACCTTTTACGCATACAAGTACAGCATAGAGGCGGCAAAGAAGAGGGGAACCTTCCCGCTTTATGAAAAAACCAAATATCCAGAGGGAGAGCTGCCGATAGAGGGCTACTACCACAGGGAGATATGGAACCTCCCATGGGATGAGCTCGTTGAAGAAATCAAGAGATACGGCGTAAGAAATGCTATGGTAACCACATGCCCACCGACGGGAAGCGTTTCAATGATAGCAGATACCTCAAGCGGAATTGAGCCAATATTTGCTCTCGTTTACAAGAAGAGCGTCACGGTTGGGGAGTTCTATTACGTTGATCCAGTGTTTGAGGCTGAGCTTAAGAAGAGAGGACTCTACAACGACGAGATCCTTCAAAAGATAAGCGACAACTACGGTAGCGTGCAAGGCTTGGAGGAGATACCAGAGGACATGCAGAGAGTTTTTGTGACCGCAATGGATATCCACTGGCTTGATCACCTCTTAGCCCAAGCAAGCATCCAGCTCTGGCTCACCGACTCAGCGAGTAAAACGATAAACATGCCCAACGATGCGACCGTTGAAGACGTTAAGGCCGCTTACCTCTTAGCCCATGCCCTCGGATGTAAGGGAGTCACGGTTTACAGGGATGGAAGCTTGAGCGTTCAGGTGTACTCTGTGGAAGGTGAGAAGAAGAAGCGTGTACCGGCAAAGCCGAGCGAATATGCAAAGAAAATACTTAGAGAGATCGTTGAGAGCGAATCGTGGCTCAAGAAGTTCATCAATGTTGAGGCGATAATAGACGGCACCAACGGGAAAGAGGTACCGACGTTTTCTTTGAGCATCTCGAGAGCCCAAAGACAAGCGGAAGAAACAGCTAAGGAGAGAAACGTAAAAGACCTTCTTGGAGTAGCCTACTGTCCAGTCTGCTATGAAAAAGATGGAGAGCTCGTGGAGCTTAGGATGGAGAGTGGATGTGCCACCTGTCCAAAATGCGGCTGGAGCAAGTGCGTGATTTCTTAGTTCCTTCTTTTAAATTTGTTTCATGTTGGTTTAATAAGGTGTGGGAATTCTTCAAATCGTGGTAATAGTTATATTACTATTTGTTGAGTAAAGCTTAAATACTTTGAAGACCTAGCTAATACTACTAAAGATCCCCTTAGGGGATGATAAATTGAGGTTCCTAATAAGAATGGGTGGAGAAAATTCAGAGTTTAAAGTTCCTTACAACCATCAGCATTACCTTCAAGGTCTTATATACCGGAGGATCCAAGCTGTAAACCCCGAGTTAAGCCTTAACCTGCACCGCCCAAAGGTGCCCAAGCTATTTACCTACTCGCTCTTCATGACCGAGAAACGAAAAACACTTCGAGGAGAGAGGTACTTCATTGGAAAGGGAAAAGCATTCTTTTACTTCTCAACGCCTATAGCGGAGATTGCTGAAGCGTTTATCGGGGGCCTTCTTCAAGAGCCAGAAGTAACGCTGTGGAACGAGAGGTTTTACGTGGAGGAGGTTAAGGCTTTGGCGGAGCCTTTCTCTTACAGCGGGAGGACTTACTCAACACTCTCGCCAATAGCCGTAACCACTTTAAAGCCCGAGCTCGGGAGGCTCAAACATTATGACCTCTCTCCCATGGAAGGGGAGTTCTACAATAATTTGAGGGAAAACCTTAGGGAGAAGTATGTTCTGCTTTACGGGAAGGCTCCTCCAGAGGATTTTGAGGTTAGGGTGTTGAAGGCAAAGCCCAAGCGCTTTGAGGTCAAGCCGGGCATCTTTCAGAGGGCTTGGCATCTCGTGTTCAAGGCTTATGGTGATGATGAGCTGATAAGGGTTGGCTATCGGGCTGGCTTTGGGGAGAAAAACAGCCTAGGCTTCGGGATGGTGAAGGTTGATGGGCGGAAGGAGAGAGTGAAGAAGAGGTGGAAGGGAGGTGAAAAATATCAAAAAAGAGAGGAGACTTAATGAGTTCTTGACAAGATTGGAAATTCAAAACACTCAGAAGGGAAGGACAGACTCACATGCCATATCTCCAATTTTTACTTGGACAGGACATCCATTTACTGACGCAGGCCTCGTTGCATTGTTGCTTTTAAGTGGAAAGGAGAAGCCTGAGGAGCTGACTGAAGAGGACGTCAAAAGAGCCGTTAAGTTTGTGGCTAAGTTGTATTCGCAGGAAGGATGGGCTCAATTACTGGCAAGGATATACAGAAACAACAATCCAATTCTAATGATTAATCCATCAATGAGAAAGTATGCAACTCCAGACAAACTTGAATTTAGTTTATGGGGCTTATACCAACTTATCCTCTCAACAAGAAAGCATAAAGACAGAAAAGTATGTCAAATTTGTGGCAGATATCCAGTTGTATCTGGTCTTGAACTGAGATCAATAATAAACACTAAAGAAAGAGAACGCCCTAAGGAGATAACGGGAGACATATTTCCATTGTTGGGAACAGGAGACTTAAGAAACTATTTCCCCCATGGAAACGAAATGGGGGCAGATATATGTGCCCACTGCCTGTTTTTAGCCCAACTCTCCTCAGTAGGTAGCTATGTAATAACGACCAAAAATGGAAAAACACAAGGAGTTCTTATTGTCCATGCCTATCCTTATGAAAAAATGGTAGAATTAAACAAAGCCGCGGTTAACAGTGCCAAGAAGGCGTACTTATATAATACTGCAGAGGGCTTTAAACAACCAGTAAACTTCCTCTTTGAGCTCATTAGAAAAGTTGCCGAGAATGTGGAAACTGGATACTGGGAGGATGTTTCAATTTCAGCATACTACTATCTCAACGGCAACAGAACTGGGGAGCAGTGGATAGAAATATTCTACATCCCCAATCCGATTCTCCGCTTCGTAGCTTTTGCAGCTAGAAAAGATGGTATTGGTTGGAAAAAGATAGTCTTAATGGGCTGGAGAAAAAGACCCAGTGAGAAGGAGTTCGAAGATTTCAAGAAACGCTATCCCAACGATGTCTACTCAAAACTTCTTTCGGGAGAGAGCATACTCCCATACTTCCTCGATATCCAAAACCGTAAGGTGAATGCAGGCTGGAATCTCCTCTCATTTTACTGCTCGGAGGTGTTAGGTTTGGATAAAGAAGCTTTGGAGTTTATTAAAGGAGTTGCTGACAGGATTGTAGAAACCGTTGAAAAGCTGCCAGATAACAAGCTCTCAAGACGGATCAGAGAGTTGGAGAGGGCAGAGAAGCTCTACCAGTTTGAGAGCTTCTTCATAAGAGTTGAAAAGGATAGGCAAGAGTTCGGCATTCCCGAGGCACTGATGAGCTTTGACGATTTCGCGAGGATATTAACAAGCTATGGCGAAGACTTGAACGTCTCCTGGAAGACTGTCAAAAACCTTCTCCTTTTCCGCATCTATGAAAAGCTCCATGATCGGCTTATGAAGGCTTCCCTTGAAAAGGCTGAGGTCGAAGAAGCCGAAGAAGAATTTGAGGAGGGTGTTGAGAAATGAGGTTTGCAACTGGGTTGGTTTTGATAGACGCGCCCCACTCGGCGCTGAACATGCTAGGTATAGATGAAAGCCTCGCCGACAGGAACGTTACGAGGGTCAAAACCTTTAAACGCGGTGGAAAACGCTATCCCTACGTCTCCCCGCAGGCTTGGCGCTACTGGTGGCGCTCTACACTGAAGGAGCACTTCAACTGGGAGCTCTCACCCCTATATAGGGAGCAGAAGCAGGTATTCACAGCCGCAAATCCACTCAAGTACCCTGACGATGATATCTTTGGTTACATGAGGGCATTTAAGAAGGGTGGTGTCAACGTAACGGTTACCAGAGTTTCTCCTTTGAAGAACACACCGTTAATTTCGGTTCTCCCGGATAGGAACTCCCTAACGGTTGATGAGGGTTATGCTTCAAGGCACGAAGGCGATCCCGTCCCATATAGCCAAGAGTTCTACTCCACTGTCTTCAAGGGTGCTTTTTCTCTAGATCTCGATGCAGTTGGGCGCTTCACTATCATAAGCAAAGCCGGCTTTAAGAACCTCCTCACAAGAGGTGACCTCCCCAAAAGCAGAAACAAAAACAACGAAGAGATATTCCAAGAAGTTGAGGAAATGGAAAAGCTTGCTCAAGAGCTTGGAGTCCAGATGAATGAAAAAGAATGGCTCATGCCAGCTGAGATCAGAAAGAAACGTGCGAGCGAAGCCATAAAGGCTCTTCGCTTCTTCTCAGGTGGGGCCAAACAGACGCAGTACCACACTGATATAACACCAAAATTCGTGCTCCTTCTCAACGTTGATGCTGGGATAAACCCATTCATAAGCGACATAGTTTACGAAGAGAAAGGAGACATCAAGTTTGACGCAGAAGCACTTGCAAAGAGGCTAAGCGACCTTAAAGACGTTATCCCAGAAGGAGCAAAGCTCTACCTTGGCTATGATGATGGCTTTGTTAAGTCTCTTGGTTGGGACATGGATGAGATAGTTAAGAAACTCAAAGAGAGCGGTATTGGGGTGTTTGTTGGGACAGTGAAAGAAGCCATAGAGGGGTTCGTGAAGGAAGTCGAGGCATACTACGGGTGAGCCCATGATACGGGTAAAACTGAGAGCATGGACGGCATCTTTCCGCTTTCCCACATTTCAGTCAGGATACCAGCCAACCTTGCCAGTTCCACCCCCATCGACCATTCAGGGAATACTATCCGCCGCAAAGGGAGAACCAGTTTACCTCACAGAGCTTCCATACGTTGGCTACGTCTTCAAAAGCGGAGGAAGAGGAGTAGATCTTGAAAAAATCTATGCTCTCGGAAAGGTTGAGACAGACATCATGAAACGTGAATTTCACTACAATGCAGAGCTCTACCTTTATCTTCCGGACGAGTGGAAAGAACACTTCAAAAGACCTCGCTATCAGCTCCTCCTTGGGAGGTCCAGTGATCTAGCAGTTGTCGAAGAGATCAAAGAAGATGTTGAGCTTGAAGAAAAGGAAGCGCCTCTCGGAGGAACGATAGTGCCCATCGAACTTGGACTCTCTGGTATGGTCCATGCGCTCGTTGTTGAATATGATTATTCCATCATTCCGAGAAGGGCAAAACTCGTAAAGCCCTTTGTTGTGTTGCCGTATCCAAGGACAGATGCAGAAAAAAGAAGACAGACAACAAAAAGCCTCTACGATAGCGAGCTTGGAATAGGTGTTTATCTACATAGGTGGAGCAAATGAAGCTCTGCTACGCCAAATTCAACCCACACCAGTTCCTTGAGTGCCATATCCTTGACGCTATTAATGTGTTGAAGAGCATAAAGAACTCCTTTAGCTGGCTTGAGGAAATTTCCCCTGGCATCTTTGAACTTTCATTTTATGCAGTTCTCCTACATGATATTGGAAAGTGCGCCTCAGGCTTTCAGAAAAAGAAGAACAATTGGGGTTACCGTCATGAGATTCTTTCGGTTCCGTTCGTGCAGTTCTTGGACTTCCCGGAGAGAGAACGCAACATCATAGCACTTGCTATACTTACCCACCATAAAACCCTGGACGACCTCAAAGATATCCTCCCAGTTCGTGTTGCTGACATAGGCCCTCTTGAGTTTGATGAGAAACTTGGGGAGCTCCTTGAACGAGCAGATTACATAGAGAAGATGTTCCTGCCAAGGATTCCCAACATCGAGGCGTATTACTTTGGCACAACGAGACCACCAAAAAAGTTTAATCTTCCACCAGAATGGAGAGAACAACTTAGAGACTTCGATTTTCAAAAGCTAATTGAGTGGTACGGGGATAATCTCGAAGCTGAGAGAGCGATATTAACGTTTATGCGTGGCCTTCTCAATGCCTCAGATCACCTTGCATCTGCCGGTGAAACTGAAATACTTCTTCTTCCCGACATCGCGGAGAGACTTGAGTTGAAAATCCCACTAGAGAATCTTAGACCACTTCAGGTTGCGGCTTCTAATTCAGAAGGAAACTTGCTCCTAAGAGCACCCACTGGATACGGAAAGACTGAAGCAGCTCTTTTATGGGCAAACAGAAACGCTTTTAGGAACAGAAAAGGTATAACGAGCAGAATTTTTTATGTCCTACCTTACAAAGCTAGTATAAACGCAATGCACCAGAGAATGATGGGTATATTTTCTGATCCCTCCTTAGTGGGGGTTCTCCACAGCTCTGCGAGCTTTTATCTCTACTCATCCGCTCTTGAATACAGGCGGCTAAGTTCACTGTACCACAAAATATACACCCCTCTGAAGGTTACCACACCCTTCCAGCTTATGAAGGCTTTCTTCGGGGTTGGATTCCACGAAATGTTGAAGACCGAGCTTTCAGGGTCTCTCCTTATATTCGACGAAATCCACGCCTACGAACCCAACGTTCTTGGGATAATTCTCGCAATGCTTAAAGAACTTGAACACCTGAAAGCAAAGACCATGGTAATGACTGCAACCCTACCAGACTTTCTCGAAGAGCTTATTAAGGATACAACCAATTTTAGAAAACTCAAAGCCTCTCCAGAAGAAGCAGATATGTTTACGCGTCATAGAGTCAATGTTGTCAATGGAAGCATGGATTCTGTAAGAGAGCTGATAGACGAACTTGGACTCCATAGAAAGATCAAGGAAACTTCGAAGCCTGCATTGATAGCATGCAACAGCGTGGACAGGGCAATGAGTGTTTACGATGAATTAGGCGAAGATTATAGAGTCCTGCTCCTTCACAGCAGGTTTACCCAAGGTGACAGGGAAACCAAGGAAAGGTTGCTTCTTGAAAAAATGTCTGAATATGACTTTGTCATTGCTACACAGGTCGTAGAGGTTTCCCTTGATGTTAGTTTCTCGACTATACTAACAGAACCAGCACCTCTAGACGCATTAATACAGCGATTTGGAAGAGTAAACAGACAGGGATGGAGAGAGGGGAAGGTAGAAGATGTTTATGTCCTGACCAAAGGCTCAGAAGCTGATAAGAAGATATACACACCCTACGAGGTTGTTGAGGAGAGCTTAAAGATGCTCCAAGACTTTGATGGAAAAGAACTGAGAGAATCCCTAATCCCCGAACTGGTAAGCCGCGCCTACATGCCCGTTTCCGACAAGCTTGTAGATGAGGTTCGCTACTATCAGAATATGGCTCAAGAGGTCTTCAACAACGTAAAGCCTATGATGGAGGGCGAAGATGAGCAAAAGTTCTACCAGATGTTCAATGGTCTCGAAGCAGTTCCCGGGACTTATCAGGGAATAGCCAGTGAACTTCTTGACAAGAAAATGGGCATGGAAGTGTATAGGTATCTCATTCCAATTCCTTGGTGGTTCTATAAAGCTGAACAGGAAAACTTCCACAGACTTTCTGATACGGGTTATGGAAAATACATTCTTGTTGCAGAGCTTGAGTATAACCCCGACAAGGGGCTTCAGAGGGTCCCACTAAGCGGAGGAGAGATACTTTGAGTGATTATGGGGAAAACCATAGTAAAAATTACAATTTCGACTGTAACAGCAAAAACCGTAGCAAAAATTACAGTCAAAATTATAATTCCCGAACAACGTCAACTGAGGAATACTCTCTCAACGAACTCCTTCTCACCGGCACCGAAATCAACTACCTCTTCATCTGCCCTACAAAGCTCTGGTACTTCTCGAAGGGCATCACCATGGAGCAAGAAAGTGAGTGGGTCGACTTGGGCAAATTCCTACATGAGAAGAGCTATTTCGGAGAAGAAAAGGAAGTCCAGATAGGAAGCATAAAGATAGACTTCATTAAAAAAGGTGACATTATCGAGGTTCACGAAATTAAAAAGGGCAGATCAATGGGGAAAGCCCATGAGATGCAGGCTCTCTACTACCTTTACTACCTCAAAAAGCTCGGCATAAAGGCAAGAGCTATCATTAACTATCCCAAACTCAGAGAGACCAAAGAGCTAACCCTAGATGGGAGAGAAGAGGAGGTTGAAGACGCAATAAGGGAGGTTGAAAGGATAACCTCTCTCCCTGCCCCGCCGAAACCGCTTAAATCGAAGAAATGTAAAAGATGTGCCTATTATGAGCTCTGTTGGGTGTGATTGGGATGAGGAAAAAGTCCATAACCCTGCTTTCAGATGGTGCTCTTACTAGGAGAGAAAACACCCTCTATTTTGAAAACGCCCAAGGCAAAAAGCCTCTTGCCGTTGAAGGAATTTACGACATCTATATTTACGGCCATGTGAATATAAGCTCACAGGCTCTCCATTTTCTAGCCCAGAAGGGGATTGCAGTCCACTTTTTCAACTACTACGGTCATTATGATGGTTCCTTTTACCCGAGGGAAAGCCTTCATTCTGGAGATTTGCTTATCAAGCAGGCCGAACATTACCTGAATAAAGAAAAAAGGCTCAAGCTTGCAAAGCTTTTTGTTACTGGTTCGGCAAAAAACATGGAGCTCAACCTAAAACGCTGGAAAATAAACGCTTCCTTTGGGGAGCTTCTAAAAGAGCTTGAAAGCGCGAGGAAGATAACGGAGGTTATGAACGTTGAGGCAAGGATAAGGCAGGAATATTATAATCTTTGGGACGAAGTTCTGCCGGATGGATTTAAGATCGTAAGGAGAACAAGGAGACCACCAGAAAATGAAATGAACGCCCTGATAAGCTTCTTGAACTCAAGGCTCTATGCAACAATAGTTAGTGAACTCTACAACACCCAACTGGCTCCAACGGTGAGCTACCTCCATGAACCGAGCGAGAGGAGGTTCTCCCTTGCCCTTGACTTAAGTGAGATTTTCAAGCCGATAATTGCAGACAGGATAGCAAACAGGCTCGTGAAGCAGGGGATAATAAAGGAGGGACACTTCAGGGAGGAGCTAAACGGTGTCCTGCTAACAAAGGAAGGCATGAAGACCGTTTTGAAAGCCTACAATGAAGAGCTTGGAAAAAGTGTAAAACACCCTGGGCTCAAGAAGAACGTGACAAAACAGAGACTAATAAGGCTTGAGGCATATAAGCTGATAAAACATCTCGTTGGAATCAAGGACTACGAGCCGTTGGTGGCGTGGTTCTAAGATGTTCGGAGATCTCTAAACAAGAACACATGAAGTCAAGTAGCTCCTACAAAACGGCTTTGATAAGTATCCTCCTCACAGGGTGAAAAAAATTATGTTTAGATTTTTCTGAACATTTTCCTTATCCTTATTAAACATATTCTAAACGTAAACCTTAAATTCAGTAAAAATCATTCTATAATTGAGGTGAACTACATGGTAGAGACAGAGTATGAAGGCATCGTGAAAATGCTGAGGTTCTTTGTCCAGACAAAGAACTTCAGCTATGTGGATCGGATTGGGAACGCACTAAACCCAGAACCTGTTGAAGTGACACTTCTTGAGGCTCTCAGAGCTTTTAGGTCGATCAGAGAAAGTGCTTCTATTGGAGGAGATGGAAGGAGGTACGTGGAGAAAGACGGAAATAAAATCCCTGTGCCGGGAATTCCAAGCGATGAGGAAGTAAAGAAATTCCTCGACGACGTTCGCTCGGATATGGGAGTTGCAAAGCTCGTGGCGACCCTTGCCCTCTCGTATCCCTCAAAGAAAGAAAACTCGGGAGGTGATGAGTGGTGTTTTTGAGTGTTGGAGTTAGGTTTGAGGCCAACGTTGAGGCCCTCAACATGGTCGAAACAGCCGGAAACTACGGCAAGCACAGGCGTGTTCCCTACCTAGTCGAGGAAGACGGAAAGCTGAAAACGGTCTACGTGCCAGCTATAAGTGGGGAAAGCCTGGCCCACGCATACCAGGAGCACCTCGTTAGGGAGGCCCTCTCGGCAGGTCTACCTGTCTGTGATGACTGTCAGAGAGGCGAGTTCTACAAGTCTATGAACAAAGTGCATCTTGGGAAGAAAGTTAACCCCATCCCAGACGATCCTAAGGCCATCGAAGAGGCAATAGTCAAAGCTTGTGTTGTTGAAGACGTTGGTGGTTTTCTATACGCCGAGAAGCCACCAGTTAGAAGGAGCTCAGCATTCCAAGTAAGCTACGCCCTCCCAGTCAAGTCGGTCGCTCTCTTTGCCACTTCTGAGCCGCAACTCCATGCTAGACACGCACAGATGGACGCATCGAGCAAGAAGGGTAACGCCTCCGAGCAGATGATATACTACGTTGAAACTGGCACCGCACTCTATGGCTTCACCTTCAACCTCGACCTTGACGCAGTGGGTGTGAGCGCGATAACTTCAAAGCCGGTACTCGATGGGGACGAGATAAAGAAGAGACGCGAGGTGTCGCTAAAGGCACTCTTCAGAATGCTGTCATCCAGTCAGTTTGGAGCCAAGCTCTCCCGCTTCTTCCCAGTTGGAGGCATAACGGAGCTTGTTGTGGCAGTCACAGATCATCCTTTTGTCGTTACCTCTCCGATTTACGACGACTACATAGAAAAAACTAAGAGACGGCTGGAGGTTCTTAAGAGCTTTGGGGAGGAGAGCTTCCTCGTCGTGGCGGGAGAGGAGAAAGTCCCAGAAGAGGCTCTGAAGGAGGCAATTGACTACCTCAACGAGAAGGGAGCCTTCTGAGGTGGTTCCCTTGCCTTTATTTTTAAAGGTTCAGCTGAGGCCCACCGGGATAATAGCCCTCCGCGCCCTTCCTCAGAGCAAGATGCGAACTGCTCTGCGCTACGTTCCACCAACCACACTGATAGGTGCAATAGCGTACCCTCTCCTCCACATCAGCGGCGACAGAGGAGAGACCACTTACGAGAAAAAAAAACTTCAAAAGCAAAGCGGAATCCGTAATGAGCCTCTTTAAGTGGGCCACCATTAAGGTAGAAGGCAAACCAAAGCTCTATGGATCCCTATTGAAAATCAACACCATTTACCGTGGGAAAGTCCAGAGTGCAGTAACCTCTTTTCCCTTCGCGGTTCTATATGGTGAGTTTGACGGCTCTCTAACGGCTGCTTATCTTATCGATGAAGATGCATTGTCAAAAAGCACATACACTCCAAAAGACTTAGAAAGGGCAGCATGGGGAATAACGAGGCTTGGCTCAAGGGAATCGATAGTCAGTGTTGAAGAGGTCAAGATGGGAAAGACAGTATTTCGGGAGAGGGACAAGGTCAGAACAGCATATGCCTTCCCCTTTAAGGGAGTCCATGTGCAGGGAAAGGGAACTCTCCAAACGGTTGTTGACTGGCGTTCTGGAATCGGTGACTACTCCAACGCCAAACGCATGGTAATGTTTTACCCCGAAGGGACAGTTGAGGTCAGAGGAAAATTCTCAACTGCAGAGATCGACGAGGAGGTGATAGTTCTTGCTCCTTGAGGCTCTTTCAAATTATCCCTACGAAGGTCTAACCAGGGAGCTACTTGCACTGGGCATGTCTTGGGTTGTAATGGACGCCGGGATTGAACCCGACGAAGAAGAGCTTGCCGATGCACTTGAGGGGGCATTGAAATCCCTCGGGAGCAGGATGAAGGCACACACATCCAAAATGGGTAGAAACGACAGGAGTTCCTTTGATAAGGTTTTAAATGCTTGGTTTGGCAGGAGCGCTCCTGAAACTTACGGTGAACTCTTTGAACTTGTGGTCACTGAGACCATAAAGCTACTCAGAGATGGAGATATAGATCCCAGCGAGTCTTTATCCTCAATAAAAATAGACAAAAACGGAACTTATCTCGGAGTGACGTATAATGGGGAACAGGCCATTTTACCAGCAATAATCAAGCAACCCGAATATTATGAACGCCAAAGTGGCTTCCTAAGTCCGACAACCGGCCAGAAAGCTCAGATACGTATGGATCCCCTGTGGTTCTCTTTCACGGCTCTCGGATTCTTCACAGGATTTGCCGGGTTCATAGGCGGAAAATACTACCTCATGACAAAGCCGGGAATTGAAGGTTTCTGGCCCTATGAGGTTGAGGACGTTATTAGGAATGGCCTTCTACAATTAACAGGTGCTGGAGCATCGGGCAGAATCTCTCTGAGCACGGAGGAGCTCTATGAGATGAAGCTGGCGATGAAACTTGCTGAGGAAGGACGAAACGTCGTTGAGGAAGTATATCCGGTGACGCTACACCTAATAAGCCTTGAGAGGCAGGTCTATACAGAGCTTAAGACCACACAGCTCAACCTAGCAGGGCTGAGCGAGTACATGACAAAGTACATGAGAAAGATTGAGGCCATTAGCATAGGGGGTCTGCCCCTTCTCGTAGAGCTCAAGGAGGGAAACGCCACGGTTCAGAAGTACCCCCTCTGGGCCCTTTTGGACGTTGCGGAAAAAGAGCTCTGGAAGGGAGTAAACGGAGACGGCGAGATGCTGGCATACATCTTCGTCAAAGACCTTTACAGGGCCATTAACAGCGGGAGAAGGGAGTTAATCAGAGATGCCGTTTTCAGGCTATTCCGTCAAGGTAGAGCCCTTCTGGAGGGAAGCAGCAGAGCAAGCGGAGAGTTCCGGAAGGTTATGAAAACGTTCATGTGGCAGGAACATCTGGGGGTGCTTCTTTGAGAGCGTTCAGGGAGGCACTCCAAAAGCTCGCAAAGGCTAAGGGATTTGAGCCAGAAAGAAGGCCACTGCTTGAGGAGGCTTTTCATTTTATCACCTCCTCTGAGAAGCCACCTTTTTTAATTCTCCAGGCCCCCACAGGATACGGAAAGACACTCTTAAGCTTTGCCTTGGCGGTTCACTCCCTTTGGGACGCCTCCATCTTTGATAGGGTAATTCACGTTCTCCCGATGCGTTCAATCATAGAGGACATCCAAAAAACAGCGGAAGAGGCGTTTGGGTTCTCCAGAACCAAGATGATGGGTTCAAGCGGTGAGTTCCTTCACCTCTTTCCGCTCAACATAACCACCGCGGACACATTCACGTGGGATTTGCTGAAGCTCAACACAAAGAAGAGACACAGGGTTAAAGCGGGCCAGGAGTTCGGCTATGACTACTTAACCCAAGCCTCAATACTGACATCACTGGTAATCTTTGATGAGGCCCACTTCCTTCTTGAGGATGAATCAATGGTGACTGCATTTCTATCAGTTATTGAGTTCCTCACATCCCAGAAAGTTCCCATCGTGGTCATGACTGCTACTCTCTCGGAGGCTCACAGGAGAATTTTCGAGAAATATGCAAAGAAAAACGGCTACGACTTCACTGTTCTATCTCCGCAAGAGAATGATCCCTTCATTGAACGAGAGTTGAAAAAAGACATCAAAATTGAGTTCAGGCATGGGGATCCCATCAATTTTGTAGAACATGGGAAGAGAAACGCTGTTATAGTTAACTCGGTTGCAAGGGCCGTTGAGTTGTTTGACAGGGTTAGAAACAACCCAAATATCTGGCATGAGAGCGAGAGAGTTATGCTAATACACGGTAGAATGACTCCAACCCACAAGAGGGAACTTATTGACCGCTTGAGAAGATGGATAAAAGAGGGGAATTTTCTTCTCATAGGGACACAAGCGGTCGAAGCTGGCGTTGACTTTTCAGTTGATTTAATGATAACCGATAAGGCTCCTATAAATTCCCTTCTCCAACGCTTTGGGAGAGTAGCCCGCTACGGGAATGAAACAAAAGCCAAGATAATCGTCCTTGAAGATGCACCCTGTGGACCATACCCAAGAGACAAAGTTGAAAAGACAGTAGAATTGATGAAAGGGAACAGGGTCTTTTCGAGGGTTCCAAAGACCTATCAGGGGATAGTCACGGAAGTCCATGGAAAAAAGCCAACTTCTATTACCAAAAATGTCAACAAAGAGCTGGAAGGAAAACTACTTCGGCTCATGAAAGACCCGACTAAAAGGGCACCCCACGTTTTAAGTGCAATAGAAAGCTTAACTGCCAAGGGAATTTCAGTTATGAGAGGCTTCCTAATTCCGCTTTTGGTGGGGGAAGAAGCCGTGCTGATAAGCCCCTCTAAGCTGATGGAGCTTTACTCCAAAGGAATCGTGGAGGTAAGGGGTTGGAAGGGGAGATACGGAACTTAAACGATGCTTACAACGTGGCGAAATCCATTGCACTCGGAGAAAATGTTGAGGTCGTCTTCACAGGCGAGTATGACTGGGAGCGTGGTATCCCATGAGTGCGTGCGCATTTTTTGAGAATGGAGCCTGTGTGGAACCGATGGAAGCCCACATAAGAAAGGGTCTTGAGATTATCGACGGGTTATACCTTCGTAGGAGCTATGCTCGATTCCTGTCCAGAATTTTGAACATAGATTCCAAGCTTGCAGGAGAGCTTCTAAGAAAAGCTTACATCCTTCACGACGTTGGAAAGTGCCTTGAAGAATTTCAGAAAAGAAGGGCGAGCTTTGGTTTTCACGAGTTTTACTCTGCCCTCGTAGCGAGAG
The DNA here is from genome assembly GCF_000246985.2 of Thermococcus litoralis DSM 5473. Classification (NCBI taxonomy): domain Archaea; kingdom Methanobacteriati; phylum Methanobacteriota; class Thermococci; order Thermococcales; family Thermococcaceae; genus Thermococcus; species Thermococcus litoralis. The sequence goes on along the minus strand of NC_022084.1, from coordinate 5,366 downwards.
AAGCCTTCAGAAAATATGGGGACGTCGGGGATACGGTGTCCGTTGCGATACTCCTCCACCACCACGACTGGATCAGAATTGGAGCTCCTAAAAGACCGGAGAATTCCGGGCTTTGTGAGGAATGTTTATCCGTGCTCGAAGAGCTTTCGGGAGAAAGGCTACCTAGGAAAACCCCATGGAAGAATTGGAATGAATTCATGCAAGAGGCAGAAGAAGTTATGAGACGAAACCTGAGAGGCGTTTATTCGCTCCTACTTCCTCTGGTTGTTGCAGACAACTACGCTGCGGCATTAAACAGGGGCGGAAAGGGTAGCACCCTTGGAAAAGAGATTTTTGAAGTCTTAAAAGTGAGGGGGTGGGACGTTGCTCGTGGTCTTTCCAATAGGCTTTGACGAGAAGTTCATTGTCCGGGCACTGGTAAGAAAGAGAGAGGACGTTAATGGGCTCGAACCCGGAGACAAACTATTGGCAATCGTTCCAGAGAGCTATCACAAGGAGCAAAGAACTGCCAACGCAATCAGTTCAATAAAAAACATAGCCTCACCGATAATCGGAGAAGAGCATTTTGTGATTTTAGAGGTCCCCCTTAACGGCGAAGAGCTAGTAGTTAGAATAATCCAAGCCATAAGAGACAATCTTACCAACGACCGCCTCGTTCTAGCAGTTCTCTCAGGAGGTATGAGACCGCTTATCGTATCAACTTTGCTGGCACTTTTGAGCATTCAGGACGTTAGAATTATAGTGGAAAGTGACTTCGAGAACCTTTCAGGGCATATCTCCTTGGAATTAGGGTCGTTTCTAGCCCCCTCCAACAGAAGATGGGTAAGAATAATCTGTGGTCTCCTTGGGGGTAAGAGTGTAAGAAAGATATCCGAGGAGCTTGGGGTTTCTCCAGCGACAATCAGCAATGAGCTAAAGGAAATGGCAAAATACTACCTTGTTAAGGCTGAAAAGCCTGATGGGAGAGCACCTAAGTACAGAGCAACCAAAGCTGGAAAGTTATACCTAAAGATCAAGGGGGAAGAGTGTTATGAGGATTAGACTGCTTCTCCACTTCGAACCCCCATTCCTTATCCCATACGACTATCCCCGCTACCTCTATTCCTTCCTTCTCCATGCTATTAAACTCGCCGATAAGGAAGTTGCTGAGAGGGTGCACAACAACAAGAGGGACATCAAGTTAGTTGCGTCAAAGTTCAAACCCGTTGGAAGAACAAAGAGGGTGAATGAAGGCTTGCTCGTAGAGTCAGGAACCGTGGAGCTCCACGTTGCCTCCACGGAAGAGACAATCTTAAGAGTCCTAGTTGAAGGTCTTGGATATGGAATAGGTGAGCTCTATGTGAGGGGTCAAAGGCCCCTCTACTACGAACCCAGGCTTGAAGAAACTCCCGAACATCTCTCGGGGAAGCGCTTTAAGACCATCTCCCCAGTCAACGTCTATTACAACAACCCACCAAACGGCTTCAAACAATGGGATCTTTCTCCAGTTGGTCAGCCTAACAGCCCCTTTGAGAACGAGCCTAAGGTTTGGAAGGAGCTTCTCTTTGAAAACCTCAAGTCAAAGTACCTGATGGTTTACGGCGAGCCTTATGAGGGGAGCTTTGACATTAGAGTTCTCACAAAGAAGCCGAAGAGTTACAGACTTCTCGTCAAGATAGATGAGAAAACAGGAAAGCCAATCTACACCCGCGCCTGGGAGTTTGATTTCAAAATGTGGGGCGAGGAAGAGCTCCTTCGTGTAGCCTACGATCTTGGCTTAGGAATGAGGAATCCACACGGGTTTGGAATGGTAGAAATGGAAAGAGGGCTCAGATAATGTCATCAATCGGATTCTTCTCTACTCCTATTGTTTCTCTTTTCGGCATTGAGCGGAGCTTGTAAACAACAATAGAGTCCTCGTTTTCATCAATAATCTCTTTGAGGCCAGCTTTTATGCGCTCAAATTCCGCCAGTGTTATTTCTCCCTCAAAAACGCTGTTCTGAACCCAGTGGAGGTACTGTCTGAGGAACTTCTTAACTTTATTAACCCTTTCAACAGCAACATCATAGACGATAATCACATACATGACTCATCGACACTAATTTTAACAAGCTTTCTTTTATGTTTTTTGGAATGTTATCACGTTAGAATAGTCCTATTTTTAGTTCACTCTTGTATTGAGGAATTAAATTTAAAATCATTCTATAAGAGGGTTCTAGAAGTCTTTAGTAACTATAAGTTACTATCAAACAGGAGGTTATGATATTTTGAGGTTTTTGTAACGAAATTTTTTCGGAATTTTGAACAGGGTCTTTTTAGGGCTTCTCTGATATCCTCTCCTCGTGGAAATTTAACCTTTTTTAGTTCAAAGTGTTTTTATTAGCTTATTTTTGATTTTGGCTTTTATTTTGTCTCTGGAAGTCTCATGGACAAGATTGGACATGGAGGAAAAAAGAGTAAGTTCAGGCGAGTGAGTGCTTTGAAGTCTTCTCTAGTGGCTTGGATTCGAGCTTTTTGAGGGGATTTTTATTGACCCTTTATGGAAAGGCTTATAAGATTTGGGCTTTCTAATTACTTTGTAGGGAGTTTAGAGGAAAATTCGCCCCTGTTCCAATAAGACTTTAGAAGAATTGAAAGACTCTCCACGTAGTAACTTAGCTTCGTCCCGTTCTCATCGTTCCAATAAGACTTTAGAAGAATTGAAAGAATATGTTGTGCCTAAAAAAGTTTATTGCCGCTTCAAGGTTCCAATAAGACTTTAGAAGAATTGAAAGATGCTTGGAAGACTGTTTGACCACCAAAGAGAACTTTTAAGTTCCAATAAGACTTTAGAAGAATTGAAAGACTTGCAAGGTTAAGTGTTTCTCCAGGTGTCCTTCTTGGTTCCAATAAGACTTTAGAAGAATTGAAAGAAAACTTCTACCATTAAACATCCAACTATCAACTTCAGTTCCAATAAGACTTTAGAAGAATTGAAAGGATTGTCTTTAATTTGGATTTCGGCGTCCGGAACACCACGTTCCAATAAGACTTTAGAAGAATTGAAAGTCCATATACCTAACGGTGTGATAACTTCAAGAGCTAGTTCCAATAAGACTTTAGAAGAATTGAAAGAAATACTAAGAATAAACGCCGTTCTTAATCTACCGTTCCAATAAGACTTTAGAAGAATTGAAAGCCTTATACGTAACTCAGCGCCGCTTATTGTAAAGGGTTCCAATAAGACTTTAGAAGAATTGAAAGTCTTTTCTAGTGCTTTAGCCCATGCGTTAAGCTCGGACTGGGTTCCAATAAGACTTTAGAAGAATTGAAAGTTCGTCTTCTTCGTCTTCATTTTGTAGAACGGCTTGTTCCAATAAGACTTTAGAAGAATTGAAAGGTATGAATGCTAGCCCGTAGCCGCCCCGTCCGAACCGGGTTCCAATAAGACTTTAGAAGAATTGAAAGAAATTTTTTAATGTTTCTCAATGTTCATTAATGTTTTAAGTTCCAATAAGACTTTAGAAGAATTGAAAGAAAGGTACCGCCTTCGAAATAGTCGCGGACGGCGTCGTAAAGTTCCAATAAGACTTTAGAAGAATTGAAAGACATTTATATGAGAGATAAGAGCGGGGAAAGGCTAGGTTCCAATAAGACTTTAGAAGAATTGAAAGTCGATAATTCCGCGACGATAAAAACGGATTTAGTCGGTTCCAATAAGACTTTAGAAGAATTGAAAGTCATTCACCGCCCCCGAATTTCGTTTCTAGGTATTCTTGTTCCAATAAGACTTTAGAAGAATTGAAAGAGATTTTATAGACTGTACAGCATGGGTTAAAGTCTATGTTCCAATAAGACTTTAGAAGAATTGAAAGAAAATCTGCATTATTTGGGCGGTCGTTGCCCCTCTAGTTCCAATAAGACTTTAGAAGAATTGAAAGTTCTAGCCATCCGGCTTTAGGGACTCTAGTTTCGCCCCGTTCCAATAAGACTTTAGAAGAATTGAAAGCCAAAAGACCTAGAAACCCTATTAGCTAACATAAGGGGGAAGTTCCAATAAGACTTTAGAAGAATTGAAAGTTCTTTAACAATAGTTCGACGTCCTCTTCGGTCGCGTTCCCGTGTTCCAATAAGACTTTAGAAGAATTGAAAGTCTTCATTTAAAGCCCCATCGGCCGTTAAAGAATAACTGTTCCAATAAGACTTTAGAAGAATTGAAAGTAAGCCCGGCGGTTCGTTCTAATATATCGGAATTTGGTTCCAATAAGACTTTAGAAGAATTGAAAGTTAAAAGAAGACAAAAGCATAATTAACAAAAAGGTGGTTCCAATAAGACTTTAGAAGAATTGAAAGCCTTAAGGCGGGTACTTAGGGGGCGACTTACGGCGCCCGTTCCAATAAGACTTTAGAAGAATTGAAAGAAATTTGCCTTTATCCGTTACTTTCCATTCGACCGAAAATTCCGTTCCAATAAGACTTTAGAAGAATTGAAAGAGCATTACAAGAGAGCATAGCCATAATGGGCGACGTAGAGTTCCAATAAGACTTTAGAAGAATTGAAAGTTCGTGATGGCATGGAATAATATTTCTATGCCATCCGTGTTCCAATAAGACTTTAGAAGAATTGAAAGTCATTCACCGCCCCCGAATTTCGTTTCTAGGTATTCTTGTTCCAATAAGACTTTAGAAGAATTGAAAGAGATTTTATAGACTGTACAGCATGGGTTAAAGTCTATGTTCCAATAAGACTTTAGAAGAATTGAAAGAAAATCTGCATTATTTGGGCGGTCGTTGCCCCTCTAGTTCCAATAAGACTTTAGAAGAATTGAAAGTTCTAGCCATCCGGCTTTAGGGACTCTAGTTTCGCCCGTTCCAATAAGACTTTAGAAGAATTGAAGCCAAAAGACCTAGAAACCCTATAGCTAACATAAGGGGGAATTCCAATAAGACTTTAGAAGAATTGAAAGTTCTTTAACAATAGTTCGACGTCCTCTTCGGTCGCGTTCCCGTGTTCCAATAAGACTTTAGAAGAATTGAAAGTAGGTATGCTTGCGAGCGCATTTACTGTCTGCTCTACTGTGTTCCAATAAGACTTTAGAAGAATTGAAAGTCGTTGTATAGGTTGATTGCTCCCTGAGTTCTTTTTCAAGTTCCAATAAGACTTTAGAAGAATTGAAAGAACAGCAAGACCAACCCAATTGTTACGAGTTGTCTTTGTTCCAATAAGACTTTAGAAGAATTGAAAGTATAGTAAAATCGCCGCGAAATCTCAAGCAAGTTTAGTTCCAATAAGACTTTAGAAGAATTGAAAGTCAAGAGCGCAGTTTTTTCATTCAAAGCCATCAAGCTGTTCCAATAAGACTTTAGAAGAATTGAAAGTCTATTTTCACCTCCTCCTTTTGGTTCT